>NZ_JBPTTN010000010.1:0-19271 GCF_051547125.1 Flavobacterium sp. RSSA_27
TTTAGCTATTTTTGGAGTTTATTTTTTAATGCTTCAACAAAGTACTGATACTCATTGTTTAACCAGCACCTTAGTCACTGACTTTTTTATTTCCACTGAACTAAAAAGCAATTATTATTGCAAAAACTACTACTATACATTATTCATACACTATCTATACTTTATCTATACTTTATCTATACTTTATCTATACTTTATCTATACTTTATCTATACTTTATCTATACTTTATCTATACTTTAAATATACTTTAAATATACTTTAAATATAGAGTATAAAATAACAGAGAATAGAATAAACGATCTGTGATGACTATGTTTAGTTTGCTTACTTAGCGAAATGAAATGGGTTAAGATCTAAAAAACTACCAATTAATAAAACCGTTTTGGGGAATTTTGCCTACTACTCCATCAAAGTGTTTTTTCAAAATTTTAAGATCTTCTTCGTAATTGCCTGTGGGTTGCATTGGCATTCCATAATGTACTACTTTCTTACCGAAATCAAATGCTACTGGGACAATTGGCACATCAGCAGCCACAGCAATGTAATAAAACCCAGTTTTTAATTGATTTACTTTTTTGCGTGTTCCTTCGGGAGCTAGGGCTAAACGAAATTCTTCTTTTCTTTTGAAAATTGAAGCGATTGCTTCAACTTTATTTAATCCTCCACTTCTATCTAGTGGTTCTCCTCCCATATATTTGAAATAATAATTAAATGGAAAAACAAAAAGTTCTTTTTTTCCAATCCAATTGATAGGCAAACCAATGATTCCCCTAGTAAAAACACCCAAATAAAAATCATGATTACTAGTATGAGGCATCACCATCATGACACATTTTTTCACCTCAGGCAATACAGTTCCTTTTATTTGCCAACCCATCAGATCAAAAAAGATCCATTTATAAATTCGTTTTTTCATTTTTATAAAAATATACAGCAAAATAAGTCAATAAAATGCTATTTTTGGTAAAATTCCTTTTCAAATGCTAAAAAAAATTTTTAGTTATCTTACCCCTATCACCATTTATAAATCTAAATCTAGTATCAGCAAGTCTATTGAAGTAACATGGATCAACGGAGAATTGGTAATTGATTCCGAAAACACGAACTATTCCTATGGTAGTCTACAGCGTATCTTGAGAATCGGATTACTCAAAATTGGTTTCAATACCATTCAAACAATGGAAGATGTTTTAGTCCTCGGCGTTGCTGGCGGTAGTGTCATTAAAACTTTGGTTGATGAAATTAAGTGTCAAGGTAAAATCATTGGAGTAGAAATTGACCCTTACATTGTTGAAATAGCCAATTCCTATTTTCAACTCAATGAAATTCCAAATTTAGAAATTCATATACAAGATGCTTTTGAATTTGTATTAAGAAATAAAGAAAGCTACAACCTAATTATTATCGATGTTTTTGAAGATTTGCAAATGCCCACTTTTTTGTTTGAATCTTTTTTCATTAATCATACAGCTTCACTATTGAAAAAAAATGGTTTTATTCTATTTAACACTATGATACTTAATGAAGCTGAAAATATTAGGAATAAAAATTTTATTGAGAATTTTAACAACAGTAATTTTAAAATCAATTCGATTCCTAGAATAGAAAGGCACAATGAATTAATATTAATTCAAAAGTTAATCTAGAATTTTTTCTTTTTCAAAACAACAATCTGGATAACAAATTAGCCTTTATTGCTCTTCTTGGAGATATATTTAGCAAATTTCTATATTGATTTGGTTCTAAAATCTCTCGCATATTTTGGTTGAAATTTTCTCTAACTCTAAACATTTCTTGATCATAGCGAGCCTGATCATTTCCCCATCTTCGTAGGGCATCTTCTTTTCTATTCAACGTTTCTCTTACAACTCTTCGCATTAATGGTTCTTGTCTTGAATTCAATCCAAGGCGATTACGTAAATCATCCCCAATTCTATTGCTCAAAATAGTTGTATTAAAATCTCGATTTTCGATTCTATCTCTAACATTTTGAACTTGATCTATATCCGATCGAACTCTTTCAGCATTATTGTGAGCTCTTTCTATTCGTTCCCATGCTGTCTGTGCTTTTGTGCCAAAAAAGCTTAAAAACATCAACATTACTAAAGCGGTACATCTTGTCATACTTTTTAAATTTAAAATTTTATAATAAGGTTACTAACACTCTTGCTTTTTCCAAATCTTCGGCAGTGTCTATTCCAATACCAACATGAGTTGTTTCTACCATTTTGATTCGTTTGCCGAATTCTAAATAACGTAGTTGTTCTAGTTTTTCAGAAGCTTCTAGAGATTTCATTGGTAAACTGTAAAAATCCAATAAGGCTTGCTTTCTAAAAGCGTAAATACCGATATGTTGCATATAGCGTACACCAACATTGATTTCTCTTGGATAAGGAATTACAGAACGTGAAAAATATAGAGCAAAACCATTTTGGTCCACCACCACTTTTACATTGTTTGGATTATTGATTTCATCTTCATTTGTAATCTCTCGCATCAAGGAAGCCAAATCCACTTGTTGGTTGGTATCGTTTTTAAATACTTCAATCACTTTTGCTAAAGGTTCGGCATTTATGAATGGTTCATCGCCTTGCACATTGACCACTATATCAACATCTAGATTTTCAATAGCTTCAGCAATACGGTCACTCCCAGACTCATGTTCTTTGATACTCATAATGGCTTTTCCTCCGTTTGAAACAATTTCATTATAAATTAAATCGGAGTCGGTCACCACAAACACATCATCAAAAAGGTTGGTATTAATTGCGGCTTCATAAGTTCTTCTTATCACTGTTTTTCCTCCTAAATCTTGCATTAATTTTGCAGGAAATCGTGTGGAGGCGTATCGAGCGGGAATGACTGCTATAATTTTCATTATTTTATTTTTATTGCCGTTCAGGCGCAAAGAGGTGAAATTTTTTAAATTAAATTTTGTTGATTAACTGTTAGATTTTCAAATGAGCTTTATTTAAAAACCTAAATCGGTATAATGCCCCTTCAAACTATATATTAACAAAATGCCTTCATCTGGAATTTCATAAACGATACGATGTTCTTCATTAATTTTCCTAGACCACGTACCTTGTAAATCATATTTTAACGCTTCAGGTTTTCCAATTCCTTTAAATGGATTATGTTTTATATCTTCAATTAGTAGTTGAATCTTTTTTTGAATAGCCTTATTACCTGATTTTTTCCAAAATTCGATATGTTCTAATGCTTTTCTAGTATACTTTACTTCCATAAATCCTCTGTAGCAATAGTAATACACTCTCCACGATTGTATTCCTCTCTACCCTCTTGTACTGAGTTTACGAAATCTGGATTGTATGGACTTTTATCATCATTTATAGTAACATTGCGAACTCCTTTTAGATGCTCTAAAAGTGTTTTGACAAACAAAATATGTTTATCATCTACTTCAATAGTTATGGTACTCATAATTATTATATTTAAAAATTACTTTTAACAAAGATATAAAATCCATACTCTCATATACAACTAAATACTTTAGCCAATTCGAACCGAGGTCATACTTAACGAACCTGCTACTAATTTGTCATTGAATAATTGTATTTCTTCGCTTTTGTCTTTTAAACCCAAAGCATAAATCAAAGGCAAAAAATGATCGGGTGTTGGAATAGCCAATTGAAAGGCTTGACTTTGTTTTTCATACTCCAATAATGGTTGAAAATTGCCATCCAGTAAAAGTGAATTAATGGTAACTCTAGCTTCTATAGCCCAATCATAGCCATAATCATCTCTCTCAAAATTATAAAAATCGACCAATCGCAAATTATGAATGATATTACCACTGCCGATAATTAAAATACCTTTTTGACGCAAACGACTCAATTGTTGCGCCAATTGAAAATGATATTCAGCAGGTTTTGAATAATCTATACTCAGTTGAATGACAGGAATATCAGCCTTTGGATATAAATGTTTGATTACACTCCAAGCACCGTGGTCTAATCCCCAATGATGGTCTAATTCAACCGCTGTAGGAAGCAATAATTCTTGAGTAAGAGTAGCTAATTTAGGACTTCCTTGAGCGGGATATTGTACTTCAAACAACTCTTTTGGAAAACCATCAAAATCGTGAATGGTTTTCGGCATTTCCATAGCGGTTACTTTCGAACCTTTGGTAAACCAATGTGCAGAAACACACAAAATAGCGTTGGGTTTAGGTAGGTTTTTGGCTAAATTGCGAAAACCGGTAACAAACTGATTTTCTTCGATTGCATTCATTGGACTGCCGTGGCCTAAAAACAAAACAGGCATCTTTTCGGTAGTCGAAAAAGAACTTGTTATTTTATCTAAATCATTTAAGCTATTCATAGTTGTTGTTTTACCGCAAATTTGCAAATGACAAAATTACTATTGAAATTAAAAAAACTAATTTGTGGTTATTTTAAAAAATTACTCTACAAAACTATCGTCTTTAAATCCTATCAAATATAGCTTATTTTTGGCACGTGTCATTGCGGTGTACAACCAGCGAATATAATCGGTGTCGATACCGTTGGGCAAATACGGCTGTTCTATGAAAACCGTGTTCCACTGACCACCTTGCGATTTATGACAAGTGATGGCATAGGAAAATTTGACTTGAAGTGCATTAAAATACTCGTTCTCTTTGACCTTCTGAAACTGTTTGTATTTGGTCTCGCCTTCGTAATCTTTCATCACTTCTTGGTACAATCGGTTCGATTCTTCGTAGGTTAAAGAAGGAGATTCGCTCTTTATGGTATCCAATAACAAAACGGTTTCCAAAGGTTTTTGGTTGGGGTAATCGACCATTCGTATTTTGACTTTCGCGAATTTGAAACCGTATAATTCTTTGATTGCGAATATCTCTAATACCTCAATAATATCACCATTGGCTACAAAACCAGCTTCGTCAGAATCTTTTAACCAAAAGTAATTGTTCTTGACCACCATCAAAAAATCACCCGTGGCCAATTCACTTTCTTTATCTAATATTTTGGCTCGAATTTGCTCGTTGTACTGATTCGCTCTTTTGTTGGAACGCACAATAAAAGCGGTATCCTCGATGCTGTAGTTGCTATATGCCGAATGTATTGCATCTTGAATATCGTATCCATCCACGAGACGGACAATATCCTTGAATTTTTTCAAATCAAATTGATAATCCGTTACGAAAGCATCGTTCAAGAGTTCACGCAAAGCCGTTGCATTGTATAAAATCCCCGAGTTTTCTTCTTGACGCATCACTTCATCGAGTTCGATATGGTCAATTTCTTTATTATAATGAAGGGATAAAGTATCAATATCTAAGGCGGGACTTATATCTAAATTTACTGGAGGCAACTGTGCAGTATCACCCAAAAGAATCATCTTGCAATTGGTTCCCGAATACACATACGAAATCAAATCGTCTAAGAGTGAGCCATTTTCATACAGTTTCGAATCCGAATTGGTATCCGAAATCATAGAAGCTTCATCGACGATAAAAATGGTGTTTTTATGTTTGTTGGGTTGCAGCGTAAAAGAAACGCCTCCTCCAGATGTTTTTTTAGGAAAATAGATTTTCTTGTGAATCGTAAAAGCAGGTTTTTCAGAATAATTAGCAATTACTTTGGCCGCTCGACCCGTTGGTGCTAATAAAACGGCTTTTTTGTTAATGCCCGACAAGCTATTCACCAGAGTTGAAATTACCGTAGTTTTTCCCGTTCCTGCGTATCCTTTTAAAACAAAAATGGTATTGTTCTCAATTTCAGTTAGAAAAATAGCAATTTTCTGAAAAAAAATATCCTGTTGGTTCGTGGGCTGAAAAGGAAAATTTTTCTGTAAAAAACTATAAAACTGAGAGGAATTCATGGAGTGAAATTTGGTTACAAAGTAACGGAAAGTTTTCTATTGCATAGACAATTTTCAAAGGCAATTTCATTTTTGTCAAAGGCATAAATGCTGTACTATTATTTGTTGATACAAAAAGTGCTAACCCTTTAATTTTGTGTAATTTTATTTTATAATTACCATTAAGATTGCATTTCGCCTTGAATTTGGCTATTGTTATTGCTATTAAAATTTGTAAGTTTGCGTAGTCGAAAAAAAGCAAAAAAAGATGAGTATCACTGAAAAAAAATATAAAAAATTAGCACTTCAAGTATCATTGACAGGTTTGTCTTTTTGTTGTTTCGACACTTTAAATAAAAAAATCCTTTCTTACAACGAAGTTCATTTTGACACCTTTCATAAAGCGACCAAAATTGAAGAACTTTTTGCCGATGCGTTTAGCGATTTTCCTGAATTAAAGGATACCTATGATGAAATCGTAGTCATTCACAACAATACTTTATCTACGTTTGTGCCCACTGCCCTATTTGATGAGAATTATTTAGGAAGTTATTTGCAATACAACACCAAAGTGTTCGAAACTGATTTTTTTGCTTACGATACCATTGCCAATTACGAAATGAATACCGTTTACATTCCGTATGTGAACATCAATAATTTCTTTATTGACCAATTTGGTTCCTTTGATTACAAGCACGCTAACAGTATTTTGGTTACCAAAATTTTAGAAGCTTCCAAAAATAATGACAATAAAAAAATGGTCGTTCATTTCAATACAGGTCATTTTGAAATCATAGTGGTGCAAAACCAGCAACTATTGCTTTTCAATTCCTTTGAATACGCCACACCTGAAGATTTCTTGTATTATATTCTCTTTACAGCCGAACAATTGAGTTTAAATCCAGAAAATTTTCCATTGGAAATTATGGGAAATATTAACGAAGAAAGTCCTTACTACCAACTAGCTTACCAATACATCCGAAACATTTCTCTTTTTGATGTGACAAGTTTGCAACGCAGTAATTCTTTTTCAGAAGCCATCAACAGACAACATTTTATACTATTCAACTCATGAGAATCATTTCAGGAAAATACAAAGGTAGACGCATTCAACCGCCAAAAAACCTGCCGGTGCGTCCCACTACCGATATGAGTAAAGAAGCTTTATTCAATGTGTTGAACAATCATTTTAATTTTGAAGGATTAAAAGTCTTGGATTTATTCTCTGGCACCGGAAACATCAGCTACGAATTTGCTTCAAGAGGCAGTTATCCAATTACTTCAGTGGATGGTGATTTTGGTTGTGTAAAATTCATCAAACAAGTCGCTGCCGAATATGATTTTACGATTGCTGCCACCAAGAGCGATGTGTTTACCTTTTTAGAAAACTGCAAAACCACTTACGACATCATTTTTGCCGACCCGCCTTATGGTTTGGATCAAGCTACTTTTGAAAAAGTGGTGCTTTTGGTTTTTGAAAAAAACTTACTCAACGAGGAAGGAATGATGATTATCGAGCATTCTAAATACACGAAAATGGACCATTTAGATAATTTTTCGTTTCAAAAGAGTTATGGGGGATCGTTTTTCAGCTTCTTTGAATTCAACAATACCGATGATGAAGAAGATTTAAATGATGACGATTTTGAAGTAACCGATTCAGAAGAAGAATAACAATATAGAGTCTTTGCTATGCAAAGGCTTTTTTTTTCGAAAAAAATGCAGACCTATAAGCCGGATTCTGTATTCGCTAAAGCGAACCCTTATCATTTATCTAGACTTACAATTACTTGTAAGCTCAAGCTATCTACCCTTCAGCAACGAACGAGAAGCCCTTAAATGCTGATATACTTGATATTTCACCGCATAGAGTTTACCTGGTTTCACTACAGCATTACCTGTACATACTTTCTGTTGCACTTGTCCTAATCTCGTCCGTAAAGACTAGACCGACGGGTGTTACCCGCTATGCTTCTCTATGGTGTCCGGACTTTCCTCCCTCCCGATAAATCGGGACGACGATAAGGCGGTCTGCGGTGCAAAAGTAACTTTTTTAAACTTGATTTCCTTATTAAAGTCAATTTTCTAGGAGGTAATTACTTTGCTGATGCACAACTAGTTGTTTTCATTCTGAATTTTAGTTTGTTAAAATAGTTTGTAAACGGTTTATGAAAAAGAGAAGTACTAAAATAGCCCTGATTGCAGCGGCATCCTTTTTTAGGTCGTAGGTTTTTGTAACCTGTGACCTAAAAAAGATATAGCGGAAAGCAGGACGACTCGTGAATGATAACGGGAATTGCTGCACCTTATCATCGTCCAAAGTAAAGAATGCGATAGATAAATCAGCTGGTAAATCGTTTACTTCATTATTTTTTTGATTGTCAATAGGATATTAGAAAATTGAAAAGATTTTTTGGCAAATAAACCATTTTGAACATCAAGAAATAAACAAAAAAGCTATATTTGCTTTCGAATCATAGGACAACAATGGAACAATTTATAGTATCTGCACGTAAATATCGCCCGCAAACATTTAAGGATGTTGTAGGTCAAAAAGCGATTACCAATACGCTACTGAATGCTATAGAAAACAACCATTTGGCTTCGGCTTTGTTGTTTACGGGGCCTCGTGGTGTGGGAAAAACGACTTGTGCTAGAATTTTGGCGCGTAAAATTAACCAACCCGGTTATGATGACCCCGAAGAAGATTTTGCGTTCAATGTATTTGAGTTGGATGCAGCTTCGAACAACTCGGTAGATGACATTCGAAATTTGATTGACCAAGTTCGAATTCCACCGCAAACTGGACAATACAAAGTGTACATTATCGACGAGGTGCATATGTTGTCTTCGGCGGCGTTTAATGCTTTTTTGAAAACATTAGAAGAGCCACCAAAACACGCCATTTTTATTCTCGCTACTACAGAAAAGCACAAAATCATTCCAACGATTTTGTCTCGCTGTCAGATTTTTGATTTCAAACGTATTACGGTAAAAGACGCGAAAGAACACTTGGCTGATGTTGCCGAAAGTCAAGGCATTCAATTTGAAGATGATGCGTTGCACATTATCGCTCAAAAAGCAGATGGAGCGATGCGTGATGCGCTGTCTATTTTTGACCGTGTGGTTTCGTTTTGTGGCACCAACTTGACAAGACAAGCCGTTACCGAAAATCTAAATGTTTTAGATTACGAAACCTACATCAACATCACCGATTTGGTTTTGGAGAATAAAATTCCAGATTTATTATTGGCTTTCAATGCTATTTTGTCTAAAGGTTTTGATGCGCATCATTTTGTTTCCGGCTTAGCGTCTCACTTTAGAGATTTGTTGGTGGCGAAAACTCCTTCTACCCTAAGTTTGTTAGAAATGGGAGAACAAGCGCAACAACTGTATGGTGTGCAAGCTCAAAAATGCAGTGCCGACTTCTTATTAAAGGGAATCGAAATTGCCAATGACTGTGATTTGAAATACAAAGTCAGTCAAAATCAGCGCTTACTAGTCGAACTTTGTTTGATGCAATTGGCCTCTATCACTTTTGATGGAGAAAAAAAAAAGCTGAGTCTTTCATAATTCCGCCTACTTATTTCCGTAAAAATGACTATTCGATAACCGAAGTAGTTCAACCCGTTATTGCCACTGCAACAGAAACACCTATAGTTGCTCCACCAGTTACTGAAACAACTCCTAAATCAGAAATTACAGAAGAAAAACCTGAAATTGCAGCACCAATAGCACCCGTTTTAACTTCAGACGAGACTAAGATTTCGGCATTTTCGTTATCAAGTATTCGTGCCAAAAAAGCCTTAGAAGAAAGTAGTAAATCGATTGTAAAAGAAGTCGTTCATGCTCCTACAGAAGCTTTTACAGAAACCGAAATGTTGTTGCAATGGACAAAATATGCCCAAAAATTAGGCAGCAAAGGATTTAAAATTATGGAATCATTACTGCTGATTAACGACCCAAAATTAGACGGTACTAGAATTACGATTGAATTACCCAACGAAGGTTCTAAACTGGATTTTGAAAGTCAGAAACACGGACTTTTAGGACATCTGAAAGGACATTTGCACAATCACGAAATCACTATTGATGTAATTGTGAACGAAAGCATCGAAATCAAAAGAAACCTAAACGACCAAGACCGTTATAATCGATTAAAAGAAATAAATCCCACCATCGATTTGTTGCGTTCTACTTTTGGATTGCATATAGATACTTAAAAGAACGTTAAAACCCTGACGATATTTAACTTTTATTTGCCATTTCTTTCAAAAGTTTTCATCATTAATAGCATAATTTTGCATCCATAAAAAAAATTGAAAAAAAATATAGATTTTATGGAGAAAAAAAACGCCAATGTAGCCCCATTAGGACTTTTGGGTTTTGGTATGACTACAATTTTATTAAACATTCACAATATGGGCTTTTTCCCAATAAGTAGTGTAATTATTGCTATGGGAATTTTTTATGGCGGCATTGCTCAAATAATAGCAGGATTACTTTCCTTTAATCAGGGAAAAACCTTTGCCGGAACGGCTTTTACCTCTTATGGCTTTTTCTGGATAACTTTGGTTGGAATTTGGTTATTTCCTAATACAGGCTTTGAAATGGCTGGTGCTACTCCTGCCCCATTTTTTGGTTGCTACTTAATCTTATGGGGAACATTCACTGCATTAATGTGGTGGGGAACTTGGGGTGGTAGTAAAGTACAACAGTTTGTGTTTCTTTCACTCACCGTACTTTTTTTCGTTTTAGCAGTTTCTAAATTCACCGGAAGTGAATTCATCAATCAAATTGCAGGTATTATAGGAATTATTTGTGGAAGTAGTGCTTTTTATTTAGCAGCAGCCGAACTTTTGGAAGAAGTTAAAAACAAAAAGGTTTTACCCTACTAAATACTTTAAAAGAGAAGAGCCTTTTAATATTAATGTATTAAAAATAAGCTTAACGAGTTATTCATTAATTTGAGTAACTCGTTTTTTTTTTATTAAAAAACAAAATAACACTAAATTCAATCATATATAGTTGTTCAATTAGCAAATGATTGAATTATTTCCATATAATCACTTTATGAATTAAATATTGTTTAACTTTAATATCGTTTTTATTGCCTTTGTTACTGAAATCTTTTTACTATTATAAAAATCATCATGTATGCAACCCTAAAAAATAGAGCTTTAGTATTTTTAAATGAAGTAGGTGAATTTTCTATTTTTGGATCAAGGTTTTTCAAAGAAATAATTAAATCACCATTTCAAGTTAATGAATTCATTCGTCAATGTTATGTAATTGGGTACAAATCACTACCCCTTGTTACCATAACTGCCTTTATTATGGGGTTGGTTTTAACGATTCAATCTCGACCAACGATGACTAAATTTGGGGCTGAAAGTTGGTTACCTAGCATGGTGTCATTATCATTGATTAGAGAAATTGCACCTGTAATAACTGCTTTAATCTGTGCTGGTAAAATTGCCTCGGGAATTGGAGCAGAATTAGGTGCAATGAAAGTTACAGAACAAATAGACGCCATGGAAGTATCAGCTATTAACCCTTTTAACTACTTAGTAGTAACGCGAATTCTTGCTACTACTTTCATGATACCATTACTAGTAATTTATGCAGATTTGATTGGGATTTTCGGTGGTTATATTGGATATAATGTAAAAGGGTCAATAGGAATTTACCGTTATTTTTCAGCTGTTTTTGAACATTTGGAGTTTATTGATCTTTTGCCTGCTGTCATTAAAACATTTTTCTTTGGTTTTTTTATAGGATTAATTGGTTCCTACAAAGGATTTACTGCTTCAAATGGTACGGCTAGTGTTGGAATTGCGGCCAATGAATCAGTGGTTATCGCTTCACTCTCTATTTTTTTGATTGACATGATTACAGTTCAAATTACCGATTTATTTTTTTAATATGACAAATGATTTGCCGATAGTTGTTCAAAATTTATGGAAATCTTTTAAAAAAAATCAAGTATTAAAAGGTATAAATTTTTCATTGGAAAAAGGTGAAAGTTTAGTAATAATAGGCCGTTCAGGATCTGGAAAATCGGTTTGTATCAAATGTATTGTCGGTTTGATATCGCCCGACAAAGGAACAATTTTGGTATTTGGCACTGATGTAACTCAACTTAAAAACGAAGCCTTGAATGCTATCCGTTTGCGCATTGGGTTTATGTTTCAAAATGGTGCTTTATACGATTCGATGTCTGTTAGAGATAATTTAGCATTTACTTTAAAACATCATACAAAAAACTTAACCGATGATGAAATCGAAAAAAGAATAGAAATGGCATTAAATGATGTTGGGTTGAATGAAGCAATTGATAAAATGCCCTCTGAATTATCTGGCGGGATGCGAAAAAGAATTGGTTTGGCTCGAACCTTAATTATTGAACCCGAAATTATTTTATATGATGAACCAACTTCTGGGCTCGATACAATAACAGCAAGAGAAATCAGTGAATTGATTGTATCTATCCAAAAAAAAAGACAAGCAACGGCAATCATAATCACCCATGACATGGCTTGTGCCAAAAAAACGGGGAACCGAATGATTATTTTAAAAGATGGAATAATTTATGCTGAGGGCACTTATGATGCTTTAGAACAAAATGGAGATCGGTGGGTTAAATCTTTTTTTAATTAATGTTCTAAAAAATTATTAATAATGGTGCTAATCAAAAGAAAAAACCAAGTCTAAATTTCAATACTATGGCAAAATCATCTACTTATATATGGAAATTAGGGTTATTTGTACTAATTGGAATAAGTTTTTTTATTGTCAGTATTTATTTTATAGGTAAAAATAAAAATCTATTTGATCGTACATTTAGGTTGCGTTCTCATTTTCAAAATGTAAGTGGCCTAAAAGTTGGAAATAATGTGCGTTTCTCAGGAATTAATGTAGGTACAGTAAAAGGTATTCATTTTTTATCCGACACGTTGGTTGAAGTAGATTTGTTAATTAAAGAAGAAATTCAACCGTATATAAAAAAAGATGCCCAAGCAAGTATAGGTACCGATGGATTAATGGGAGATAAAGTATTAATCATTTTACCAGGTACACCTTCAAATGAAATGGTCGAAGAAAATGCTATTATTGTCTCTATCAAATCCATTGAATTTGAAGATTTAATTAAAAGCTTGAATAAAAGTATCCAAAATGCTCAAATAATAACACAGCAACTTACTGAATTTAGTATTAAAATTAATAAAAGTGAAGGACCACTTAATACTATTTTGACCGATAAAGAATTTGCTAAACAAATGGTACAAACCATGAACAACTTAAAGAGTAGTTCTGATGAATTTGCTGTTTTTAGCAAAAATCTGAATACTAAAAAGGGGAGTTTATCACAAATTATTAATGATCCAGAATATGCAGAATCCATCAAAAAGGCAATTCAAAATTTAGAAAATAGCACAAAAGAAATTGAGGTTTTTTCAAAAAAATTAAATGACAGCAAAGGGATTTTATCCAAACTTATAGATAATGAACAATTGGCTATTTCATTAGACACATCATTAACAAATATCGAAAAAGGAACCAAAAATTTACTTGAATTAGAAGAAGCCGCTAAACATAATTTTTTATTAAAAGGTTATTTTAAGAAGAAAGAAAAAGAATCAAAACAAACAAAACCGGTGCATCCTATAACGAATAAAAAAAACATACCGTAAAATGAGCCTTCTAAAAGGACACTTTGCAGTATGTAAAAAAAGTAATGCAGTACTACTTCTGTTTCGTTTTTAAATTTTACCGTAGTACATGGCTTTGACAATTCCATCTGATAGACCAATTTTGGGAACATAAATTTGCCTAGCACCACTCCATTTCATAGCATTCAAATAGATACGTGTTGCTGGCACAATAACATCGGCACGGTCAGAGTTCAATCCTAATTGAGAAATTCTCTGATCATAAGTCAATGAACTCAAATAAGCATATTGTGCATTGACATAAATATAAGATAGGGGTTTGTCTTGTTGTTTTCCAGACATTTTGAACAACTTGTTTATATTCCCTCCAGACCCGATCAACCTTACTTCATCATAATCGGCTGTGTTTGTACGAATCCATTTTTCAATTTCTTCCCAAACAATTTCGTGAACCATGTTATTTAACAATCGAACGGTTCCTACCTTAAATGAGCGAGAACACACCATTTTTCCATTAGAAAATAAAGTAAACTCTGTACTTCCACCCCCTACATCGACAAAGAGATACGTTTCGTCTGTTTTCAACAAATGATGTAAATCGGTAGAGGCAATGATGGCAGCTTCTTTTTTACCATCAATAATTTCTATTTTAACTTCCGTTTTTTTCTTAATTAAAGCTACTACTTCTTTAGCATTATAAGCTTCCCGCATGGCTGATGTAGCAAAAGCTTTGTACGATTCCACTTTATGGACTTTCATTAACAAATGAAATGCTTTCATAGCATCACACATACGTTCTATGTTTTCCAGAGAAATTTCACCTACTGTAAATGCATCTTGCCCCAAACGAATAGGAACACGCACTAAGGAACTCTTACTGAACTGAGTTTCCCTACCCTCTTCTTCAACAATGTTCGCAATTAATAAACGCATCGCATTTGACCCTATATCAATTGCTGCATATTTTTTTATTTTAATCATATTTTCCCTTATTCATTTATTAAGGCATGCCCATAAATCAAGCTTCTTCAGTGATTACCTCTAATTTATTTTGATAATATTTATACGTTTCTACTTGGGCTCTAAATACTGGATTTCCTTTGGGTTGTCTGTATTTGTTGTCTAATGCTTCAGAATGGTATCTAGCTTTAACATTACCTTTCCAACCCAAATCAAAATGGTCAATCAATTCATTTTTGATATCTTGATCGTAAATTGGGCAAGTTACCTCTACCCTAGCATCTAAATTTCGAGCCATAAAATCAGCTGAAGAAATAAACACTTCTGGAATTCCTGCATTGCCAAAAATATAGACACGAGAATGTTCTAAATAATTATCAACAATACTAATGGCTTCTATATTTTCACTTAATCCTATTTTTCCAGGAATTAAGGAACAAATCCCTCTAATTTCAAGTTGAATTTTTACCCCTGCTTTACTAGCTTGGTATAATTTATCAATCATTTCAAAATCAGATAAACTGTTCATTTTTAATTTAATATAGGTTTTTCTACCTGCTAAAGCATGCGTGATTTCTCTATCGATTAACTTTATGAATCGACTTCTAGTATAATGTGGTGACACAATCAAATGTTTATAGCGATGGACTCTAAAATTAACATCGAAAAAATCAAATATTTTAGTAATGTCTTTCAAAATTTGTTGATGGCTTGTAAAAAGTGTCACATCGGTATATACTTTGGCTGTTGATTCATTGAAATTTCCAGTTGAAACAAAGCCATAGCGCTTAATTTTGTCTTTTTCTTGTCTTTCAATTACACAAATTTTACTGTGTACTTTTAATCCTTTGATTCCAAAAATCAATTCTATTCCTTCAGTTTTCATTTGTTCAGCATATGAAATATTTGAAGCTTCGTCGAATCGGGCCTGTAGCTCGATTTGAACTGTTACTTTTTTTCCATTCTTGGCTGCATTAATTAAGGAACTAATGATTTGAGAATTTTTAGCCAAACGATACAAAGTAATTTTGATAGAAAGTACTTTTGGATCCAATGCTGCTTCTCTGAGAAACTTTGTCAAATATGAAAATGATTGGTAGGGCGCATTCAATAAATAATCTTTTTCGCTGATTTTATCCAGCATGCTTCCTTCTAAACTCAAGCCTGGAATTGGCAAGGGGACATTCGATTGATATAAGAGGTCATATCTGCCTAAGTTAGGAAAATCCATGTAGTCTCTTCTATTATGATAACGCCCACCAGGAATAATACTATCTGTAGAAACGATATGCATTTTATCGAGAAAAAAATTGAGCGTATCCTCTTCTATTTCTTGGTCATAAATAAAACGAACAGGTTCACCAATTCTTCTGTCTTTAACACCTAGAGCAATTTTTTCGATCATGCTTTTACTCAAATCACTGTCAATATCCAAAGAGGCATCTCTAGTAATTTTAATCATGTGTGCAGCAATACTTTTATAGTCGAAAATATTAAAAATACTACTTAAATTGAATCGAATTACATCATCTAATAGAATAACATATTGTTTTTCGTTTTTTGAAGGCAGTACAACAAATCTATTGATGGTTTTTGGGATTTCGATTACAGCATAGCGTATTTCTTCCTCTTTTTTCATCACCATCTTTACTGCCAAATACCCAAGAGTATCTTTTAATAATGGAAATTCAGCCAAATCATTTAAAATAATTGTCACCAATTCAGGGCTGACTTTTTGAATAAAAAATTCTTTTAGGTAGTTTTTTTGATCTTTATCTAAATCATTTTCAGTAATGATGTAGATGTTTTCTTTTTGCAATTGTTTTTCAATCTTATTTAGGATGCTAAGGCTTTCCGCTTGATGTTCAATTACAATTTCTGTAATTTCTTTAACCAATTGTTGCGCTGAGATACCTCCTAAATATTTTTCTCCTGAAATACCTGAAAGACTTAATCTGCGAATGGCTGCAAAACGAACTCTAAAAAATTCATCGAGATTGTTTGAAAAAATACCTAAAAAACGAAGTCTATCTAATAAAGGAACGGTGTCATCTGCTGCTTCTTGTAAAACTCGAGCATTAAAAGCCAGCCAACTTTTTTCTCTATCAATATATTTATGTATCAAAACGAATTATTTTAAATCTTTTGGAACTATTATTTTTAATGTTTTCCCTTTTTGAATGTCCTTCCAATCGTCTACATCAAATTGCAAGGATATAAACCCAGTTGTAGGAACATTTTCAATAAAAACATCTCCAAATTTATTAACAAAATTTGTAATAGCACCATTATGTCCAAAAAGAATTACACTATCAAAATCATTTTTGCACGATTTAATAACATTGGTCAATTGGTTTTCATCGAATGTATATAAATCTTCTTTATAAATGATACTTTCGATTGGATAGGATAAATTTTGAGCAAAAATTAAGGCGGTCTGCGAAGCTCGCTCTGCAACACTAGACCAAAACAAATAGGTTTTGGGTAAATATTTTGAGACATAACTCGACACGAGATGTGCTGCTTGTAAACCATTTTTGGATAAGGGCCTGTCCCTATCTTTTAGAGGGGCTTCCCAACTTGATTTAGCATGTCGTACTAAGATTAAATTCTTCATGATCCTCTTGTTAAATTAGTAACTACTCTTTTACAAACAATTTATAGTGCTGATTTTTAATACAATATAATTACATTTTTTTTAAGACACTTAAATTACGTTTAATTTCTCACTCTTTATACAATGGAGATTTAATTAACAATTGTTTAATCAAAACAGCTAATTAAATAAAAAATTAAAAAGTAATACGCAATAAAAAGGTATAATTAAATTTATTACAAAGTATTGATTTACAAGCTTCCAAGCATTTTTACGTAAGAAAATACATTTATAATTTTCATTTAAACTCTAATAATTACCAATAAATTAACAAAAAAATGCACTTCAACGAGTATTTGAGTTATTGATAGATTAAAAAAAGATAATATTATCATTGTCTATAATTTTGATGTAGTTAATCAAAACATAAATTGTTTATACTAACTCTTTTATTGATAATTAATGATAATTAAGAATTGATACTAAAATTTTAAGTTGATAAGAGCAACTAAATTTTAATTAATCCTTTTATCAGAAAGAAAATAAGTTACAAACACTATTATTTCGATTGATAACGATTTAAAAAAATCAATATGAAAACAAAATTTACTCATTCGACAAGATTATTTGCCATTATTTTATTCAGTGTTTTCAGTTTTTCAACTGTTTTAGCTCAAACTGCTCCATGTGATAACTGTGTTTCTGGTGACATCAAGGTGTTAGGTGGAGAACTAGTCAGATCCGATGGAACTCCTTTAGCATCTGGTACTTGCGACCCAGGAACTACTGTTGAAGTCTACTTAAAAATAAATCTAGATGTAACATCGAATGAAAGATATGGTTTTTTGATGGCAGGTAGCGTAATTCTAAATGGTGTAACTTTACCATTTAACAAATGTATTGCCAAAACATTAAATGCTGGTTTACAATCTTTTATTATTGATAAAAATAATTTAACAATAGGAGATCCTGGATATGGAACTCCCTATATTTGGACCTGTGGTTCAACAATTCAACTAGCAGGACTTCTTACTGCCTGGGAAAATAGTGCACCGGCAACCGCAGGAGTTTATGAAGTATGCTCACGATATAACAATGGGGTATATAACTGTAAGGCTCTTACTCCTAAATGTAAATATTATGGCCCTAGCGAACAAATTATAATTACAACACCATTAGCTGCTGATTTTACAACTTCATCATCATGCCAAGGAGGTAATTTTGAAAGAATAACATTTACAAGTACTTCTAATGGAGGAAAAACACCTTATACTTATTCATGGACAGTTAAAGATAATATAACTAATGCCACATTAACTACATCAACTCTAGATATCTTTAACTATACCCCGACGGGACCAAACCCTCTTTCTGTAACCCTTCAAGTTACTGATTCTTCTACTCCAACTAGGCTAATTAAATCTATTACTAAAACGGTAACTCCAATTGCTTGTTGTACAACACCTGTTGGTTCAGCTTCACCACAAACAATCTGCAGTTCGGGAACAAGTAATGTTGTATTAAACTCAACTGTTAACGGAACTACATATACATGGACTTCCGCTATACTAACATCCCCAACTGGAGGAACCATTACTGGATTTTCCAATTGCACTACAACTTGCGGAACTTCAATTTCCCAAACATTAACCAATACAGGAACAAGCTCAGGTGTGATCCGTTATACAGTTACTCCAAAATCAGGCGTTTGTACAGGAACACCATTTACAGTAGATGTAACAGTGAATGCCGTTTTAAATGCAACTGTTGCTAAAACGGATATAACATGCTTTGGTAGTAACAACGGTACTATAAATATTAGTACACCAACAGGTGGTGGTGGAACTTATGAATACAGACTTGATTCAGGTACTTGGCAATCAAGTGGAAATTTCAATTCCCTAGCTCCAGGAACATATAATGTACAGATAAGAGATAAAGCCAATACTGCTTGTGTTATTGTATTGGGAAACCAAACAATAACACAACCCGCTGTTTTAAGCGCAACTGTAGCTTCAACTAATGTAACTTGTAATGCTGCCAATGACGGAACCATTACCATTAGTGCTCCATTAGGAGGTTATGGCACCTACCAATACAGCATCAATGGTGGTACAACTTGGCAAGATAGCGGTACTTTTACTGCGCTAGCTAATGCAACTTATAATGTACAAATCAGAGATAAAGCCAATACTGCTTGTGTTAAAATTTTAA
>NZ_JBPTTN010000011.1:0-5401 GCF_051547125.1 Flavobacterium sp. RSSA_27
AATATCTTAACATACTGAGATAAAGAATATAAAAAGTTAATACTGAACTTGATTCAGGATCTAGAAAGTTTCTCCCCGCCTAGTCTTTTGAACTAGACGGGAAAAGGTGTACATAAGCTTACGGGTTATTAGTACTACTCGACTATGACATTACTGCCTTTACATCTATAGCCTATCAACGTGGTCATCTCCCACGACCCTTAAAAGAAATCTCATCTTGTGGTGGGTTTCGCGCTTATATGCTTTCAGCGCTTATCCCTTCCAAACGTAGCTACTCTGCGGTGCCCCTGGCGGGACAACAGATACACTAGAGGTTTGTCCAATTCGGTCCTCTCGTACTAGAATCAGATCCACTCAAATTTCTAACGCCCACAGTAGATAGAGACCGAACTGTCTCACGACGTTCTGAACCCAGCTCGCGTGCCACTTTAATGGGCGAACAGCCCAACCCTTGGGACCTTCTCCAGCCCCAGGATGTGACGAGCCGACATCGAGGTGCCAAACCCCCCCGTCGATATGAGCTCTTGGGGGAGATCAGCCTGTTATCCCCGGCGTACCTTTTATCCTTTGAGCGATGGCCCTTCCATGCGGAACCACCGGATCACTATGCTCTACTTTCGTACCTGATCGACCTGTATGTCTCTCAGTCAAGCTCCCTTATGCCATTGCACTCTTCGCACGGTTACCAAGCGTACTGAGGGAACCTTTAGAAGCCTCCGTTACTCTTTTGGAGGCGACCACCCCAGTCAAACTACCCACCAAGCAATGTCCCCCGCAATACGGGGTTAGGCCTCAGATAAACAAAGGGTTGTATTTCAACAATGACTCCACAACGCCTAGCGACGCCACTTCACAGTCTCCAACCTATCCTACACATCATTTATCCAAGGTCAATACTAAGCTATAGTAAAGGTGCACAGGGTCTTTTCGTCCCACTGCGGGTAAACGGCATCTTCACCGTTACTACAATTTCACCGAGCTCATGGCTGAGACAGTGTCCAGATCGTTACACCATTCGTGCAGGTCGGAACTTACCCGACAAGGAATTTCGCTACCTTAGGACCGTTATAGTTACGGCCGCCGTTTACTGGGGCTTCAATTCAATGCTTCTCCGAAGATAACATCTCCTCTTAACCTTCCAGCACCGGGCAGGTGTCAGGCCCTATACTTCATCTTACGATTTTGCAGAGCCCTGTGTTTTTGATAAACAGTCGCCTGGACCTCTTCACTGCGGCCTCTGATTACTCAGAGGCGACCCTTCTCCCGAAGTTACGGGTCTATTTTGCCTAATTCCTTAGCCATGAATCTCTCGAGCACCTTAGGATTCTCTCCTCGACTACCTGTGTCGGTTTACGGTACGGGTACTAATTACCTGAAGTTTAGAGGTTTTTCTTGGAAGCCCTTAGGCGCACTATCTCTTTGTCCGAAGACTCCGAGTACTATCGTATTTCCCCAAGATCTGTGGATTTGCCTGCAGATCTTATAGGTAGGTACTTCAACGAACTATTCCGTCAGTTCGCGGCGCTTTCATCACTCCGTCACCCCATCACAGTAATCAGTAGTACGGGAATATTAACCCGTTGGCCATCGACTGTCCCTTTCGGGTTCGCCTTAGGTCCCGACTAACCCACAGCTGATTAGCATAGCTGTGGAAACCTTAGTCTTTCGGTGTGCGGGTTTCTCGCCCGCATTATCGTTACTTATGCCTACATTTTCTTTTCTAACCAGTCCAGCATGCCTTACGACACACCTTCAACCCTGTTAGAATGCTCCCCTACCACTTGTAATAAATTACAAATCCATAGCTTCGGTAATATGTTTATGCCCGATTATTATCCATGCTCGTCCGCTCGACTAGTGAGCTGTTACGCACTCTTTAAATGAATGGCTGCTTCCAAGCCAACATCCTAGCTGTCTGGGCAGACAAACCTCGTTCTTTCAACTTAACATATATTTGGGGACCTTAGCTGATGGTCTGGGTTCTTTCCCTCTCGGACTTGGACCTTAGCACCCAAGCCCTCACTGCACGGAAACATTATATAGCATTCGGAGTTTGTCAGGAATTGGTAGGCGGTGAAGCCCCCGCATCCAATCAGTAGCTCTACCTCTATATAACTTTGCGCCGTGCGCTGCACCTAAATGCATTTCGGGGAGTACGAGCTATTTCCGAGTTTGATTGGCCTTTCACCCCTACCCACAGGTCATCCGAAGACTTTTCAACGTCAACCGGTTCGGACCTCCACACTGTGTTACCAGCGCTTCATCCTGCCCATGGGTAGATCACACGGTTTCGCGTCTAACACTACTGACTAAAGCGCCCTATTCAGACTCGCTTTCGCTACGGATCCATGACTTAACCACTTATCCTTGCCAGCAACGTTAACTCGTAGGCTCATTATGCAAAAGGCACGCCGTCACCCCACGAAAGGGCTCCGACCGCTTGTAAGCGTATGGTTTCAGGATCTATTTCACTCCGTTATTCACGGTTCTTTTCACCTTTCCCTCACGGTACTGGTTCACTATCGGTCTCTCAGGAGTATTTAGCCTTAGCGGATGGTCCCGCCAAATTCAGACAGGGTTTCACGTGCCCCGCCCTACTCAGGATACCACTATCCTTTACATTCATTACTTATACGGGACTATCACCCTCTTTGGTCCTACTTTCCAGTAGATTCTAATTCTTTATGCAAGAAATGTCGTGGTCCTACAACCCCAATCATGCCGTAACATCATTGGTTTGGGCTAATCCGCGTTCGCTCGCCACTACTTACGGAATCACTTTTGTTTTCTTCTCCTCCGCCTACTTAGATGTTTCAGTTCAGCGGGTTTGCCCACCTATCGGTGTACTATGTCTTCAACATAGTGGGTTGCCCCATTCGGATATCTACGGATCAATTCGTGTGTGCCAATCCCCGTAGCTTTTCGCAGCTTATCACGTCCTTCTTCGCCTCTGAGAGCCTAGGCATCCCCCATACGCCCTTATTTTGCTTATTGTACTTACGAAAGTATTAAGATTTAAGTATTAAGTATTAAGACTTACATCTTGATACTCGATACTATCGTCTTGATACTATCATGTTCTTTCTACTTTTTATTATTTCTTATCTCAATATGTCAATGAACTTTTGTATTGTATTAAGATTGCTGTATTAAGTATTAAGACTTTGTCTTGATACTTGATACTATCATCTTGATACTATCTTGTGGAGAATAACGGAGTCGAACCGTTGACCTCCTGCGTGCAAGGCAGGCGCTCTAGCCAGCTGAGCTAATCCCCCTTTCTTTTAAAATTCCAAATCTTTAAATTCCAAATTCCAAAAAAATAAGGATTTCAACCTCTAGAATTTCCTTTAAGTTAAAATAGTAGTCCCGGGCAGACTCGAACTGCCGACCCCTACATTATCAGTGTAGTACTCTAACCAGCTGAGCTACGAGACTCTGTTTTTTACTTAATTCTTTATTCAATTTCTTTAAATTAACAGCAAGAGTAATATAATCGATACTTCAGCAAACCTTTGTATCTTCTTCTTTTTCCTTAGCGTGCTTAAAGCTAACAATAAGGCTCTAGAAAGGAGGTGTTCCAGCCGCACCTTCCGGTACGGCTACCTTGTTACGACTTAGCCCTAGTTACCAGTTTTACCCTAGGCAGCTCCTTGCGGTCACCGACTTCAGGCACCCCCAGCTTCCATGGCTTGACGGGCGGTGTGTACAAGGCCCGGGAACGTATTCACCGGATCATGGCTGATATCCGATTACTAGCGATTCCAGCTTCACGGAGTCGAGTTGCAGACTCCGATCCGAACTGTGACCGGCTTTATAGATTCGCTCCTCCTCACGAAGTGGCTGCTCTCTGTACCGGCCATTGTAGCACGTGTGTAGCCCAAGGCGTAAGGGCCGTGATGATTTGACGTCATCCCCACCTTCCTCACAGTTTACACTGGCAGTCTTGTTAGAGTTCCCGACATCACTCGATGGCAACTAACAACAGGGGTTGCGCTCGTTATAGGACTTAACCTGACACCTCACGGCACGAGCTGACGACAACCATGCAGCACCTTGTAAATTGTCTTGCGAAAAGTCTGTTTCCAAACCGGTCAATCTACATTTAAGCCTTGGTAAGGTTCCTCGCGTATCATCGAATTAAACCACATGCTCCACCGCTTGTGCGGGCCCCCGTCAATTCCTTTGAGTTTCATTCTTGCGAACGTACTCCCCAGGTGGGATACTTATCACTTTCGCTTAGCCACTGAAGTTGCCCCCAACAGCTAGTATCCATCGTTTACGGCGTGGACTACCAGGGTATCTAATCCTGTTCGCTACCCACGCTTTCGTCCATCAGCGTCAATCCATTAGTAGTAACCTGCCTTCGCAATTGGTATTCCATGTAATCTCTAAGCATTTCACCGCTACACTACATATTCTAGTTACTTCCTAATAATTCAAGTCTAGCAGTATCAATGGCCGTTCCACCGTTGAGCGATGGGCTTTCACCACTGACTTACTAAACCGCCTACGGACCCTTTAAACCCAATGATTCCGGATAACGCTTGGATCCTCCGTATTACCGCGGCTGCTGGCACGGAGTTAGCCGATCCTTATTCTTACAGTACCGTCAAGTCTCTACACGTAGAGGTGTTTCTTCCTGTACAAAAGCAGTTTACAATCCATAGGACCGTCATCCTGCACGCGGCATGGCTGGATCAGGCTTGCGCCCATTGTCCAATATTCCTCACTGCTGCCTCCCGTAGGAGTCTGGTCCGTGTCTCAGTACCAGTGTGGGGGATCTCCCTCTCAGGACCCCTACCCATCGTCGCCTTGGTAAGCCGTTACCTTACCAACTAGCTAATGGGACGCATGCTCATCTTTTGCCGTTGTGACTTTAATAGTACTACCATGCGGTATCACTATACTATGAGGTATTAATCCAAATTTCTCTGGGCTATCCCTCTGCAAAAGGTAGATTGCATACGCGTTACGCACCCGTGCGCCGGTCTCAAAGGAGCAAGCTCCTTCTACCCCTCGACTTGCATGTGTTAAGCCTGCCGCTAGCGTTCATCCTGAGCCAGGATCAAACTCTTCATCGTATATTATTATATTATATTCGAATCAGATACTATTGGTCTTTCTCTAATCTCTCGATTATCTTACTCTTTTTTTATGTGTTTTGTTGTCTCCAACAAAACGGCTGTCAATTCAATATGTCTAGGAACGTAATCTTCTTTTTTTAAACTGAATTTATTTCAGTTTCTTTCCGCCTTTCGTTGTTTCTCAAAGCGGGTGCAAAAGTAAGTATTCTTTTTTAACTGGCAAGAAAATTTGAAACTTTTTTTTGAAAACTTTTATTTCCACTGGTCTCTCAATCTCTTTTCAATCTCTCAAGGAACTTGCACTTTTTGCGGGG
>NZ_JBPTTN010000012.1:0-2050 GCF_051547125.1 Flavobacterium sp. RSSA_27
TGAGCCTTGCGGTTAAATCTTTGAGCGAATGTTCTCCCTTTGGGGGTTAGGGGGCTAATTCTTTTACTTTCTCATAAACTAAGCTACTCTCAAAACCACGACGAAGCATGTAATCACAAAATTTCTTCCTTTTTTTAAGCGCATTTTTTTCTGTAATGGATTGCCAATTCCTTTCGGCTAAAGCATTAAAAGTTTCCAAGTATTCCTCGGGGGAGATTTCTTTTAAAGCAAGTGTAATCAAAGTAGTATTGATGTGGCGCATTTTGAGTTCGTTGGTAATGCGGATTTTTCCCCAATGCTTGATGCGGTGTTTGCCACGGGCAAAACTACAGGCGAAACGCGCTTCATTCAAGAAGTTGTGTTCGATAAGGTGCACAATCAACTGGTCGATTTCGTGGGATGCTAAGTGCATGCTTCTCAGTTTGGTCACCACTTCTTCATGACAGCGCTCTTGATAGGCACAATACTGTTCTATTTTGTGTTGGGCTTGTTGGAACGTGTAGACTTGTGACATGCTGACTCGGGTAGGTAAGGGTTATAGATCCTACAAAAATAACGTTTTACTCTTAAAAAAACTTCTGATTTGTAGCTACTTATGAAGTATCTCAAAAGCATTTAATCGAGCATGTTTAGCAATGGATCTCGCTTTTTTTGGGATTAATTTATTACTTTTGTATTTAATGAACAAAAATGCTGGAAAGTTTAGTAATGGTTGTCTTTTATGGGGCTCCATTTTTTAAATCTCAAACTATTTTTTATGAAAAGAATTTTACCTAACATTCAACAATTTATATTCCTATTACTGTTTTTTGTTTTTTCAGGAAGTGTATATGCGGCAACTTACACCTTTACTGGAGCAGTAAATACAGATTGGACAAATCCATCGAATTGGGTTGGAGGTAATATAGCACCAACAAGCCTAGGTAATAATGATACAATAATTATTAATGCAAATGCATCTGTAGCTTCCATTGCAATTAAAAGTGGGGCTACTTTGATAGTTAATGCACCTGCAACTCTAACTGTTGGATCTGTTGGAACTCCTGCAAATGAACAAGTTGTTGACTTTCAAAACGGTTCTATTGTTACAATTAAATCAGGAGCAACATTGATAGTAAATGGCTTACTCAATAACAGCAATAACAGTAATGGTGTAGTCTTTGATGGGACTGTAACTGTCAATGGGAATGTGACTGGTGGGAATGGTTCAGTAATTAGTGGTTCGGGAACATTAGACGCCACAGGGACTATAATTACAGATAATTCTGGTTCTATTTTTGGGTCAACTGATAATTGTTCTGCAGGTCCTTGTTCATTTCCTATCAATTGCACTTCATTTACCGGCTCAATTTCTGGCAACCAAACTATTTGTTCAGGCGCAACACCTGCAACATTAACTAGTAGTACAAATGCTTCTTCACCTACTTATCAATGGCAAAGCTCAACAACTTCTGGGATAGGTTTTACTGACATTACTACTAATGGAACTAATCCTACCTATGTTATTCCAGGAGGTTTAACTCAAACTACTTATTATAGATTAAAAATAAAAAGTACTTGTACATTAGTTACACCTCAAGTAGTAATTACAGTAAATCCACTTCCTGTTGCAGCTGGAGCTATAACAGGAACGGCAACTGTTTGTCAAGGTCAAAGTGGTGTTTCTTATTCTGTACCTGCAATTACTAATGCTACAAGTTACACGTGGAGTTATTCAGGAACAGGGTTTACACCATCGGGAACAACAGCATCAATAACTGGAAGTTTTTCATCAAATGCAACATCAGGAAATTTAACAGTAACAGGAGTTAATGCTTGTGGTAACGGAACGGCCTCTACAACTTATGCTATAACAGTTAACCCATTACCAACAGCCAGTATTTCTTCGAATAATGGTCCAATTTGTTCAGGTGCTAATGCAACGTTTACTTTAACAGGAACATCAAGTGCTGTGGTTACTTACAACATCAATGGAGGTTCTAATACAACAGTTACTTTGACAGGTGGAATGGCTAATGTTACACTTACTGCAGTTACATCAAATCAAACT
>NZ_JBPTTN010000013.1:0-1425 GCF_051547125.1 Flavobacterium sp. RSSA_27
TTTTGTCATTTGGATCTTTAGCGGTTGCCAAAGCCAAGTTGTAAACAAATCCTTTGTTGATGTCATCTTGAGTAATGGTATGTGAAGCTGAGAAGGTAGTACTATCAGTAGCACCCACAGCCAATGTTGCAATTGGACCACCAGTTACCACCGCATTATTGTCCGTTACTGTTACATTAGTCAAGGTTACATTACCTGTATTTTTGATGACAAAGTTATAAGAAACCACATCACCTACATTGGTTATTCCATCATTGTTACTATCTACATATACACAATCTTTTGTGATGTCGATACTTGGAGATTGATTCAATTCTGTAATAGTACAATCAGTGCACTCAGGGTCTTTTGGACAAGTAGTACAAGGTGTAGGATCAGAAGAAGCATCTGTTACGGGTTTGTCATTTGGATCTTTAGCGGTTGCCAAAGCCAAGTTGTAAACAAATCCTTTATTGATATCATCTTGAGTTATGGTATGTGAAGCTGAGAAGGTAGTGCTGTCAGTTGCACCCACAGCCAATGTTGCAATTGGACCACCAGTTACTACTGCATTATTGTCCGTTACTGTTACATTAGTCAAGGTTACATTACCAGTGTTTTTGATGACAAAGTTATAAGAAACCACATCGCCTACATTGGTTATTCCATCATTGTTGCTATCCACATACACTCCATCTTTTGTGATGTCGATACCAGATTCGCTGATTGTATAATTGTATTCAATGGTACATCCTTTAGCATCCGTAATTAATACGCTATAAATTCCAGAAGATAGATTAACTATGTCTTCTGATGTTGCTCCATTTGACCATAAAAATTGGTAAGGTTTGGTTCCTCCCTCAACAGTAATATCTATTGCTCCATTATTACAACCAACACAATTATTATTATTTGTAAGGATTGATGTAGCAGAAAGTTCTGCTTCAGGTTGAGTAATGGTTACAGAACAAGTTGTTTTGTATCCTAATTTATCAGTAACAGTCACTGTATGAGTTCCTGCATTAAGCGAAATTGCAGTAGCTGTAGTTTCTTGATTATCCCAAAGGAAAGTAAATCCGCCATTTCCACCTGTAGGAGTTACAGTAGCTTGTCCATTGCTATCCCCAAAACATTTAGCAGGAGCCACTTCCACTACAGAACAAAGCAATACATCAGGTTGAGTGATGGTTACAGAACAAGTTGTTTGACAACCTTTGCTATCGGTTACAGTTACGGTATGAGTTCCCGCATTAAGCGAAGTTGCAGTAGCATTAATCTCTTGATTATCCCAAAGGAAAGTGTATCCACCATTTCCACCAGTAGGAGTTACGGTAGCTTTACCATCAGATAGTCCATTGGCAGAAACCGCAGTATCTTGAACAATAGAGCAGCTTAAAACAGCAGGTTGTGTAATGCTTAAACTTGCATTTAAAATTTTAACACAAT
>NZ_JBPTTN010000014.1:0-1388 GCF_051547125.1 Flavobacterium sp. RSSA_27
CGATACTGGCTCTTGGGAAGCGGTACCTAATACATCAGAAAATATTGCCAAAGCTATCGAAGAACAAATCGATGACTCTCAATTAGACCCATGTACTAGAGCGATAATGGAGAAGTTGAAAAATAGTACAGAGAAAGATATTGCAAAAATGATCACAAGATTTACCGACCCAAAATCTATATTTAAAATAAATATGTCTATTGGGCAAGTAAAAGACATAAGGAATTGGGCTGAAACTACACCTGAAAAGGGATCCCAAACTGATATTAATATGGTTTTCAAATATGATTATATAAATGGCATAGGCAATACTAATCGACCTACTGACTTGTCTATTGCTACAACAATGGCTCATGAAATCATTCATGCCTATTTAATTAGCCTTCTAGAAGCTCATAAATCCAATGGTTTAAATGGTAGTTTTGATTTCCCAACAATTTATGAAGCTTATGTACAACAACAAATAACCAAGAACCCAAATATCTTAGCATCAGAACATCATGAATTAATTGCAAAACAATATGTTTTTGCCATTGCAACAACCATTCAAGAATTTCATACTGGCCAGTATACCGATTATCCATATCAAGATTATATTGATTTGGCCTGGGGTGGGTTAACGGGGACAACAATCTTCAATACAAATTTCCCTAATGATCTATCTCATAAAAACTACAAAACTCGTGAAAGAATTTTAAACAGAATTAATGCTGAAAAACTAGGTCTTTTCTATCAAAATACAAAACCATTAGGCACGCCTTGTAAAAAATAGTCCTATGAAAAACTTAAATTTTATACTCTTCGTTATTCCCTTTCTCTTTTATTCCTGCTCAAGCAAAATATACCCAGAGGATTATGAACCAATACGAGTGTTTTTAAAAACACAAAAAGATATCGATAAAAACAAAATGTATATCTTAAAATATAAGGAAAGTAATACACAAACATTAAGAATTTTCAATAGAGGCGAAGGAGAAAAACATATTATTTTTCCCAATCAAATAGATTTCACAAGCAAAATCTTTAATGAGCTGCACTGGAAGAAATTGTATGCACAATATTCAAACGAAAAAACAGAAAAGTATTGGCGCGAAGAAGATTTTAGAGATTTTAAGATTTTGGATAGAAAACGAAACCAACTCTTTGATGAGTATCATCTATTCCACCTTCCAAAACTAGAAAATGTAATCATTTTATCAGAACCTATTTGGTATTATAATAAAAGATACATACTTTTTTATTTTTCGATAGACAATATGTACAATAGCAGTAAGCCATCACTTGTTGTAATAATGAAAAAAGTGAAAAAAAAATGGATAGTTGTTCAAGAAATTGGAGATTATGCTTGTAGCGGCTGTTATTAAAAGAGTTAACCAAAATCATTCATA
>NZ_JBPTTN010000015.1:0-793 GCF_051547125.1 Flavobacterium sp. RSSA_27
CAGCAGTTGCACCATTAATAGCTGTTCCATCTTTGTACCATTGGTTACCAGAAGTAGCATTACTTGTCAATAGCACCGAACCTGGAATACAGAAAGCAGTAGGGCCAGCAGCAGTGATTGTGGGTTGACTTGGTTTAGGGGTAACGGTTATCGATTTAGTAACAGTGGTAGAACATCCGCCTGCATTGGTCACAGTATACGAAATAGTTACTGTACCCGCATTTACCCCAGTAACCAATCCATTGCCATCTACAGTAGCAATACCGGTATTGTCAGAAGTCCAAACTCCAGCAACAGTAGCGTTGGTTAATTGAAGGGTTGAGGCGGCACATACAACAGTGTTCCCAGCAATAACATCCACTACAGGATATGGGCTAATCGTTACTACTATAGGAGCACTTAGTCCACTAATACAGCCTGAAGGATTAATGGATTCAACAGTATAAGAGCCACTACTAGTAACACTTAGTGTATTGGATGTTTCGTTTGGAATTTCAGTACCATCCTTAAACCATTTGTTGGTTGGAGAAGAGGTATGCAATTTAACTACATCGCCTTGACAAGCGGTTGTAGCTTTATTGGGTTTAATTGTTGGAGGACTTGGAGTTGCATTGGCAGTGACCACAATAGGATCACTACTTTCACTAGTACAATTATTAATCGTGCTAATTACGGTATAACTTCCGCTATCTATTGCTGTATAAGTTGAAGCTGTTGCACCATTAATAGGATTTCCATCTTTGTACCATTGGTTACCAGATACAGCGTCACTAGAAAGCACCACCGAACCTGG
>NZ_JBPTTN010000016.1:0-597 GCF_051547125.1 Flavobacterium sp. RSSA_27
GTAAACAAGTCGTTGTTGTTAGGTTGAGAAGGATAATTAATTGCTCCTGAACTGCCACTACTTGAGCTTCCGCCGCCACCGCCACCACATGCGGATTTATAATAGTCACAAGTGCAAGTGGTATAGGCGTAGCTCCAATCTTGACCTCCATTTGAATAAGTCGTTACCCAATACCAATCGGTACAACTGTTAGATTTGTTGAATTTTTTACTTTTTGGAAGTACACTACTATTTTTTTCTAATACACCGTTATTGTAGTCACTCGTAAGTTGCATATTTTGAAGCATGTTATAGAATGAAACTGTACCAGTAAAGTAGGCTTTGTTTTTGTCTTTATTAAATATAGATATAATGAGTTGATTGGTTTTGTCAATTTTATCATCATATTTGGCTGAGACAATTTTCGAGTGTATTATTTTATTGTTTAAAACAAAGAAAATGGCTTTGGTTGTGTTGTAAGATTCAAAACCCTTTAAGGTACTTATATCTGCTATGAGCAATTTTTCGGTACTTTTTAGGTCATAAATATGAATAGTATTTAGGTTTATAGCTTCCATTAGTGCTTCAATTTGAGCACCATTTTCTTTGCCGGCTTCG
>NZ_JBPTTN010000017.1:0-596 GCF_051547125.1 Flavobacterium sp. RSSA_27
ACAAACAAGTCATTGTTGTTAGGTTGAGAAGGATAATTAATTGCTCCTGAACTGCCACTACTTGAGCTTCCACCGCCACCGCCACCACATGCGGATTTATAATAGTCACAAGTGCAAGTGGTATAGGCGTAGCTCCAATCTTGACCTCCATTTGAATAAGTCGTTACCCAATACCAATCTATACAGCTGTTAGATTTGTTGAATTTTTTACTTTTTGGAAGTACACTACTATTTTTTTCTAATACACCGTTATTGTAGTCACTCGTAAGTTGCATATTTTGAAGCATGTTATAAAATGAAACTGTACCTGTAAAGTACGCTTTGTTTTTGTCTTTATTAAATATAGATATAACGAGTTGATTTGTTTTGTGAATTTTATCATCATATTTGGCTGAGACAATTTTCGAGTGTATTATTTTATTGTTTAAAACAAAGAAAATGGCTTTGGTTGCGTTGTAAGATTCAAAACCCTTTAAGGTACTTATTCTGCTATGAGCAATTTTTCGGTACTCTTTAGGTCATAAATATGTATCGTATTGAGGTTGATAGCTTCCTTAAGTGCTTCGATTTTGGTGCCATTTTCTTTGCCTGCTTCA
>NZ_JBPTTN010000018.1:0-393 GCF_051547125.1 Flavobacterium sp. RSSA_27
TACGCAAGGATTTAAACGATTAACCATTAACCGATTAAACTCTTTTTAAAATCCGTTTTATCAGTGAAATCCGTGGCAAAAAATTTAACCGCAAGGCTCGCAAATAAACATTTAAGTCATTGAAGTTTTTAAGAATAGGATGCGTGTTTTGAACCATGAAAGGCAAATAAGGGCATATAAGTTTTAGCTGATTCTTAGAAAATAAAACTCTTTGACTTTGTGTAGCTTAGTGACTTCTTCGTGTTTCTTTGTGGTAAAATTTTAACCGCAAGGCTCGCAAAGTTTTACGCAAAGGACGCAAAGCTTTAAACAATTAACCATTAACCGATTAAACTCTTTTTAAAATCCGTTTTATCAGTGAAATCCGTGGCAAAATTTTAACCGCAAGGAGCG
>NZ_JBPTTN010000019.1:0-368 GCF_051547125.1 Flavobacterium sp. RSSA_27
ATACTCTATACTCTATACTCTCTGCTCTATATTTAAAGTATGGATAAAGTATAGATAAAGTATAGATAGTGTATGAATAATGTATAGTAGTAGTTTTTGCAATAATAATTGCTTTTTAGTCCAGTGGAAATAAAAAAGTCAGTGACTAAGGTGCTGGTTAAACAATGAGTATCAGTGCTTTGTTGAAGCATTAAAAAATAAACTCCAAAAATAGCTAAAAAAAGCTTGCTAAAACGGAAAAAGGTGTTACTTTTGCACCCGCAATAGCGCAAGCGTTCTACTAAATACTGGCAACGAATAGGTATAATCGAAATTAGTTTTTCGAAAAAAAAATATCAAAAAAAGTTTGTGAGAAATAAAAACGCTGC
>NZ_JBPTTN010000002.1:0-501195 GCF_051547125.1 Flavobacterium sp. RSSA_27
TTTTCTCTCACTCCTCTAAATTGACTTCTAAAGGCTTTTGTTTTTGCATTAAAAGATTCTGCAGCTGCATTTGTGCTATTTAATCATTGTTTTTTTATCAGATTATCTTATTTTTTTGGGATAACTGCTTTTTCAAGTACTCTTTTGTTTCTGTTTACTTCAAGTAGTTTTTTTTTTTTTTATCATTTACTTGAGGTTTTTAAAATAATAACTTAGTGACAGGATCTGCTCAATGTTTTTCTGTCACAGATTGATATTAGTTACTTTTAGTATTTTGTTTCACTAAATTTATCTAAAAAAAAAGCTGCCTACATATAGACAGCCTTTTTATAAAATATATAATCTTTTATTCTTGTTTTTTAATTTCGTTTACGAATTTCGTCAATTTTTTGCCGTATAGGGATTGAGCTACTTTTGGCGTCATTGATTTTTGTATAGTATCCAAAAATTTGATATTTATGTCATAAATTTCAGATAGAGCAATATATGGAGCTACTTCGTGATCTTTATGATTTACAGCAAAATTGGTTGCATAAAGATATCTTCTTTTAATATTTGACTCTTGTTTGATTCTTATACTATCAAGCTTTTTGATGTTATTGAATTTAGTAGCTTTAAATTTTTGTTCAATTAGGTTTAAGTTTTCTTCCTTAAACTGTGAATCTATTTTTTTATATTCTTGATACAAATCATGATTTACAGAACCAGTTACTTTTGCGCTATATGAAAATTGATCAAGATTGGTTTCAATTGTAATATTGCCAGGTTCAGCAAAGAAAAGAAGATTGTTATCCAATGAATTGGATACTCCTCTGTTTAAAGATAAGTAAAACATTTCTGGAGATTCTAATGGAATGTTGGTTTCAAACTTTGAGTCGCCATCAATTTTAATAGAATCTACAGTAACAAGAATGGTATCTTTTAATCGTTGAATGTATAATGTTCCTTTTTTTAATCCTGCCACATTTCCTGTGAGATGCAAATTGTTTTTAGACTCGTTTTTGGTACAAGCCAGTAGTGTTGAAAGAGCTACTAGAGCAAAAATAGTTTTTTTCATTTGAATTTTAATTTGGCGCAAAATAAAGAAAAATGTTGAATTGCAATACCATCTCCTACTGTTAATTCATAAAAAATCCCAATCTATTTCTAAATTGGGATTGAATAGTAGTCAATAGAAGTTATCCTTTTAACCAAGCCTCTTTTAAAGCACTTTTTGAAGCATCTTTGGCACTGAAAGTTTCTTTTTCTTCATAGGGTAAAGAAACTTTTCCGGTAATATTTTCTTCTTTACCCTCTCTCTTTATTTTTAAAGAAATGTTGTCATTTTCTTTCCATTCTTGACTGGTTGTGATTAATTCAAAGATATTTTCTTTATTATAGACTTTGTTATTGATCGCTAAAATAAGGTCTCCACCTTTTAAAGATAATCCTTTGAAGAATTCATTTAATTCAATGTTTGGTATTATTGCGATTTCACCTGTTTGAGGAATAATAGTAATGTATGGAGATTGTCCTTTTAGGAAAATGCCTCCGGGTACATTAGTAACGGATTTCGCTACTCCTACTTTGTTTAGAAATAAGTCATAAGGAATAGGTGTCGGTCCAGCTACATATGTCTTTAGGAATTCACCAACTTCAGGATAAGTTAAAGCTACAATTTTGTCGAATAATTCTTTATCATCGAATGCTTTTGTAACACCATATTCGTTTGATAATTTGTGTATTAAGTCAAGAATTCCTCTTTTTCCTTCCGATTTTTCACGAATAATAATGTCAATACACATCCCAATAAGAGCTCCTTTTTGGTACACATTTAGATATTGTGCTTTGTACGGTTCTTGTAATACATTAGCGCTCATTGTAGTAAAAGGCATTGTATCATTCATTCTTTTGGCTTGCTCGATTTTGTCGGCAATTCTTTCAAAGAATGCTTCTTCAGTAATTAAACCTTGATTGATTTGAAATAAATTAGCGAAGTATTCTGTTACTCCTTCGTACATCCATAAATGTTGTGACATTTTTGGAGTGTTATAATCAAAGAATTGAATTTCTTTTGAATGTATGGTAAGTGGTGTAACAATATGGAAGAATTCATGTGAAACAACATCTTTCATTTGTTCTTGAAGCATGTTTAATGGAATTGTTTCAGGCATTACAACTGTTGTGCAGGTTGGATGTTCTAGAGCTCCAAAACCCTTTGCATCATTTGGTTTCATACTTGATAAATACAATAACACAGTGTATTTTTTATTTGCATTGATTTTGCCCAAAAATGTTTTTTGAGCAATCATCATTTTTTTCATTTCTGGAGTGATGCTTTCGACTGTAATTTTTCCATTTGGAGAAAAAACAGCAATAGTAATATCCATTCCATCAACAGTGAATGTGGTATAATCTGGCTTAGCATACATTATAGGATTTTCAACAAGTTCACCATATCTTAAAACCACAAATTCATCAGAATTGTTTTTTGTGTCCAAATCAACCATCGATGTAGCTCCCCAAAGTGTTTCAGGGTGAGTAATGTTTACTCGGTATGGGATTTCTTTTTTATCTTGAAAATACCCCACAAAACCATGCATATTTACTACAAAATTGGTTCCAGCTTCGATATTAGTCCCAGCTGGAGAAAAAATATCTTCTTGTCCAAAACCTCTACCTTTTTCGGTATCGTAAGTGTCGTTTACTAAGTATGTAATTTTATTTAATTTTTTTGCTGATTGGATAGACCAAGTATTCTCATCTGTTTTTTTGACTTCTAATAGTGTTCCTTTTTCGTCAAATGCTTTTAGATCTTCTATGTAACGTCCGTAGTTGTCATTAGAATAAGTGCCTGGAATTATTTTTGGAATACTATAAGTAATTTGATCAGAAGATAGTTTGGGTGCGTAAACAGTTACTTGTACTTTGTCTTCTTTTACATCTGTAAGATTAATGGCAACTTTAACTTCTTCTTTGCTTATGTTTGTCGTTGAAATACCAGATTTACAACTTAGTAGTATAGAAGCCAAAGCTAAGGATACTATTATTTTTTTCATGTTTTTTTATTTAGGTTTCAAGTTAGACTAAACAGTCATGTATTTGTTACATGAAGTTAGAGACTGCGATGTTTAATACTAAAGTCAAAAAAAACTCCTACGATAAGTAGGAGTTGGTATAGTTTAATCTAATTTGTTTTTTATATAATATTTACCATCTAAATCTTCATCAAAATCGTCTATTTTTAATGGTTTAGGTTTAGGTTTACTAGCAATTGCTTTCTTCTTCCACATTTCATATTTTTCAGCAGGCATTTTCTTTTTCATAAACTCTAATACTTCTTTTTCAGAAAGTCCGAATTCTTTTTTTATTATTTCGAAGGGATTTCTTTCTTCTAAGGCCAACGTAACAAGCTTTTCTGTTTGTTCCCAGTTCAATTCTTTGCGGTTACTCTTTTTCATCACATGAAAATTAATTCAAATTGGTGTTAATGATTAATAAAATAGGTATCTAACGATATACCAATATTAATAAAAATAATAATTACTTTAATTGAATTGTAATTTTTTTTTTCGAGCTTAATTTATTTCTGGAGACCTATGTTTTTGGAACGGAATATTTAATAAGTTTTTTAATTCATTGTGTTCTTTTGGGTCTTGATGGGTGTCAATTCCGTAGATTATTTCTTCTCTTGGCATGGTTTTAAAGGTTCCAAACAGGCGGTCCCAAACCGAAAAAATATTACCATAGTTACTATCCGTATATGGGAGTTTGTAATGATGGTGAATTTTATGCATATCAGGTGAAACAATGAAGTAACTTAAAAAAACATCTATTTTTTTTGGCATGGCGATGTTAGCATGATTGAATTGAGTCGCCACAACCGATAATGTTTGGTATAAGAACACCATCCACATTGGGCTTCCAACTATAAAAACTCCTAATAGTGTAAATGCAAATCGAATGACACTTTCTCCAGGATGATGTCTATTGGCCGTTGTAGTATCAATCCACGTATCTGTATGATGAATAAGATGAAAACGCCACAATACTTTTGTTCGATGTTCGATGAGATGTACTAAATAAGCTCCAATCAAATCCAATAGCAATAATCCGATAATTGCATACAACCACAATGGCATTTTTGGAAGAATTTGAAGTATTCCAAAATTATTTTCAACAGTCCAATCGGCTGTTTTTAGTAAAAGATAGGCCAAGCAAAAATTTATGATAATTGTTGTTAGTGTAAAAAAGATATTGATCCCTGCATGTTGCCATTTTTTATAATCAAAACGGAACAATGGAAATGCATTTTCGATAAGCCAGAAAATCGTAATTCCTCCAACTAAAATTAGGCTCCTATGCGAAGAAGGAATAGTGGTAAAATAAGAAACAATTTCATTCATAATCAATTTGGTTAAGTTTTTTGGTTTTATGGAATAATTCTGAAAGTTAGGTTAATTCTAGGGCCAATTGGTTTTGTTGTTTTTGGAATTTGATGTTTCCAAAAGTGCTGGGTAGTCCCTTTCATTACTAAAAGACTGCCGTGTGCTAAAGGTATATTTATTTTTTGATTTGGAATAACATTGTGTTTGAGTTGAAACATTCTTTCTGCTCCAAAACTCAATGATGCTATGATGGGGTTGGTTCCTAATTCTTTTTCATTGTCGGCATGCCATCCATTACTGTCTTTGCCGTCACGATAATAATTAAGTAATACCGTAGAATAAATTGCTTCTGTTGTTTTTTCTACTTTTTCTTTAATGCTCATTAGCAGTGGTGACCATTTATGAGGATGCATAGTAATATTCGAGTAGGAATAGGATTTTCCTTCGTTACCAAAAAGTGCTGTTAACCGCGGTTGTGGATACACTTTTCCGTAGACTTTGATGTCGTCCTGTTGCCAACAAATTTCCTTTTGTAAAGTGTCAAAAAGAATCGTTGCTTCTTCAGTTGAGAAGAAATTAGGATAATAAATAATGGATGCATCTGGGACATCAAAAACAATAGGTTCAGAATCAAAAAGGGATTTCATTTGGTAAAAATAAAGAGAAAAAGAACATCAATTTTGTCCTTTTTCTCTTTTTGATAAAAGATTATTTTTTATGCTTCTGAATGGTCTTGTAATAGATTTTTATAGATAAAACCTGCAACCACTGCTCCTAAAATGGGAGCTACCCAAAATAACCAAACTTGCCCCAAAGGTTCTCCTCCCACAAAAATAGCTTGTGACAATGAACGAGCAGGGTTTACAGAAGTATTGGTAATTGGAATACTGATTAAATGAATTAGCGTCAGTGCTAAACCAATGGCAACTCCAGCAAATTTTCCGTTTGCAAATTTATCGGTAGCGCCAAGTATAACTAGTAGAAAGAACAAGGTTAAAACAAACTCTGCTATAAATGCGGCTTGCATAGAATAACCATCTGGCGAGAAAGCTCCAAAACCGTTTGAGGCAAAAGCTCCAGCTTTGGTATTGTCAATCACGAAGCCTACTTTTTCAGTAGCAATAGTATATAATGTTCCTGCGGCAGCTATTGCACCAACACATTGTGCGATGATGTATGGAACCAAATCTTTGGCTGAAAATCGCCCACCAGCCCATAAACCAAAAGAAACAGCGGGATTAAAATGCCCTCCAGAAATGTGTCCAACAGCATAAGCCATTGTTAGTACCGTTAATCCAAAAGCTAGAGATACTCCAGCAAAGCCAATTCCTAAATCAGGTATGCCAGCAGCGAATAAAGCACTACCACAACCTCCAAAAACAAGCCAAAATGTCCCAAAAAATTCTGCAAATAGTTTTTTCATAAGTATTTAGTTTTTATATAGTTACTAATTTGTGGTGAATTCTTAAAATTTATAAAGTATAAGTGTAAGCCCAAAACATCAGCAGGAATTGTAAGGGTAAACGCAGGAATAGCAACCATTTGGGAAGTCCCATACTTGCTTTTGGATTGGTTAACATAAAAATATGTATTGGAAAAACAGCAATTAGGAGCAAGATAATTCCACAAGCAGCATATTGGGTAGTTGGTGAAAACAGTAATAAAACCCCTAGAATAATTTCGATAGCTCCGCTTATAATGTTCAATAAAGGCGGATTGGGAAAACTTGTAGGTATGATTTTTTGATATAAACGAGGGACTCTAAAATGATTGATTCCAGCAATTATATAGAGAAAAGCCATTACATACAAATGCCAAGGTGAATTCATAACAAGTTGTTTGTTACGAATTTATAAAAAAATTAACAGTTTGGTGGTGTTATTGAGAAATATTTTGGGTTTGTTTACTTTTTTGAAAAATTGGTATTCATTATTATGATGGCAACGATGATAAAAATTATACCAAACCATTGAAGAACGTTAACGTCTTCATTCAAAAGAACGTAAGCCATTGTTACAGAAACGGGTAATTCAAGAGCAGAAACTATACTGCCAAGCCCAATTCCAGTAAGAGGAAAACCTGCATTCATCAACAGAGGTGGAATAATCGTTCCGAAAAGAGCCAAAACAATTCCCCATTTCATAAAAATTCCCATTTGAAAAGGACCTACTTGAGTTAAAAGTGCAAAACCAAACACGATGATGTCACCACCAAGCAACATATATAAACTCCGTTGAGCAGATGAAATGTGATTAGCAATATGATTTGCGGTAAACATAGTAGCTGTAAAAGATGCAGCTGCAAGCAGACCTAGTGCAATTCCTCTCCAATCCAAAGAAACGGTTGTAGCTATTACGTTGGTAGCCAAAAAAGTTCCTAGTAAGACAATGATGACTGCGATTATTTTTTTGAGTGCTGGTAATTTTTTGTCGATGGCCATCTCCACAACAACGCCCATCCAAACGGTTTGCATCAGCAGTACAATAGCAATAGAAACAGGAATGTATTTTACAGCTAAATAATAAAAAACACTCGTCATACCAAGTGAAGTTCCTGCTGCTATGAGTTGGAAAATGTTTTTGGGAGATGCTTTTACAACCGTATTTCCTTTTTTGTTTTTTTGAAATAAATTAATCAATAACATACCAAGAATACCAAGTACGAATTGAGCAGTCGTTACTTCTGGAGTTGAATAACCTTGATCATAGGCCATTTTTACAAAAGTAGCCAACATACCATAACTAGTTGCACCTAATCCTACCAAAAAAACTCCTTTTATTACTTGATTCTTTGTCATTTTTTAATTTTTAAAAAGCGGGCAAAGATATAGCATTTCTTTTTGAATCGATGCTTAAGTAGGTAATAGGTTTAGAATAAACCTTGAAGCGGACTATTTTTGATGCCGATTCTTGTTGGATCAAAGCCTAATTTTTGTTGTAAAAGAGAGGCATACACACTTCTAAAGTCGATTTGGTATTTTAAATCGCCTTCATCTAAATCTGTTAGGTTTGGATTTTTTCCAAGTACCTTACCTTTTGTAGTACCGCCAATTACAAAAAGCGGTGCTGCCGTTCCGTGATCGGTTCCCTTTCCGTTGTCTTTTACTCTTCGACCAAATTCAGAAAACACTACTATGGTTGTGTTTTGCAATACTTGTGCTTTTTTCAAATCGGAATAACAACTAAAAATAGCATCATTGAGCTCGCTAAGTTTATTTTGATGAATGGCCAATTGATTGTCGTGCGTATCAAATCCTCCGAGTGAGGTATAGTATACTTTAGAATTTAAATTTCCTTTTATCAATTTGGCAATCCATTCTAAATTTTTGGCTAAGCCAGTTTTTGGATAGCTAACTTCAGAAGGCGTACTTTTTTTGAGAGCATCTTGAATGGCATCGGCGCCTTCTGTAACCGAATTGGCAATTTTTCGAACAAAATCCAATTGGGGATTCTCAGATAATAGATCTTTAGTTTCAGACAAGTTACGGCTGTTGAACCGATTGGGGTCTTTCACTGTAATACTGTTGGGTTCTTCTCCTTTTAATGCTAATGTATCAATAGTATCGATGTTGATTCCTGCTGTGGGTTGATGGTCATTGCATTGCAAATCCAAGTAGCGTCCAAGCCAACCTTGACTGAGGTATTCTTGATTCGTAGGAGCCGTTTGCCAAATTTCTTGACTTCTAAAATGAGAGCGAACTGGATTAGCATATCCTACATTTTGGATGACCGTTAAATCACCATTTTGTTGCATTTTAGCAAAATCCTTTAACATAGGGTGAAAGCCCATTCCATTGTTTCCAGTAATAACGTTTTGTTTTGCTATCCCTATTGCTGGACGATGATGATAGTACAGTTCGTCTTGATAGGGGATGTACGTATTGAGCCCGTCGTTTCCGCCATTCAACTGAACAAAAATCACGCATTCATTTCCTGTAACAAGTTGTTGTTGTGTGCCAAAGGCGTGAAGAAACTGAGGCAGAATCAATGTTCCTCCTGTAAAAGTTCCTGTTAGCGCTAAAAAATTTCTTCTGTTCATAACTTGGATTTAAATAAGTTGAAATTCAGGTGATTTTATAATAGCATTAAAAAGCCTAAGTACTGCATTATCTGCTCCTGGAGACTGAGGGTCAAAGTCGTACTTTAGTATTTTTTCAAGGTCTTTTTGTAGAGTGTTATCGGTAGAAAACAGCAATCGGTCTGTTAGTTCTTTTATGATTTCAATGTTGGTTCCTTTGTTGTTCCATTCTAATGAAATAGATAAGGACTGTTTTTTATCTAATGTATTTTCTCTCTCTAGTTTTGGCCTCGGAATGTTTTTTGCGCTACAAAGTAAATCGGCAACATTGGTTCGTTGCAAGTAAATTTGAGAGGTAAGCCAACTTTTTCCGCTATCCCATCCTTTTACATTGGGAGGATTGAATAAATCCATTCCTTGTTGTTTTAAGAAAAAAGCAATAGTAGTAGATTCTGGTTTTTGAGTTTTTAATTCACTAGTAAGTAATAGGATGTATTCTAATGGATTTTTAATTTTCGAACCTCCAGTATCGTTTTTAGCATATTCTTCCGAAAATATTTTGACCAACAAAGGTTTAATTTCAAAATTGACTTTTCTAAAATAATCGCCATAGTAAGTTACTAATTCTTGTTTTGGTTCGTCATAAAGGAACCATTTTAGCATTTTTTGTGTGAGCAAATAGGGGATTTTTGGGTGATCAAAAATAGCATCGACCATTTCATCCAGTTTTAAAACACCTTTTTTGCCAAGGTATTCCATGGGGTCATTGTCTTCTAAAAAACGGCGATAGACCGCAGTGGTTTCTCCAATTCCTAATCCAGCCAATCCTTTGGCTCCATTTTTTATGTCAGCTTCAGAGTAATTCCCTATGCCGAGAGTGAAAAGTTCTAGGAGTTCTCTACTCAGGTTTTCGTTCAATTTCCCTATTTTGTTGTCAACATTATCGAGGTAGCGCACCATTGCGTTGGTTTGCATTGCTTTTTTGGTCAACGTTTTAAAATTGCCAAATGCATTTTCTCTTAGCATTTGGTTCTTTTGGAAAATCCAATAATTTACTTTAACCTTTTGGTAGGAGGTAACAAAATGATTCTCCCAAAAAAGCGTCATCTTTTCTCTCAACGGAAAATCGGCTGTTTTCATTTCATCTATCCACCAAGCTTTTAATGCATTCGAGGTTTGGATTTCTTTTTTTAGTAATTCTTTACCCGCTTCAGAATCTTCTTTTCGAGTTTGTCTGATTTTTTTGAGATCCTCTAATGACTTTGGACTATCTGAAAGTAAGGCAGGTGTGCTGCTATTGAAAGGTGCTTGAAACGATTGTTGAAGAAAATGTTCCATTCCTAATTTTTGAATCGCAAGGGCTTGTTGATTGCTAAAACCTAGTCGTTGAGACCAAAGAAACTCTTTTTTCATAGTATAATCTATTTCAAGTTAAGACTCAATTAGTTGCTAAAAGTTTAATTCAGCATTAAATAGAATTGGTCCAATCAAATTTACTATTGATGATATCTTGTTTGTGTACTTCTAAAAAAGCAAGATAAGCCTTGGCAATTGGAGAGAAATTTTTGTTTTTGTGCCAAATTAAATTCCAAGTAGATTGAATGGGTAAGCCTCGCACCGGGATGATTTGGAGGATGCCTGTCGAGATTTCATTTTTTACTCCAATAATAGGCATAATGGAGCATCCTAATCCTGCAATTACGGCTTGTTTTACGGCTTCATTACTCGTCAGTTCAAGTTTTTTCTTGACGTTCAAATTGTTCAAAAGCATGAATTGCTCCATACTTTGTCGGGTACCAGATCCCATTTCTCGCAAAATAATTGGAATGTTCTCTATAATGTTTTTGTCGTATATCTTTTCATGAAACTTGGTCTCTGAGTTTGAAACCAGAAACAAACGATTGGGCATTAACTCAATGCGATTGACTGATAAAGTCTCGGGTAAAATAGAAACCAAAGAAAAATCAACTTCATTTTTTTCTAAACTTTTAATCACTTTAGATTTATTGGTTACATCCAAAATTAATTCTACATCAGGATGCATTTTTAAGAAGTCGGCTAGAAAATAAGGCATAATGTATTTACCAGTAGAGACGATCGAAATCTTAAGCCTTCCGCTCAATTTTCCTTGATAGGCCTGCATTTTATAATTGATGGCGTGTACTTCATTAATGATTTTTTCGGCAGCTAGTACAATTTCTTTCCCGAAATCAGTCACATACAGTTTTCTGCCAATAATTTCTGTTAGCGGAATTTCAAATTGGTCTTGAAAATTTTTGAGTTGAATGGATACAGCGGGTTGGGTTAAATGCAGTTCCTCAGCTGCTTTAGTAATGCTTTGATATTGCGCTACTTTTAGAAATACCTGTAATTGATGGAGTGTGTAGTTCATAAAAATATTTAATAGTGTTTATTACAAAGATAAATAAAAATTAATGAATTGATTTGATGAATTTTGCCACGGAAAAATAAAAAAAAAATGAACACACAAGAATTAACTCTTAAACAGAAAGTGAAATTGACAGCAATTCTATTGGTATTGATAGTCTTGTTAACTTTTGCTTTTTTGAAACCTGAGAATTCCTTTTATAGTGTATTGTTGGTCATTGGAATTCTTTGTGGTACTCAGATGTTGAAAGATTTAAACTTTAAACTTTAATTTAATAATCACATTATGGAAAAAAACTTCCAGTTTCAATTGATCGATGGGGAATTCACTCCAATAGCAGCAGCTAAGGTATTGTTTCCTTTGATTAATAATAAGATTAATTACCACTCATTAGAGAGTTTTAGTAATGAAATTCGGTTCGATAAAGATGTAACGAACTCCAAAAAAAGAATTGCGGAATTGCAAGAAGTTCAATTGTTAATTCAAGAATTACTAGAAAAAGCTGAAGAAAACGGATTAAAGTTAAAAATAACTAGTCAGATTAAAATTGAGTTCGAGAACGCTAAATAGTTTCAAAGGGCGTCAACTTGTGATTGCCACTATGCATCAGAAAGAGCAGGTAATGGCTCCAATTTTAGAAAAAGGTTTAGGGGTAATTTGCACCATACCAAAAAATTTTGATACCGATAGTTTTGGTACTTTTTCTGGAGAAATAACTAGAACTTCTGATGCTTTGACTGTTGCACGACAAAAATGTTTGGCGGCAATTGTTGCCACAGATTGTGACTTGGCAGTTGCCTCCGAAGGATCATTCGGTCCACATCCTTCCGCTTATTTTGCGTCTGCAAATGATGAGCTAGTCATGTTGATGGATCGAGAAAATCAACTTGAAATTATCGGTCGATCAATAAGTTTTCAAACGAATTTTTCAGGTTCATACATTAACAGTGAAACAGAGCTCATGAATTTTGCTGCTCAGGCAAAATTTCCGAGCCACGGATTGATTCTTAGACCTAGTGCCAACAGTACTGAAGATATGCTCAAAGGCATTGTTTCTCCTGATGTTTTATTGGAACAGTTTCGTTATTTAAAAGTAAAACACCCAGCCGTATTTGTAGAAACCGATATGAGGGCTATGTACAATCCTACTCGTATGGAAATTATTAGTATGGCTACAAAGCAATTGGTACAGCATGTTCAGTCTTTGTGTCCTGAATGTCAAACACCCGGGTTTACTATTACTGATATGAAAACTGGCTTGCCTTGTTCATGGTGTGGGAATGCAACCCCCTCTGTTTTGTGTCATATTTACAGTTGTAAAAAATGTAATTTTACGAAGGAGCATTTGTATCCAAATCATAAAAAAACTGAAGATCCGGGTTTTTGTAATTATTGTAATCCTTAAAGAATGAGTACTACTTCTGATATCGCGAAAGCGGTCACTTTACTAAATAATGAATCACTTGTAGCGATTCCTACTGAGACCGTTTATGGTTTGGGTGGAAACATTTACAGTGATACATCAATTAAGAAAATATTTGAATTGAAAAAACGCCCTTTGTATAATCCTTTGATTGTGCATATAAAATCCTATAATGAATTAGATAAAGTAGCTTCTTTTATTCCTGAAAAAGCTAAAATATTGGCAGAAGCGTTTTGGCCAGGCCCACTTACTTTGGTGCTCAAAAAACAAAAAAACATATCCGACCTGATCACTGCTGGAAAAGATACAGTGGCTGTTCGTGTGCCCAATCATCCTTTGACATTAGCATTGTTACAAGAGTTGGATTTCCCATTAGCCGCTCCAAGTGCCAATCCTTTTGGCTCGATTAGTCCAACTACGGCTGCACATGTTGCTAGCTATTTTAATGCCAATCAATTATTTGTATTAGATGGTGGAGCTTGTGCCAAAGGCATTGAATCGACTATTGTAGGATTCGAAGAGGAACAGCCTGTTTTGTATCGAGCAGGTGCAACTTCAATAGCGGCTATTGAAGCTTTAGTTGGGGCCTTAAAAATAGTTACTAAAGATGATGTAGCACCAGTGGCTCCTGGAATGTTGACTAAACATTATGCACCATCGACACCTACTATTTTTTCGTCGGATGTAGCAACAAGCCTTTTGCAACACAATAACAAACGAATAGGGGTGTTATCCTTTTGTCAGTTTTACAATGACTCGAAAATTGTACACCAAGAAGTATTGTCGAGAATAGGTAGTTTAGATGAAGCAGCTAGCCAGTTGTATGCCGCTATGCATGAATTAGACAGTAAAAAATTGGATCTGTTGATTGTAGAACAATTCCCTAATGAAGGAATAGGTATAGCCATAAATGATAAGCTTAAAAGAGCTTCAGTACTATAAATTAAAAACCATAACAATGAATTTAGACTTATTAATTGAAAACATTACCAATCCCGCACTATTATTTTTTCTATTAGGAATTATAGCTGTTTATCTTAAAAGTGATTTAGAAATACCAAACAACACCTCAAAGTTTATCTCGCTTTATCTTCTTTTTTCCATTGGATTTAAAGGGGGACAAGAATTGGCTCATAGTGATTTTTCGATTGAAATCATTTGGTCAGTCGTTTTCGGAATGGTTGTTTCCATTTTGATTCCATTGTATACCTTCTTTATTTTAAAGAAAAAATTCAGCATCGAAAATTCTGGGGCTATAGCAGCTGCTTATGGTTCGGTAAGTGCGGTGACTTTTGTGACAGCTATTTCCTTTTTAGAAATGCAATCCCTAAACTTTAGTGGGCATATGGTAGCGGTTATGGCTTTGATGGAAGCCCCAGCCATTATTGTTGGTGTGATTTTAATTCAAATGTTCTCTAAAAAATCAGCTGTTGATTCTAAAATTGGCCCAATCATCAAGCATTCTTTTACAAATGGAAGTGTTTTGTTGATCATCGGTAGTTTGATCATCGGTTTGTTGGCTAGTGATAAAGCTGCGTTAGGAATTAAACCATTTACCACCGATATATTTAAAGGATTTTTAGCGATTTTCCTTTTGGATATGGGAATTGTAAGCGGTAGAAAATTAGGTGATTTTTTTAAAAGTGGTTGGTTTAGTTTCGCTTTTGCTATTATCATTCCATTAATTAACGGATGTATAGTTGCCTATTTGAGCCAATTTGTTACCGAAGATGTGGGGAATCGATTTATTTTTGCTGTTTTAGCCTCGAGCGCTTCTTATATAGCTGTTCCAGCTGCAATGAAAATTGCGGTACCCAAGGCCAATCCTGGGATTTTTTTACCGATGGCCCTAGCAGTTACCTTTCCATTTAACATTACATTCGGGATGCCTATTTATTTGTCGATTGTTTTAGCAGGATAGTCTTTTGTTTTTTCTTTATGAGTCAAATCACTTAAATGCAATCGCAATGCTCCTACTGAGATATTGATTTCCCAAAAAGATAATCCAAGGGAAACAAGTAAGGTGAAAAGGCTTAGTCCGAAGAGATAAATCCCAGCAATTTGTTGATCAAGATACAATAGCAACATGGCAAAAACAGAGAGGAATAAACTCAAAACGCCTGCCATTTGCATGTAACGAATAAGCGTTAGTCTCAAATTTAAATTTTTGATTTCTAACAAGATCATACTGTTTTCTTTCTCTTTATAGGCTTTTTTTAAACCACGTATGATTGTGGCTAATGTTAAAAAACGATTGGTGTATGCCAATAAAATCAAGGAAGTTGCAGAGAATAGTAGTGCCGGAGTTTCTATTTTTAGGATCATCTTTTTTTTTGCAAAGGTCGAATAACTTTGCCTTTACTTCCAAAAAAAAACTTCGTTTCACAGCTGAAACGAAGTTTTTTTTTTAAAGTGAAAAGGAATTACATGGTCAAATTAAAAACTAAACCATTTTCATGGGTAAAAGTAAATTTGTTATCACAATCTCCGTTACCGTAATCAATAGTTCCATTGAGTAAATCACTTTTTACTGTAAGTTTGCCTTTTGAAACATAATCACAGTCGTATTTTTTTACTAATGTTTCTGCCACAGTTAGGGTTAGGCTAGGGCCGTTCTCTTTGCTAACTGTATGTGTGCCTTGAATCATTTCATAGGTATTATCAGAAAGAATCAATGGGGTTCCCACTCCTTCAGTTTGTTTGATGGTATGTGTTCCAGCGTTCAAGAACACCATTCCTTCTAAATTGGTTAATTTTCCATTTGTAACTGTTCTACTCCATTGTGGTATATTGGGGGTTACAGTTTCATTAACATATACGATAGTACCCTCTACTTTAAAACCATTTACATAATAGTTTTCGCGTTCTATTTTCATAGTAGCTTTTGGAGTGCTTACTAAGCCTGACAAAGTGATTTTTAATTTTCCTTTTCGAGTAATGTTGTTAGTGGTGCATCCAGTTCCAAAGTCGATCGTAATAACTTTTGGGAAAACATTTGGTGTTAGGTTATCCACCGAGACAATAGCACAAGCTCCTACCAAAGAATTTACTGAAGACTTGTTGGTTGATTTAGATAAAGAATAATCGAATGTGACTTGAGTTCCAGTTTTGAAATCGAGTTCATTCATTGCGTCAATTGTAGCAGAAGCTACTACTGCGTTGGTGTCTGTTGCATTTACTATTTCGTCTTTGGTGCAAGAAGTAACCGATAGAGCGATTACAATAACGGATAAGAATACTACTTTTAAATTTTTCATAAGAAGTTAAGTTTTAAATTTGGTGCGATTCAAAAATAATAAAATGTTTGAGAGCGCCATAATAAAAAACGAAAAATATCTTAACAAATGTTTAAGAAAGTAGTTTTTTTATTTTTACACACTAGGCTTTTGCTTTGTCGAGCTTTTTATGTAAATAATCCGAATAGAAGCCTGCCATTATTAAAGCAATTATGGTACTTAGGCCAAAAAAAGAATTAATATAGGTCAATGCTTCTTCAGGTGTTAATATGGCAAAGGTACCGTAGCCTAAACTACCGTAAAGGGTAGATAGCAAAGCAAACAAAGCGGCTATAATAGAAACACCCCGGATTCTAAAACGGAAGGTAGCCCAGAGTAAAACAATTAGCAATAGGTACTGGTCATCAGCATGATCGAAAGCGACCAACACACATATTAAAATAGTGGCTAGACCCAATGCTATAGCTTCAAAAAGTGATGTAGCAATAATTTTGATATGATATCGATATAACCAAGAGGTTAAAAAAGGTGTTAATATAATGGTTCCTATCAAGTCACCTTGCCACCAAGTTGTCCAGTTGAAAATGAATTGATTTGAATCGCTTAATCCAAAAAGCGAAATGGCACTTACACCCAATAAAGAACAGATGGCACAGTAAAAGACACTTACAGCCAAAAATAGTATCACACTAAAACCTGTTTTTAAAGGATATTCTCCTTTATTCAGAATATTTATGCAATAGGCGCCCAAAGCTGCTCCCAATGTAACTCCAGTTGCCACTAAAACAGCAGTCATAATAGTATTGGTTAATGCTATTTTTAGCATTTGACAAGTGTCCCAAAAAGCAAACAAATTGGCAACTATTGAGCCAACCCAAATCCCTATGAGCGTTTTTCGCCCCATGATTAAAACCGAAGCAAGTGCAAACCCTGCTGCCGGATAGATAGGTGCAATATTGTCTGGAGTAACAGTAATTTGATAGCTAATGAAAGCAAGAGCATTATAAATAAATGCGACTATGAAAATCTTTATTGGTGTAGATTTTAAAAAAGAAGGAAGAAAATAGTCGTTGGTTGCTTGTTTGTACATAATGAGATACCTTTGGAATTTCTCAATAAAAATACACAAATTTTTGTGATTCAATCTAGTAGTTGTAAAAGTTCTATTCGCTCAAAATAAAAACTATAAAAAAGACCTGCAAAACGAATTTTGCAGGTCTTAGTTTTTTTTAGATAATCCAAATTATTTAATCATTTCAAAACTTCTTTTTACAAAAGCTGTCAAAGCTTCTCCTTTTAATAAGTTTTGAGAGAGTTTGGCCAAATCTAGAGCTTGTTTTACCAAGTTCTCTTGAACGGTTTTGTCTTCATTGTTCAAGATGCTGGTAGCCAAATCAGAATTGGTGTTCACCACTAAGTTGTACATTTCTGGGAAATTACCCATTCCGAACATTCCACCGCCACCGGTTTGACTCATTTCTTTCATACGACGCATGAATTCAGGTTGTGTGATGATGAATGGCGCCGCACTACTATCCAAAGCTTCTAACTGAACGGTATACGTTTGTTTAGGAACAATGTTTTCTACTACTGATTTCAAACTGTCTTGTTCTTCAGAAGATAATTTAGAAATCGCAGTTTCTTCTTTTTTGATTAAATTATCAATGTGGTCAGAATCTACACGAACAAAAGTTAGTCCGCTGTTGTCTGATTCTAATTTTTGAATCAAATGAGGAATGATTGGAGAATCTAGCAACAATACTTGGTATCCTTTATCTTTTGCAATTTCGATATAAGAGTGTTGTGCTTCTTTGTTTCCAGCATACAATACCACCAATTTACCATCTTTATCCGTTTGGTTTTCCTTGATAGCCTCTTTCAATTCATCAAGTGTAAAGTATTTATCTTCTACCGTTGGATACAATACGAAGGCTCCTGCTTTTTCATAGAATTTGTCTTCAGAAAGCATTCCATATTCTAATACAATTTTGATATCATTCCATTTGGCTTCAAAATCAGCTCTGTTTTCGTTGAATAATGATTTCAACTTATCGGCAACTTTACGAGTGATATAATTTGAAATTTTCTTCACAGCACCATCAGCTTGCAATCCAGAACGAGAAACGTTCAACGGAATGTCTGGAGAATCAACTACTCCACGAAGCATCATTAAGAATTCCGGAACAATACCTTCTACGTTGTCGGTTACATAAACTTGGTTTTGGAACAACTGAATTTTATCTCTTTGGATTTGTAAATCGGCACCTAATTTTGGGAAGTACAAAATACCAGTTAAGTTGAAAGGATAATCAACATTTAAGTGAATATGAAACAACGGTTCTTCAAACTGCATTGGATACAATTCACGATAGAAGTTTTTGTAATCCTCCTCTTTTAAATCCGTAGGTTGTTTAGTCCAAGCTGGATTTGGGTTGTTGATGATGTTGTCAACTTCAATAGTCTCAGGTTTGTAGTCTTCTGGAGCATCTTCAGGTTTAGGAAGTGTTTCTTTTTTTGTTCCAAACTTAATTGGAATTGGCATGAATTTGTTGTATTTGTTCAACAACTCTCTGATTTTGCTTTCTTCCAAAAACTCTAAAGAATCTTCCGCAACGTGCAACACTATTTCAGTACCGCGGTCGGTTTTTTCGCAAGGTTCTAATGAAAATTCTGGGCTACCATCACAAGTCCAGTGAGCGGCTGGTTCGTCTTTGTATGATTTGGTGAAAATCTCTACTTTTTCAGCCACCATAAAGGCAGAGTAGAATCCTAAACCAAAATGACCGATAATACCGGAGTCTTTAGCTGAATCTTTGTATTTGTCTAGGAATTCTTCGGCACCAGAAAAAGCGACCTGGTTGATGTATTTTTCAACTTCATCAGCAGTCATTCCTAGACCTTGGTCAATGATGTGAATTTTTTTTCCCTCTTTGTCAATTTTAACTTCAATGATTGGATTGCCATACTCTACTTTAGCCTCTCCTATACTGGTTAGGTGCTTTAATTTTAGAGTAGCATCGGTTCCATTTGAAATCAATTCACGCAAGAAAATTTCGTGATCACTGTATAAAAACTTTTTGATTAGAGGAAAGATGTTTTCTACTGAAACATTAATTTTACCTGTTGTCATAATTATAATACTATTTTAAGTTGAATTTGATGCAAGCCTTGCTTCAAATAGAATACCATTTGACTAGAAAATGACAAAATGTCGCAACGATTATATAAAAAAAACAATTGATTTCGGGTTAAAGCAATTTTTTTGTGTTGTATCTTTGTTAATCTATTAATTTTAAACTAGTTATAGTTATGAGGAAATTTATTCTATTGGGTACCTTTGTTTTTTTGCTATTTGCCTGTAAATCAAGTGCCCCAGCAGTTGCCCCCACAGCTCCCGTTGCAGCAACCAAATTGGATAAAAAATCACAAGTTGCCATCAAAGGAAATTGGCAAATTACGGATGTAACCTATCCTGGTTCTGAGTATTTTAAAGTAAATTCATTCAACATTGCAGATTCTAAATGCTTTATTGGTAGTACTTGGAATTTTATTTCTAACAATAACAAAGGCAGTATGGCATTGACTGGAGCTGGATGTCCCGCGTTTTCTTCGCCCATAGTTTGGAGCATCAATAATGAAGGAATGTTTGTTCTCAAAATTGTTGAGGCTGGTGTGAAGTCTAAAACTGTCCAATCAGGATTTTTATTGAAAGTCGCTAATCAAACCGAGACTAGCTTTGAACTTATCGATAAAATTGATGTTGCGGGGCAACAGAAAAACATTGTTTATTATTTTAAAAAAACAAACTAATTTTTAGAACTCATGAAAAAAATCACAATTCTAAGCTTGACAGTGGTATTTTTATTTAGCAGTTTATTTTCCGCTTGTAACTCTGTGAAAAATGCTAATAACACACAAAAAGGAGCCGGTATTGGCGTAGCGGCTGGGGCACTAATTGGTGGGATTTTAGGGAATAATATAGGTCATGGTGGCAATGCAGCTCTTGGTGCAGCAATAGGTGCAGCAATAGGAGGTGGAGCAGGAGCCTTGATTGGGAAAAAGATGGACAAACAAGCACGTGAAATCAGTCAAGCCTTACCAGGCGCTGATGTACAACGTGTAGGTGAAGGCATTCATTTAACTTTAAATGAAAATGCCGTTCGATTTGATACCAATAAATCAAGTTTGACTCCCCAAGCACAAGCCAATCTTGATAAATTGATACCTGTATTTAAAGAATATGGCGATACCAATATTGAAATTTTTGGATACACCGATAGTTCCGGAAAACCAGAGTACAATTTGACACTATCCCAAAAAAGAGCCGAATCCGTAAAAGCGTATTTAATTGGAAAAGGATTAGTGGCGAGCCGATTTAAAACTTCAGGTTTTGGGATTGCTGATCCAATTGCGCCAAATGACACACCAGAAGGAATGGCTCAAAATCGAAGAGTAGAATTTGCCATAACTGCCAATGCCAAAATGATTGAAGATGCTAAAAATGGTCAATAATTCGAAATAGAAAATAAAGCTAGAAAGCTGTTTCATTGGAAGCAGCTTTTTTTTATATAAAATGAAATTTTCAACAGCTTATTTTTTATAAAGCCACTATCTTTGTTTTTTACTAATGATACAATAAATAATGCTTGAAGTTCAAAATATTTCCTTCGCTTACACAGACAAAGCGATAATTCAGAATGTTGATTTTACCGTAGAAAAAGGACAAAATATTGCACTAATTGGCGAGAGCGGTTGTGGTAAAAGTACCTTACTGAAACTCATTTATGGAATGTATGATTTGAATGAAGGGAAAATTTTCTTTAATAAAACACGCGTTTTAGGGCCCAAATACAATTTGATTCCGGGTATGCCTTTTATGAAATATCTTGCACAAGATTTTGATTTGATGCCTTTTGAAACGGTTGCTGAAAATGTAGGTAAGTTTTTAACCAACGGTTTTATGCCATTAAAAAAATTAAGGGTTCAAGAATTACTTGAAATGGTAGAAATGACTGAGTTTGCCAAAGTACGAGCCAAAGATTTGAGTGGAGGTCAACAACAGCGCGTTGCATTAGCTAAGGTTTTGGCCGTAGAACCTCAGGTGTTATTACTAGATGAACCGTTTAGCCATATTGATAATTTTAGAAAAAATGCACTGCGTCGTAATTTATTTGCTTATTTAAAGAAAAAAGGAATTACGTGTATTATTGCCACACACGATAGTACCGATGCACTCTCTTTTTCAGACGAAACTATAGTTTTACAACAAGGAAGAGTGATTGAAAAAGCTCCTTCTGCAGCAGTGTATCAATTTCCAATTAACAAATATGTTGCTTCTTTGTTTGGAGAAGTCAACGAATTGAGAATGTCACAATTAATGCCGATTGAGGGTGAGGATGAAATGGTGTTGCTGTATCCGCATCAATTAAAAGTTTCCCCTGTGGGCACCATTCAAGCGGTTGTAAAACAGTCCTATTTTAAAGGGAGCCGATTTTTAATTAAGGCGGCATTTGATCGTAAAGCTATTTTCTTTGAGCATGAAACAGCATTAGAAGTGAATCAAGTAGTCTATTTGAAAATTTTATAATTTTTATGGTGAAAACATAACAAGAAAGAGACAACTTTTTTAGGTTGTCTCTTTTTTTTGGTGGAACTAATTTGACTTAGTTTTTTAAGTATTTTTCTAAGAATTGATCTTGTTCCCAAAGTAAGTGCAAGATGTTTTCTTTGGCGGCGTAACCATGACTTTCTTTAGGTAGAATAACCATACGAGCAGGGCCACCCAATCCTTTTATAGCTTGGAAATAGCGTTCTGTTTGTAAAGTAAAAGTACCAGGATTATTGTCAGCTTCTCCGTGAACTAGTAGTAATGGAGTTTTCATTTTATCCGCATGCATAAAAGGCGACATGGTCGTGTATACCTCAGGGGTTTCCCAGTAATTGCGTTGCTCACTTTGAAAACCAAAAGGCGTTAACGTTCTGTTGTAAGCGCCGCTTCGTGCAATCCCACAAGCAAAAAGATTGGAATGTGTCAACAAATTAGCCGTCATGAAAGCACCGTAAGAGTGACCACCCACAGCAACTTTTTTTCTGTTGATATAACCCAAAGCGTCTACTGCGTTGATAGCAGCTTCAGCATTGTCTACTAGTTGGGAAATAAAGTTGTCGTTAGGTTCGGTTTTTCCTTCTCCAATAATTGGGAACGAAGCGTCGTCTAAAACCACATAGCCTTTGGTTACCCAATACACAAAAGAGCCATAGTTAGGAAAGGTAAATTCGTTAGGATTTTGAGTGCTTTGTCCCGCGCTGTTTTTGTCTTTGTATTCGGCAGGGTAGGCCCAAATTAATAACGGCAATTTTTCTTTTTTGGTTTTATCATAGCCTACAGGCAAGTACAAGGTTCCAGATAATTCAACACCATCTTTACGTTTGTATTTGATTACCTCTTTGCTCACATTTTTGATGCTTTCAAATGGATTTTTGAAATCGGTGATAGGAGTAAGTTTGTCTTTTTGGTTGATGTTTCTAAAGAAGTAATTTGGGTAATCGTTTTTGGACTGAATTTGTACCAAAACCGTTCCTTTTTTGAAATCCTCTACTTCAATCAAATCTTCTTTTTTGTCTTTGTAAGTTGAGGTATACAAACGTTTGCTTTGTAACGTTTTTAAGTTCAATTCGTCAATGAATGGGAATTGTCCTTCTTTGGTGTACCCATCTCCAATACGGAAAGCTTTGTCGTTTTCGATAGCCAAAACATAGCGGTTGTATTTGTTTTTTCTAGTTTCAAAATTACCTGGGTCAGCGTATACGTCTTGTGAGTTTCTGTCGGTAATCACTTTTGGCTGTTGTGATGGATTCGATGGATTGATCAAGTAAGTTTTGGTATTTCTGGTGTCATACCATTCATCCGATACGATGGCAACGTTGTCATTCCCCCAAGTAATATCACTAAAACGTTGAGGTGTTTTTACTAACGAAGTTGGATTTGCAGTGAACGGAGCTTCCCATAAGAACACTTCGTCTCTAAACGCTACTTTATTTGCTGGATCTCCTTCGTCAAGCGCTTCTACAAAAGCCAAAGTAGCTGGTTTGTCGTTTCTCCACATCAGGGATCTTTTTCCTTTTTGAACCGCCATAAATCCTTTTGGCATAATTTCGGTCAAAGGAGTTTCGTTTACGACTTTTACTTCCTTTCCGCTTTTGTCATACACTACAGATTTCATTGGGAAACGATTCAAAGGCACGATATAAGAAAACGGTTTTTGAATCGTAGTAATCATAATATAATTCCCATCAGGAGATAAACTTTGACCAGCAAACATATCAGCCGATTTGAAAAGGGTTTTGTTACCACTCAATGTGATTTTGTACAATTCAGAAGTGATGATGTTTTCAAAATTGATCTCGTCATTTTTGTTTTTCAACATGTCTGGATAGGTTCTGTTTTGGGATTTTGCACCACTAGCATTCGAGATGATTGGCCCCGCAGGCAAATCTTTTTTGGCATCCAATAAAGGCTTTCTGTTGCTAGGCAATAGTTTGACCAATACTGTTTCGTTGTCGCCAAACCAGCTAAACGGAGTACCTAGGTTAGCATTCAAATTCGCCTCAGTTAGTTTTTTGGCTTGTGCCGAAGCGACATCAATTACCCAAAGTTCTACACCATTGGCAGCGGTATTTGTAAACAAAATTTTAGTGTCGTTCGGCGACCAAGACAGATTGCTAATTTTTGCATTAGCCGGTAATCCTGCCACTTGAACTTCGTTTTTGTCTTTTATTTTTCGAAGTTTTAAATTGTTGATGTACGTTACTGTACTCGAAATGTTGGTAATTGGATTGATACGCAATCCACCCAAACGCAATTCTTCTTGGTTGAGGTCGTCAAGCGTTTTGTAGGTGTTTCGGTAAGAAAGCAAAAGAAATTCTTTTTTGGTGTCCATCGAAACCGAAGGAGCGCGTTCGTAATCGGCTAAATCCAAAATGGATTTAGAAGGTTTTTGATAGCTCAGATTTTCTTGAGCCAAGATAGAAAAACCGAAACCTAGAAACAGGAGTGTGAGTTTTAACTTCATGAATGTAAATAGTTAGTTAAAGAAATGTTTCAAAGAGAATTAGACAGTATTTAGAGCAAAATGTTACAAGGGTTTAGAATTAATTTTTTTCAAAGTAAAAATGTAGTTAAGTCATAATTTTACTGTTGTTGAAATGAATATATCAAAAAAAAGACTAAATTGTGTGGCGTCTTTTTAAAAGATGTTTAATTTTGTCAATCAATTTTTAATGAAAAACAAATACTTATGTATCACTCTAAAATAGCAGGATTAGGATTTTATGTTCCTTCAAATGTGGTTACAAATGACGATTTGTCAAAGATAATGGAAACCAATGATGAATGGATTCAAGAGCGTACCGGAATCAAAGAGCGTCGCCACATTATCAAAGGGGAAGATACGACCACTACAATGGGAGTAAAAGCAGCCGAGATTGCTATTCAGCGTGCCGGTATTGCCAAAGAAGATATTGACTTTGTAGTTTTTGCTACTCTAAGTCCTGATTATTATTTCCCAGGACCAGGAGTTTTGGTGCAACGCGATTTAGGTTTAAAAACTGTTGGCGCTATTGATATTAGAAATCAATGTTCAGGTTTTGTGTACGGATTGTCAGTGGCTGATCAATACATCAAAACTGGAATGTACAAAAACGTTTTGGTAATTGGTTCTGAGGTACATTCTTCAGGATTGGACATGACAACACGTGGTCGTGGTGTATCAGTAATTTTTGGTGATGGGGCAGGAGCCGCTGTTTTGTCAAGAGAAGAAGATTTGACCAAAGGAATTTTGTCTACGCATTTGCATTCAGAAGGACAACATGCTGAGGAATTATCGCTTATTGCGCCGGGAATGGGTGGTCGTTGGGTAAATGATATTTTGGCCGATAATGACCCGAATGACGAAAGTTATTTCCCTTACATGAACGGACAATTTGTATTCAAAAATGCTGTAGTTCGTTTTGCAGAGGTAATCAATGAAGGATTACAAGCGAACAATTTAGAAGTTTCAGATATTGATATGTTGATTCCACATCAAGCGAATTTGAGAATTTCTCAGTTCATTCAGAACAAATTCAAATTGAATGATGATCAAGTATTCAACAACATTCAAAAATACGGAAACACAACCGCGGCCTCTGTGCCAATCGCCTTGACTGAAGCTTGGGAACAAGGAAAAATCAAAGATGGTGATACAGTTGTTTTAGCTGCTTTTGGTAGTGGATTTACTTGGGCAAGCGCGATTATCAAATGGTAAATTAAAGTTACGACTAAGGATAAGAAAGGTCTAGAGCAAATGTTCTAGACCTTTTTTTGTTTATTCATATCATTAGATCTTCTAAATTTTCCTAATTTGGTCACAACCAAAAAAATAGTGCCATGACCAACCGTCGCCATTTTCTAAAAACCGCTACTATAGCCTCAGCCGCTGTGGTTTTGCCTTCGTTTGCTGCTACTTCAGAAGAAACACCTATTCCAACCCCTTCCAAAATCCGAAAACCTATAGTGTTGTCCACTTGGAACTTTGGTCTTCAAGCCAATGCCGCTGCTTGGGAAGTCCTTAAAAATAATGGCAAAGCCTTAGACGCAGTAGAAGCAGGGGTCAAAATTCCCGAAGGCGATCCCAACGAGCGCAGTGTGGGTTACGGTGGACGACCCGATCGCGACGGACGTGTTACGCTCGACGCTTGCATTATGGACGAAAAAGCCAATATTGGTGCCGTGGGTTGTTTGGAACACATTAAGCATCCTATTTCGGTGGCGCGTGCAGTGATGGAAAAAACGCCTCATGTGATGTTGGTAGGCGATGGGGCTTTGCAGTTTGCCCTTTCGCAAGGATTTACCAAAGAAAATTTATTGGTCGAAGCCAGCGAAAAAGAGTGGAAAGAATGGCTCAAAACCAGCGAGTACAAACCCATCGCCAATATCGAAAACCACGATACCATTGGAATGATTGCTTTGGACAGTCACGGAGATTTGTCTGGCGCTTGTACCACTAGCGGTATGGCGTTCAAGATGCACGGCCGTTTGGGCGATTCGCCCATTATTGGAGCAGGTTTGTATGTCGATAACGAAATTGGAGCCGCAACCGCCACAGGACATGGCGAAGAAGTCGTGCGTATTTCGGGTTGTCATTTGGTGGTTGAGTTGATGCGACAAGGAAAATCTCCACAAGAAGCCTGCGAAGAAGCCGTGGCACGCATTGTAAAACTCACCCAAAACCGTGGCAAAAACCTCAAAGACATCCAAGTTGGATTTATTGCGTTGAACAAGCAAGGCGAGTATGGCTCGTATTGCATTCAAGGTGGATTCAATTACGCGGTGCACGATGCTTCGGGCAACCAACTCATCGATGCGAACTACTTTTTAAAATAAAACAGTAGTGAATCATTAAGAACATATAGGATAATAAAAACCAAGTGTCAGTTCTAAGTATAATTTTTATGCTAAAAAACAATATAAAATGATGTTTACTTTGTCAAGTTGAGCGGTCATTCTGAGCGAAGCCAAAGTACAGTCGATAACCAGAAGAGCCTCTCGACTGCGCTCGAGGTGACAAAAAAGACGATAGCAACCGAAGTAACCCTCTTCATAGTAAAAAGTAAAGCCTGTAACTAAGAATAAAAATGAACCAATTAGAAATCGCCTGTTTTAGCTTAGACGCCATTGCCATCGCCCAAGAAAATGGTGCCGACAGAATCGAATTGTGTCTCGACCGAGCCGCTGGTGGCATCACACCTCCCGCCGAAATGGTCCAAGCCGCACGTGCCCTGACCACCGTAGCGCTCAACGTGATGATTCGCCCACGCGAAGGCGACTTTGTCTACACCCAAACCGAGTTCCAAGCGATGAAAAACAGCATTACCGCTTTCAAAAATCTCGGCGTCGATGGTTTTGTGTTTGGGATACTCCATCCCGACGGCAGCATTCATACCGAGGCCAATGCGGCTTTGGTGCACTTGGCGCATCCGTTGCCTTGCACCTTTCACCGCGCTTTCGATGGCATTGCTAATTCGCTGCAAGGGTTAGAAACGTTAGTGGCTTGTGGCTTCAAAACAGTCCTCACTTCTGGTGTGCGCACCAATGTGACCGAAGGCGCTGACCTCCTACAACAATTGGTCGCACACGCTAGTGACCGCATTACGGTGATGCCTGGAGGCGGATTGCGCTCGAGCAATGCCCACTGGCTGAGCCAAACCACCCGAGCCGTGTACTACCATTCCGCCGCGATTACCGACCACAGCGAACTTCCCAATCCCACCGAAGTCGCCCTACTAAAACAACAATTGAATACCCTTTAAAATTGTCTCGATAGCTGTAGGGACAAATCCCAAATCCCAAATCCCAAAATCCCAAATCCCAATTCCATATTCTAATCTTTTCTTATTTTTGCCGAAAAAATTGGGAATGATAAATTTGGATTACCTAGACTATTTGGAAGGATTTTTAACCGACAATAGAAAAGAAAATTTTTTAAAAGTACTCAAAAACAGAACCAATCACTTTACAGTGGTGGTCGAAGATGTTTTTCAAATGCACAATGCAAGTGCGGTTATGCGTAGTTGCGAGGTTTTTGGGGTACAAAATATGAATGTAATCGAGCAGCGTTTTGGAAAACGAATCGACAAACAAATCGCTATGGGCGCTCAAAAATGGGTCGATATTACCCCATTTGATTCGGTAAGCAATTGTATCGATACGCTAAAAAGTAAAGGTTACCAAATCATAGCCACCACACCTCACACAGACGATTGTGATTTGGAGGATTTTGATTTTTCTAAACCCAGCGCTTTGTGTTTTGGTACCGAAAAAGAAGGTTTATCAGAAGAGATTATGCAAAAAGCCGATGGATTTCTCAAAATCCCTATGGTAGGTTTCACTGAAAGTTTGAATATTTCAGTATCCGCTGCAATTATTTTGCAAAATCTAACCAATCGATTGCGCAATTCCGATATTCCTTGGCAATTAACCGAAGCCCAAATTCTCGAAAAACGACTCGATTGGGCACGAAAATCCATCAAAGATATCAAACGCATCGAGGCGCGTTACTTTGAGGAGAATGGGAAATAATATTATTGTTCCGTAGGAACAACACATGTTGTAGCAACCGATTTTAATCCGTTGAAAAGTAACAAGTGGCATAAAAACAACAAAGGCTACTTTTTGGGTAGCCTTTGTTTTGTTATATAAAATTGGGTTTAGCTTACTAAAACCCAAGTTCCAGCTGCTAATAAGCTTTCAGCTTTTTTGTATTTCATCGTTTCGGTTTTACCAGTAGCTACTTCTTGAATAGTTACCGTGTCATTACGATTAATTTTAGGCTGGTCGCGAACAATAGTTTCAGTCACCTGACGGGCTTGTGTTTGTCCTGCCTCACGATTGATACTTTCGCTGTTCTCGATTTCGTCTTTATTCAATTGGTAGTCGTCTTTTGGACGAGCAACTTCTTTAGCTTCTTGAATTCTTTGATTTTCTTGAGCTGGTAAGTCACCTTTAAACAAGAATGAAATCACTTCTTTATTCACATTATCCAACATAGAGCGGAATAAGTTGAAGGCTTCTAACTTGTAAATAAGCAAGGGGTCTTTTTGTTCGTGAACTGCCAATTGAACCGATTGTTTCAATTCGTCCATTTTACGTAAATGTTTTTTCCAAGCTTCGTCTACAATCGCTAAAGTGATGTTTTTCTCAAAATCAGCTACTAATTGTGCTCCTTCAGTATCATAAGCTTTTTTCAAATCGGTCACCACATTCAAGGATTTGATGCCGTCAGAGAAAGGAACTACAATGCGCTCGAATTGGTTGTTTGGGTCCTCATATACACTTTTGATAATAGGGAAGGCCTCTCTAGCACTTCTTGCTGTTTTTTCGGTGTAAAAATCCAAAGTAGCTTTGTACACTTTTCCAGTTAATTCCATTTCATTCAGTTTGGCAAAATCACTTTCGCTAACTGGTGATGTAATAGAGAAATAACGAATCAATTCAAACTCGAAGTTTTTGTAATCGTTGCTTAATTTATTGTTGGTAACAATCAATTCGCAAGTATCATACAACATATTGGCGATATCTAATTTCAAACGCTCGCCAAACAAAGCATGACGACGACGTTTGTATACCACTTCACGTTGTGCGTTCATTACGTCATCATATTCTAATAAACGTTTACGAACTCCAAAGTTGTTTTCTTCTACTTTTTTCTGTGCACGTTCAATAGATTTGGTCATCATAGAATGTTGAATTACTTCACCTTCTTGTAAGCCCATTCTATCCATTACTTTGGCTACTCTTTCAGAACCAAACAAACGCATTAAGTTATCTTCTAAAGAAACATAGAATTGAGAACTTCCTGGGTCTCCTTGACGACCTGCACGACCACGTAACTGACGGTCCACACGACGCGAATCGTGACGTTCCGTACCGATAATAGCCAATCCACCAGCTGCTTTTACCTCTGGAGTCAATTTGATATCCGTTCCACGACCCGCCATGTTCGTAGCAATAGTTACCACACCTGGTTTACCTGCTTCTTCAACAATTTGAGCCTCTTGTTTGTGCATTTTGGCATTCAATACGTTGTGAGTAATACCACGCATTTTAAGCATTCTGCTCAATAATTCTGAGATTTCAACAGAAGTAGTTCCAATCAAGACTGGTCTTCCTGCTTTAGACAATTCGGTAACATCTTCTATTACAGCATTGAATTTTTCACGAGTGGTTTTGTAAATCAAATCGTCTTTGTCAATTCTGGATATTCCCTTGTTTGTTGGAATTTCAACAACATCCAATTTGTAGATTTGCCATAACTCGCCAGCCTCTGTTACAGCTGTACCAGTCATTCCAGCCAGCTTATTATACATTCTGAAGTAATTTTGCAAAGTAACAGTAGCAAAAGTTTGAGTGGCTGCTTCAATTTTTACATTTTCTTTAGCTTCAATGGCTTGATGTAATCCGTCAGAATAACGACGTCCGTCCATGATACGTCCTGTTTGTTCATCAACAATAAGGATTTTATTGTCCATGATTACATATTCTACATCTTTTTCAAAAAGCGTATAGGCCTTTAATAATTGTGTCAAAGTATGGATACGTTCGCTTTTTACACCAAAATCTTGGAACAAACGTTCTTTAGCTTCTGCTTCGGCATCTTTGTCCAAGTGTTGTTTTTCTATATTGGCTATTTCAGTTCCAATGTCTGGAAGCACAAAAAAGTCTGCATCAGTATCACCAGAAAGGAATTTGATTCCGTTATCTGTCAATTCTACTTGATTGTTTTTTTCTTCAATTACAAAATATAAAGCTTCGTCAACAATATGCATTTCGCGATTGTTGTCTTGCATGTATTGATTTTCGGTTTTTTGAAGCAATTGTTTGATACCTTCTTCACTCAAGAATTTAATCAATGCTTTGTTTTTTGGTAAACTTCTGTAGGCTCTCAATAAATTGAAACCACCATCTTTGGTGTTTCCTTCTTTGATTAGCTTTTTAGCTTCTGCCAAAAATCCATTGGCTATTTGACGTTGTAAACTGACTAAGTTTTCGATTTTGGGTTTTAATTCTAAAAATTCATGACGGTCTCCTTGAGGAACTGGGCCAGAAATAATCAAAGGCGTTCTAGCGTCATCAATCAAAACAGAATCCACCTCATCGACAATGGCGTAATTGTGTTTACGTTGCACTAAATCCTCAGGCGAATGTGCCATATTGTCTCTTAGGTAATCAAAACCAAATTCGTTATTGGTTCCGTAAGTGATGTCTGCATCGTAGGCTTTTTTTCTACCCTCAGAATTAGGTTCGTGGTTGTCAATACAATCAACAGTCAAACCATGAAATTCGAACAAAGGAGCTTTCCAAGTACTATCACGTTTTGCTAAGTAGTCATTTACGGTTACTAAGTGTACTCCGTTTCCTGTCAAAGCATTTAAGTACAAAGGAAGCGTAGCAACTAATGTTTTTCCTTCACCCGTTTGCATCTCAGAAATTTTACCTTGGTGCAACACCATACCGCCAATCAACTGAACGTCGTAGTGAATCATGTCCCAAGTGATTTCTTTACCAGCGGCATTCCATGAATTAGCCCAATTAGCTGTATCGCCAACAATGTTGATATAGCTTTTAGTAGCTGATAATTCTCTGTCTTTTGGAGTAGCAGTAACACTAATTGTTGTATTTTCTTTGAATCTTCTAGCTGTTTCTTTTACTACTGCAAAAGCTTCAGGAAGAATTTCTAGTAAAGTTTTTTCAGAAATATCATAAGCTTCTTTTTCCAAAGCATCAATAGCGATATAAATATCTTCTCTTTTGTCGATATCCGAAATAGTTTCTACTTCTTCTTTTAAAGCAGCAATTTTGGCATCTTTCTCGGCTCTTGCTTGCTTGATTTTTTCTTTAAAGAAAGCAGTTTTGGCTCTCAATTCATCGTGTGAAAGAGCTTGAAGAGTACTTTCAAAACTCTTAATTTTATTTAGATAAGGTTGTAAAGCTTTGACATCTTTTTGAGACTTGTCACCTACAAATACTTTTAATATGCTGTTTATGAAACTCATGATTTAGTTGTATTTCTGTTTTTTATTTTGTGTTATTTCTAACAAAAAAAAAGCCTCTTTTTTGAGACTTTTTCTTGGGTTACTTTTTAATACTCATCCTCGTTCCAAAGGTAATCTTCGTCCGTAGGATAATCTGGCCAAATTTCTTCCATTGATTCATATATCTCGCCCTCATCTTCAATAGATTGAAGGTTTTCTACTACTTCTAATGGAGCACCAGCTCTAATAGCGTAGTCAATAAGTTCGTCTTTGTTAGCAGGCCATGGTGCATCACTTAAATAAGATGCTAATTCTAATGTCCAATACATATTTTGTCGATTTAATTTGTGCAAAAATAATTTTTTTACGGAATAAAACAAGTAAAATGCAATTTAATTTTGCGTAAAGTTAAGAACGTTATTTTTAAAAATTCTAAAGAAGAAATTCCAAATTCCAAGCAAGAAAATCCAAGTTCCAAAAAAGAAATTTCTATTGCTAAATTTTAACTTTGAAGGATTGGAATTTGGGATTTAAAAATGGAATTTTAAGAAAGTTTTTACTTTCTAGGAATCCATTTTACTTCCTCTGCGTTTAAGTCTAGGGTCAACTTTCGTGCCAATACAAAAAGGTAGTCAGAAAGTCGGTTTAAGTACTGAATTGCTATTGGAGCTACTGGCTCATTATGACTTAAATGTACCGCTAAGCGCTCTGCACGTCGGCATACACAACGGGCAATATGACAATATGACACGGTGGTGTGTCCGCCTGGAAGTACAAAATGCGTCATTGGAGGCAATAAAGCTTCCATTGTGTCAATTTCTATTTCAAGGAACTCAATATCTTGATCAGTAATGCCTAATTTTTTTAGACGCAACTCACCATTTTTTAGCACCTCTTTTTCTGGTGGAGTGGCAAGAATGGCGCCGATGGTAAATAAGCGATCTTGCACTTCTATAAGTGTGTTTTTGTAATGGTTGTCCATTTCTTGATCCCGAATCAAGCCAATGTAGGAGTTCAGCTCATCGACTGTGCCGTAGCTTTCAATTCGAGCGTGATCTTTTGGTACTCGCGTTCCTCCAAATAGGGATGTGGTTCCTGAGTCACCAGTTTTAGTATATACTTTCATTAGGGTAAGTGTTCTTAGTTTATTTTATCAATGGTTGTTGATGGCTGTAAATATAAAAAAAGACCGCTAAAAGCAGTCTTTCTTTAGTGGATAAAAAGATTAGAATCCGAAAATTTCTTCTAAAGATACTTTCTTTATTTCTCCTAGTTTTTTCATTTCATTCATATCAATCTTACTTTCAGATGCTACAATAGCATAACTGTATGGTTTATTGGCTATGAAGGTATTGTGAAAAGTTTTGAGGTCCTTCATAGAAATTTGTTCTACAGTTGAGAATGTCTTTTTTCTAATATCGTCTTTTAATCCCAATTGTTTAGCAGCTAGGTAATTAAAGATAATGTTGTCTTGAGTGATTCTCTCGGTTTGAATGTCTTTTTTAACTTGACCTTTGGCTAAATTTAAATTTTCGGGTAATTCAGGTAAGTTGTTCAAAAGTTCATTCATCGCTGTTGTAGCTTCTTTGAATTTGTCTGCTTGACTTCCAACGTAATTCAATACAAGGTAGTTGTCTTCTTTCTTTTGTGGTTCTACATAATATCCATAGGTGCTATAAGCTAAGGCTTTACTTTCTCTGATAGTTTGAAAAACTACTGATCCCATACCGCCACCGAAATAGTTATTGAATACATTAATGATTGCATTTTTATTGGCATCATAGGTTTCCGTATTTCTTACCCAACGCGTTTCAGCTTGTACCATATCATAATTGGTAAAAAACACTTGATTTTGAGTTTGTACCAATGGCTTGAAAACTTTCGCTGCTGGTGTTGCAGTAAAAGTTGCTGGAACTTTGTGTAGGGCTTTTAATTGATTCACAAAAGTAGTTAATGGTGCTGGACCATAATAAATGATCGTTTGTTCGTAATTGTTCATATTTTTCAAACGACTCATTAAATCTTCTGTTGTCAAGGATTCTAATTCAGCTGTTGTTAAAATAGAGTTGAATTTATTGACTGGACCATAAGTAGCATAGCTAGTTAGTCCTTGTAAAATTGCATTTTTGTTTGCTTTTACATCTTTTCTAGATTTTGCAATCCTTGCTTTTAAAGCTTTCAAAGCGTTTTCATCAGCTTTGGCATTTGAAATCACTTCTTCGTACAATTGAACTGCTTTTTCAAAATTTTCTTGTAATCCTTCAATGCTCACAGTGGTGTATTCTTCACCGCTTGAGATATTAAAACTACACGCAATTTTATAGAATGCTTTTGAAATTTGTTCGGCACTCATTTTATCGGTACCTAAAAATTGAATGTATTGTGTTGCTAAGGCTTGTTTTGAGTCATTTAGAGTGCCGATTTTATAACGGTATTTTAATCTAAAAATAGAGTTGTCTTTGTTTTGAACATAAAGTACTTCTGCTTTTTCGATTTTAGATTTCTGAATGTCTTTGTTGTAATCCAAAAATACTGGTGTTGAAGCCATACTTGGAATTGCGTTGACTTGTTTTAAGAACTCAGATTGTTTGTCCGCATTGGTTTCAACAGGAGTAATTTGTGGTTTTTCAATTTTAATCTTGTTTTTGTTTTCTCCTTTTCTTTTGAAAACGACTACATAATTGTCTCCAAGATATTTGTTAGCAAAGGCTACAATATCTTCTTTTTTTAATTTTGACAAATCGTTTACATAAGCTACTTGATCTCTCCAGTCTAATTCTGAAGTAAAGTTGCTCATTAAATTGTTAGCGCGATCTCCGTATTTTTCAGTTTCGTAGATTTTACTTTTTTTAATGTTATTGATGATTGAAGGAATTAAATCATCGTCAAAGTTTCCTTTCTTTAAATTTTCAATCTCAGCTAAGACTAATGCTTTTGCTTCTTCTAAGGTTTGACCAGTAGTAGGTGCTGCAGATAAATAAAGAACACTATAATCGATCAGGCTGTAGTTGAATGCGCTCGCGCGAAGCATTTTTTGTTTCTTAACTAAATTCAAATCCAATAAACCGGCTTTGCCATTAGTAAGCACTTGTCCAACTAAATTCGCTAATAAGGCATCTTTGTCTTTGTTGCCAGGAAGACGGTAACCGATGGCAAAACTCTCCGCATCTGGGCCAACAACTTCAATCGCTATTGGTGCTGTTATTGGTGCTTCTGGTTCAAAAGTGTATTTTTCGATTGCTTTAGGTTGCATATAAGCAAAAGCCTTGTCTATTTTTGCAATTACTTCGTCTGGATTGAAATCACCTGATAAGATAATACCCATATTATTAGGCACGTAGTATTTGTTAAAATACTTTCTGATTTCTAGTAAAGATGGATTTTTTAAATGCTCAACTGTTCCAATAGTGGTTTGTAAACCATAATTGTGTTTTTTGAATAAGTTGGCAAATAACGCTTCAGAAACTTTTCGACCATCATTATCCAAACTCCTGTTTTTTTCTTCATAGACGGCTTCTAGCTCGGTATGAAAAATTCTTAGAATTGGATTTCTAAAACGTTCCGCCTGTACTGCCAAATATTTGTCCAAAGAACTACTTGGAACATCATCAGTATAAACAGTTTGCTCAAAAGAAGTAAAAGCATTCGTTCCTTGTGCGCCCATAGCCGACATCATTTTGTCGTACTCATTGGCAATAGCATATTTACTGGCAACTCCCGAAGTTTGATCGATTTTCTTATAGATTTCTTTTCTTTCGATGCTGTCTTTTGATTTGTTGAATTGCTCATACAAAGCATCAATTTTGTCTAATTCTACTTTTTCTTTAGCCCAATCCAAGGTGCCGTATTTGTCCGTTCCTTTAAAAAGCATGTGCTCTAAGTAATGTGCTAATCCAGTATTGGTAGCCGGATCGGTTTTGCTTCCTGCTTTAATAGCAATGTATGCCTGAATTCTAGGATCTTTTTTTGTTGGACTTAAAATAACGGTTAAGCCGTTTTTTAACGTATAGAAACGGGCTTTGGTAGCGTCATTTGTGACATATTTATAGGTATAACCATTGCTTGAAGCTTCTTTCCATTGGATGAGGTCTTGTGCTATAGCAGTTGAAATAGAACATAAGAATAATAGCGATAAAAGGGATTTCTTAAACATAGGTATAGTCTTAGTTAGTCTGTATTATTTTGTAGTATCAGTTTCTATCAATCCGTCTCTCAAACGAATTACACGGTGAGCATATGCAGCAATATCTTCCTCGTGAGTAACTAAGATAACGGTGTTTCCTTGAGCGTGAATGTCACCAAACAATTTCATGATCTCAACCGAAGTTTTACTGTCTAGGTTACCGGTAGGCTCATCGGCCAAAATGATGGAAGGTTTATTCACTAAAGCTCTAGCAATGGCTACACGTTGACGTTGACCTCCAGATAGTTGATTGGGTTGGTGGTCCATTCGGTCGGATAAATTAACTTGTGTCAACACTTCGGTGGCGCGATTCACACGATCTTTTTTTGAATAGCCTGCATAGATCATGGGTAAAGCAACATTATCCAAGGCAGTTGTTCTAGGCAACAAGTTAAAGGTTTGAAAGACAAAACCAATTTCTTTATTCCTGATTTCTGCCAATTCATCATCTCGCATTTTACTCACATCTTTGCCGTTTAAAACATAATTGCCCGAAGTAGGAGTGTCCAAACAGCCTAAAAGGTTCATCAATGTTGATTTTCCAGATCCAGAAGGTCCCATAAGAGCCACGTATTCGCCTTTGTTTATTTCTAAATCAATGCCTTTTAATACATAAACCGTTTCGTTTCCTAGCTGAAAATTTCTTTTGATATTGGTTATTTTAATCAGTGGTTTTGCCATTTGTATAGAATAAAATTAATGATTCTTTTTTTTTGCATTAAATGTAAATCGTTTTACGGTAGTAGTTGGTCTTCAAGGGTGTTTTTTTGTTACACTATTTCAATTGTAATTTGCTTACAAATTATGGTGTGATTTTGTAAACCGTCGTAATTTTTTTTAGAATACTTTCAAAATCAATTTTTAAATCGATTAGTTTGCCAGTAGCGATATCAAATACCCATCCATACACTATCAATTGTCGTTCTTGATTTGCCTTATGAATTTCGGCCATTTTTATAATGTTGATGCATTGTTCCTGCACGTTGAGTTCTACTAATCTACGATTTCTAGCCTCTTGATCAGAGATATCTTCTAGTTCTTTGAAATGCAAGCGGTACACGTCTCTAATATTTCTTAACCAAGGATTTAAAAGCCCTAAATCCGATTGTTTCATCGCTGCCGCAATACCACCACAACCATAATGTCCGCAAACTATAATGTGTTTTACTTTCAGATGGTTTACCGCATAGTTGATTACTGACATCGAATTTAAGTCGGTATTAGGAACTAAATTGGCAATATTGCGATGTACAAAAACGTCTCCTGGATGCAATCCCATGAGTTCCTCTGCTGTAACACGACTATCTGAACAACCAATATATAAAAATTCAGGTTCTTGCTTTTTTGATAAATTTTCAAAAAAATAAGGATCACTATGCAATTGCTTTTTGACCCATTCTTTGTTATTTGTGAAAAGTTGTTGAATTGTCATATTGTTTTATTTTTTAGTTAAACCCTAATAACAAAATGCTCTTTAGCCTGTTCCTTTCTGAAGAAAACCATGCCCCATTGAAAGGTGTCTATAGTTACTTTTACTTTTGGGTGTTTTTTTATAATGTCCCATGCTTCTTCCATGGTAGATGACCAATGAATATCGTCAAAAATCCAAACGGTTTCGTTGTTTATAGTGGGTACTAAATGTTCAAAATAATGCAAAGTTGCTTCCTTAGAATGATTTCCATCAAAATATATGAAATCGTAGTCGCTATCGAGCTGGTCTGAAGTAAAAAACGTTTCAAATTGGGTGGTGACTGTAGTTACATTTTCAAAATTACTTTGCTGTAATTGCTCTTTGGCTATTTTTGAAGTTTCTGGACAACCCTCTAATGTTGTAATTTTGGCTTTTGGATTCCCTAAGGCCAGTGCAGAAGTAGCTAATCCAACCGAAGTGCCAATTTCTAAAATTGATTTTGGCTGGAAAAACTGAACAATTCTACATAATAACTCGGCTCTTTTTGGAGAAATTCCAGCAGTTTGTGCAATTTTTGAAACCTGTCTTTGGGGTGATTTGAATACCCTTGAACCCGCACCAAAATCGGTAACAGTGATAGTGTTTTTGTTGTCAAGTAATTCTTTTCTGTAGTTTTTTAAATGGGTATATTCTGGTTTCTTTTTTTTATCATAAAAGCAACGAGTTACTAACGCGAATACAAAAGGGGAATGCACCCCGTGTTCGTTTTTAGATTGCCATAAAAAGGACAAAAATGATTGTAGTTGGAAAAGCATGATTTGATTGTGCAAATGAGTTATGAATACACTTTATAGGAAAGCCAAAAGTTTTAGTTTGATTACTTCTGAAAGTGATTGAATTTATAAGAAAATACCAATTTTTAATGATAGCTCTGGGTTTAAAAGCGGTAGTTTATAGGCTTTGTTTTCAAGTGTAAAATGGTCATTACCTCCAATTTTGCAACTCATCCCAGCCCAAGGTGATACATAAAGATTTTTATAGAGGATAAAATTGTAGCCAATACTGCCGTTTAAAAGGATGTTTTCAAAGTTTTTGGTTGCTTTTCGGTATTCATCCTCAATCGTGCTTTTCCAATACACAGGTCCTGCACCCACCCACCAACCTTTCCAATTTTGAGTAAGAAAGCGATCCAGAAGCACCGCATAAGCGCGAACGTGATGGTTTGTAAATCCTTTTTTGGTAGTAAAATCGGGTAAGTTTACATCGGCTAAAAGTGCACGAGTTCGCCATTGGTTTTTTCCTATCCAAGCTCCTGCAAAGTAACCTCCTGTGGCATAAGGTAAGCCATCGAGTTCAATGCCGAAATTGTATTTTTTTGAAGCGGATGAACTGTTGGATATTTTTTCATCATCATGCTGAGCGTGAAGGCAAAAGGAACAACAGAACACTAGAAAAAAAAGTGGTTTTTTCATTCAATTTGTTTTCCTATAAAAGTATTTTAAAAATATGGTTTTCACAAGTTGAATTTCTGTAAGAAAACCATTGTATTGGTTGTTAGGCATAAAAAAAGCCACTATCACAGAGGCGATAGTGGCTTTTTATTGTAAACTGTATTTCGATTAATTGAATTCAATCAATTCTATTTCAAAAATGAGTACGGAACCGCCAGGAATTGAGCCATAATTAAAACTGCCATAAGCTAAATGGGCAGGAATTAAAAGCATACCTTTACCTCCTTTTTTGAAATATTTAATACCTTCTCTCCAACCATTAATGGTGCTTTTTAAAGGAACAGTTATGCCAGTAGAAGTGCTTTGATCTAAAAGAGAACCATTTAAAAAAGTAGCTTTGTAGGCAACTGTCACATTTGAGTTGTCTGTAGGAAACGCATCACCGGTTCCTTCTTGAGTAATAATGTAGTATAAGCCACTTTCTGTTTTTTGAGCAGTTAAGTCATTCTTTTTTAAATATTCATTGATTTGTTCATCATTTTTAGCTGAATAATCTATTGCTTCTAGCGGCTCATTTGAACAAGAAACGAATAGTGGTAAAACAAAAAGGAATAATAAAAAGTTTTTCATAAAAGTATTTTTTTAACGAGCACAAAATTACTATTTAATGAAGCAAAAGAACTTAAGGAAGGGTTAATGTTTTATTAAAGATTTGTTAGTTGTAATGACTTCATTTGAACAACCCATTTTTGAAAAATCAATAATGTCGTCTGAAAATGAAGCTCATATTACCCTTCTAATTTTGCCGACAGTTCAAACCAACGTTCTTCTTTGGTCTCGATTTTTTTGATAATGTTTTCTAACTCTTTGGCTTTCTTTTCAATTTCTACGACTTGACCATCCACAAAAAGTTGTTCTATTTTGGCTTTTTCTTGTTCGAGTTCTTTAATCTCTTTTTCTATTTTTTGATATTCTTTTTGCTCGTTAAAGGATAAGTTTCCAGTGGGATTATTTTGTTTCCAATCTTTTTTCTCGGCTTTATTTTCTTCTTTTTGAGCAACATCGGCACTGTCTTCATAAGCCCTAAAATCGGAATAATTGCCTGGGAAATTTTCTATCGCTCCTTGGCCTCTAAAAACAAACAAATTATCCACAATTTTATCCATAAAATAACGGTCGTGCGATACTACTAGCAAGCAACCTGGGTAGTCCAGAAGGAAATTTTCCAAGACATTCAAGGTCACTATATCTAAGTCATTGGTAGGCTCATCGAGAATTAAAAAGTTAGGATTCTGAATCAAAACAGTACACAAATACAAGCGTTTTAATTCGCCACCGCTTAATTTTTCTACAAAATCATATTGTTTTTTGGCATCAAAAAGAAAGCGTTCCAGCAATTGTGATGCTGAAATCATTCGTCCTTTGCTTAGTGGTATGTACTCACCGTATTCTTTGATGATGTCAATAACTCTTTGATTGGGTTTTGGGTTAATTCCTGATTGGGTGTAATACCCAATTTTAATGGTGTCACCCACAATTACTTTTCCATTATCTGCTGGTAAAGTACCAGTAAGTACATTCAAAAAAGTAGATTTTCCAGTCCCGTTTTTTCCAATTATCCCAATGCGTTCACCTCGTTGAAAATCAAAACTAAAGTTGTCCAAAATCACCCGATCTTTGAATTTCTTAGAGATTTTGTGCAATTCAATGATTTTGCTGCCCATGCGTTCCATGTTGATTTCGAGTTCCACTTTATTCTCTCGTCGTCTACTTTGGGCTTTTTCCTTGATGATGTAAAAATCGTCCTGACGCGATTTCGACTTGGTCGTACGGGCTTTAGGTTGCCTACGCATCCATTCCAATTCTTTTACAAATAAGTTTTGAGCTTTGTCAATACTTGCATTTTCGGAGGCGATACGTTCTTCTTTTTTCTCCAAATAATAGGAATAATTGCCTTTGTATTGGTACAATTTACCATTGTCTAATTCAATGATTTCGTTACATACGCGCTCCAAAAAGAAACGATCGTGCGTCACCATAAACAACGTAATGTTTTCTTTCGCAAAATAACTTTCCAACCATTCAATCATCTCCAAATCCAAGTGATTGGTAGGTTCGTCTAGAATCAACAAGTCTGGTCGATTGATCAAAATGATAGCCAAAGACAATCTTTTTTTCTGTCCACCCGACAAATTTTTAACCTTCAGTTTAAAGTCTTCTAACTTTAATTTGAACAAAATTTGTTTAAACTGCGTTTCAAAATCCCATGCATTGTACTGATCCATTTGGTCAAACGCTTTTTGATACGCTTCTTCATCTTCAGGATTTTCCAATGCTTTTTCGTAGCGTTCAATCACTTTCAAAATTTCATTATCCGAAGCGAAAATACTTTCCTCAATCGTCAATTCGTCTTGCAAATTATGGTCTTGCGACAAAAACGCCATTTTTATGTCTTTACGAATTATCACTTGTCCTGTATCGGGCTCGTCTTCGCCATTAATAATTTTCATGATGCAGGTTTTTCCCGATCCATTTTTTGCAATAAAGGCAATTTTTTGGTCCTTATTAATTCCAAACGAAAGGTTTTCAAAAAGGGTTCTTTCTCCAAAAGACTTCGAGATGTTTTCGACAGATAAGTAATTCACAGTGCTTATTTTTTTGCAAAAGTAAACTATTCTATGCCATTTGTGAATTATTTCTCTAAGGACAAGTGGGGTTTTTAGGAACAGCCTCAAAAGGCATTTTCAGCAAGTATGGGTCCTGTTATATCTTTTTTCTAGACCTGACAGGTTTTTGAAACCTGTAAGGTCTAGAAAAAAAGGATGCAACTTATATGTTTCTTGTTATTGTTTGGCAAAGAACTTCTTTATTATTTAATCTTTCAATTCCACCACATGCCATTGTTGCGGAATCTTCAAGAAAGGTTTTCTGATCAATGCTTCATTGCTTAGATAAAAAGTCTTGCCATCAGTTGTTGTAATCCCTTCTAGTTGATGAAACGGCAGTTGTAGATCGATTCTTTTTTTGCAACCCGCGAAAAAGTGATTTCCCACAAAGTCATACAAAAGATATAAAAAAGGATTTCCGCTTTTGGTATACCCACATAGCACAATTTTTTTATCAGATTTCAAATAGGTCGCAGCAGTAATCAAGCCTTTGCAATCCAATGAAGTTTGTAGTTGTGCTACTTGATGGTCTGTTTTGTTGGCCAAAGCATAAAGACTTGTAGTGGCAGACTTCCATTCTTTAGTAAACAGATAAATACTGTCTTTCGTTGCTATAAAAGCTTCGCAATCAAAAACTGTTGTGTTGGGTTTTTGCGAACTAAAATTGGTTTGATTTCCATACGAAAAAGTAATGGTTTCAATACGAGGTTGTTGTTGTAATAAAGTGGTCTTGTCAATTTTTAAAATGTTCAAGTTGGTCCGATTTCCCGAATAGTTGTTGCCAAAGTCTCCAATATATAAATAGGAATCATCTTGGGTGATTTCTTCCCAATCCTGATTCACCACGTTATTTAGTTTGATTTTTCTTTTGATTTTACCCGATGCGTCCAAACCATAAAGGGTGGTGTCATGATCGTCATTGTGTGTCCAAAACAAACCGTCAAAATAAACAAGGCCCGAAGTTTCTTTCAGAGAATCTGATAGCGGAACTGAAAATAGGGCTTTTGTTTTGGTCTTGAGATATACACAGTTTTTGTTTTTTACCATAGCATCAACAGTAGGTTTATTCGCTTGTGGATAAACTATCGAAAAACAACACAATGTATACAATAAGAATTTCATAGATTTTCATGCAAATGGAATCGTAAAAATAAGGAATTACTTTGGTGCCATTATTTTAATTATAAGAATTATCATTAGAGTTTTTGAGAGAATATTATCTCATTATATTTGCATCATGCAATTATCAGTTATCATTCTCAACTACAGCGTTCGTTTTTTCTTAGAACAATGTGTGCTTAGCGTTCAAAAAGCGTTAGAAAACGTTGAAGGAGAAATCATCGTTGTCGATAATGGATCTTTTGATGATAGTTGCACTATGATGCACACTCGCTTTCCAGAAGTGAAACTCATTCAGAATACCAAAAATCTGGGTTTTCCTAAAGGGAATAACATTGGAGTAGCTGCCGCTAAGGGTAACTATATTTGTATTTTGAATCCTGATACAGTCGTGGCTGAAGATACTTTTGAAAAGGTTTTGAATTTTGCTAAAACTCAAGAGAATCTAGGTATTGTGGGTGTAAAACTCATTGATGGTTCAGGTAATTTTTTGCCCGAGAGCAAACGCGGTGTTCCTACCCCTTGGGTGGCTTTTACCAAAGTTATGGGCTTGTACAGATGGTTTCCTACTGTTTCTATTTTTACAAAATATTATGCACAGCATTTGCGTCCTGATCAAACGGGTAAAGTGGATATACTTGTAGGGGCTTTTATGTTTCTCCCCCGCGAATTGTACCTTGAAGTGGGTGGTTTTGATGAAAATTGCTTTATGTACTCCGATGATATCGACTTGTCCTATCAAGTGTTGCAAAAAGGAAAAGATAATTTTTATTTTCACCAAACCACCGTTCTGCATTACAAAGGAGAAAGCACTATAAAAGACGGTATATATATGAAACGCTTTCAGGAAGCGATGCGTTTTTTTTATCAAAAACATTTTAAGGTTTCGTTTTTCTTTGAAACTTTTATGCAATTGGGAATTTTCTTTTTTTCTTTATTCAAAACACTTCAAGGAAAAACCATGAATCAAAAAGAGCCTAATACCTATTTACTGTATTCTTCTAATGAAAAATTAGTCAAGGAGTTGCAATTGGTTTTAGGAAAAAAAGTGCTTTTTCAGCCTTATGAAGGAGAAAAAATGGTAAATTCGTGTCTTTTTAAGAGAAAGCATGGTGCCGAAATCATACTAGATAATGAGGTTGTTTCTTTTAAAGAATGTATAGTTATTTTAGAATTGTTAAAAAACCAAGGATTTACTTTTAAAATTATACCAAAAAGTTCTAATTTTTTGATTGGAAGTAATAATAATAACGAAAGAGGTATGATTTTAAAAATTCGGTAAAAATTACATTAAATGTAATTTATATTTAAATTATTTATTAATTTCGCAAACGAAAAATAAAAAACACCTTTTAGGTTAATAATATGGCAAGATTTGAATTAAAGCTTCCGAAAATGGGAGAAAGTGTTGCAGAAGCAACCATTACCAATTGGTTGAAACAAGTAGGTGACAAAATTGAAGCAGACGAAGCAGTATTAGAAATTGCAACGGATAAAGTGGATAGTGAGGTGCCTAGTGAAGTTTCTGGAGTTCTTGTAGAACAATTGTTTCAAGTAAATGACTTGGTTCAAGTTGGGCAAACGATTGCTATTATTGAAACCGAAGGAGGGGAGGGCGCAGTAACTGTTGTAGCTGATGAAGTGCCAAACGAAGCCGTTGCTATAGAAAAAGCGATTGAAGTAGCTAAAGAAACGGTACTTGCTGCTGTAGAATTTAACGAATCGGATAAGTTTTTGTCGCCTTTGGTAAAAAATATCGCAAAAGAAGAAGGTGTTTCTGTTGCTGAACTACAAACGATTTCTGGAACAGGAAAAGAAGGAAGAATTACCAAAGCAGATATTTTAGAATACATAAAAAACAGAGGAAATCAACCTAAAGTTACTGCAACCCCATCGTTAATGGTGGATACTATCGCTCCTGTGGCGGTACCAGTAGCGGCAAAAGCAGCGCCAGTTTCTGTCAATGGAGGTGACGAAATTGTTGAAATGGATAGAATGCGTAAGTTGATTTCGGGTTACATGGTAGCTTCTGTTCAAACTTCAGCTCACGTTCAGTCATTTATTGAGGTTGATGTGACGAATATTGTAAAATGGAGAGACAAAGTTAAAGCTGCTTTCGAAAAAAGAGAAGGCGAGAAACTGACTTTTACGCCTATATTTATGGAAGCTGTAGCTAAGGCGTTGAAAGATTTTCCAGGAATGAATATATCGGTTGATGGTGATTTTATTATCAAAAAGAAAAACATCAATTTAGGTATGGCTGCCGCTTTACCAAACGGAAATTTAATAGTTCCTGTTATCAAAAATGCCGATCAATTGAATTTGGTAGGCATGGCGAAAGCGGTAAATGATTTAGGAAATCGCGCTAAAGCTGGTAAATTAAAACCAGACGATACACAAGGTGGTACGTACACAGTGACGAATGTAGGAACTTTTGGTTCTGTTTTCGGAACTCCAATTATCAATCAGCCCCAAGTTGGAATTTTAGCTTTAGGTGCAATTAGAAAAGTGCCTGCGGTTATCGAAACACCAGAAGGAGATTTTATAGGAATTCGTCAAAAAATGTTCTTGTCTCATTCTTACGACCATAGAGTAGTTGACGGTGCCTTAGGTGGAAGTTTTGTGAAACGAGTAGCTGAATATTTAGAAGCTTTTGACGTAAATAGAGATTTTTAATTGTCCCTACAATAAATATTTTAAAACCGACATTGATGTTTTCAATTGTCGGTTTTTTATTTGCAGGAATGCAATTCCTTGTAAGTCATCAGTTTTCATTGAAATTGACACAAAAGCATGTGCGTATTCGCGCTTAAAAAAGTATATTTGTATTCTTTTAATAATCAAAAATGGAACTAAAATTAAATAGACCAATTTGTTTTTTTGATCTTGAAACAACTGGGATTGATATTGGTAAAGATCGTATTGTTGAAATCTCAATTTTTAAAGTGTATCCCAACGGGAACAAAGAAAGCAAAACTTGGTTGGTAAATCCCACAATACCAATTCCAGCAGAATCTACTGCGGTTCATGGAATAACCAATGAGAAAGTGGCTAATGAGCCAACTTTCAAAGAATTGGCTTCGCAAGTGCATTTGATGATTAAAGATAGTGATTTGGCGGGATTCAATTCAGATCGATTTGATATACCTTTATTAGCAGAAGAATTGTTGAGAGCTGGAGTTGATTTTGATATGAAAAATAGGGTGTCAATTGATGTTCAAACTATTTTTCATAAAATGGAGGAACGAACATTAGCGGCGGCGTTGAAATTTTATACTGGAAAATCACTCGAAAACGCCCATTCTGCAGAAGCCGATACTATGGCTACTTATGAGATTTTAAAAGCACAATTGGATCGATATCCGGAATTGGAAAACGACATGAAAGTGTTGTCTGAATTTACAACAAGAAAAAAAATTGCTGATTTTGCTGGAATGATAGCCTTTGATAAGGACAACGAAGAGATTTTTACTTTTGGAAAACACAAAGGGGCTAAAGTCGAAAAGGTTTTGGAGACCGAGCCTGGTTATTTTAGTTGGATTCAAAATGCCGATTTCCCTTTGTATACCAAAAAAGTGCTTACTGCCATTAAATTAAGAAAGTTAAATACTAAATAGAGTGATTAGTGAAGAGTAATTGGTGAATAGGCTTTGTTTGCTAATTACTATTCACTAATTACTATTCACTAAGAATATGAAAATAATTTGTATTGGCAGAAATTATGCCAACCATATAGAAGAGTTGAAAAACGAACGTCCAACCGAGCCAGTGGTTTTTATGAAACCAGATTCAGCTATTTTGCTCAAACAACATCCGTTTGTGATTCCAGAATTTTCGGAAGATATTCATCACGAGATTGAGTTGGTTGTAAAAATTAGTAAAGTTGGAAAATACATAGAACCCAAGTTTGCACATAAATATTATGATGAAATTGGTGTTGGAATCGACTTTACCGCTAGAGATTTACAGGAAAAATTAAAACAAAAAGGGTTGCCTTGGGAAAAAGCAAAAGCCTTTGATGGGTCAGCAGTAATTGGAGAATTTTTACCTAAAACGCAATTTAATTCGTTAGAAAATCTTACATTTGAGTTAACCAATAACGGACAAACAGTTCAGAAAGGCTGTTCTAGTCATATGTTATGGTCTATTGATGAATTGATTGCATATGTTTCTCAGTTTTTTACTTTGAAAATAGGAGATCTTATTTTTACAGGTACCCCAGCGGGAGTAGCGTCAGTTCATCCGAATGATATTTTAGAAGGATTTTTAGAAGGACAACAACTATTTAGAATACAAGTAAAATAATGGCATTAAAATACAACCTTTCCAAAGTGTATGCACTTTCAGATAATGATCCCGAATTTGTGCAACAAATTTTGACACTTTTTGTTACAGAAGTTCCGGAGGATTTGAAAAAAATCAAAGAAGGAATTGATACTAAAGACCATAAAAAAGCCTATGCTTATGCGCACAAAATCAAGCCTACCCTGGATTTGATCGGTTTAAACGTGGCTTTTGAAGAAATCCTTCAAGTGGAAGCTTGGACAAAAGTAGAAGGAAGAAAAAAAGATATTATTGAAACATTCAAGAGCGTCAAAAAACGCGTAAAAGAAGCGGTAAAGGAAATTAAGAAAGATTTTGATTTGTAAATTACTCCATATGAAGCTTTTTTTTTTAGGCTTGTTTTTTGTTTTATCCGGTTCAGTATTAAGTCAAAAAACGTATAATTTTGACTATGTGTTAGCGTATGATTTGCAGGTCAAGAAAGGAGATTTAGTCCTAAAAGAATATTTTTATACCAATTCTAAGGATAATAGTTATAAAATGCGTGTTGTTGAGAAAGATTCTTTGAACTTTACAGTAAACTTTTTCGATGTTCTAGGCAATCATGCGGTAGTTTATTTCTCGAAGGCTGATTTTTTAAAAGCGACATCAATCACAGTTCCTTGCAAGTTTGTTAAATATCATATTACTAGTAATTTACGAACTAAAGATTATGGTTTTGCTTCTTTGAGTGATACCGTTATTAATGGAGTTTCTTATTATCATTATGTACTAAAGAGTAAGTCGATAGAAAGGGAAAAACGAAAAAAACTAAGTAGAGCCCATTATATAATTGATAAAGGAAGTTCTTTTCATTTGCCTGTTTTCTTTAGGACTTTAGATGTAGAGGTATGGAAAAGGGAACGAAGTGTTTTGAATGGTATTCCTTTTGTTGAATTTGTAGCTAGTACTGTTAATCAGGAAGTGTCTACTGTTAGAAAGTTGGTGAAGAGGGAAGCAATTAGTATGCAGTTATTAGTTCCTGATGAATGTGATTCTGAAAAATCCGGAAAGAATCTATCTACTAAAATAATAAATGAACCTTAGCAGTACCAATGACCATCCGTTTTTTTTTATTTGTGTTGTTTTTTTGCAGCACCGTTTTTGCTCAAAAAAAGATTAGTTTTGATCGAATGATTGAATATGAGGTGGTTGGTGAGGTTAATTTGAAAAAACAATATTTTTTGAGTAATAGTAAGGATGATAGTTGTTATTGTTTTGTGCTTTTTAAAGATGATGATAGCTGTTTAATGTATTTATATTATAATAATGGAGATATTATCACTGCAGAAGTTCAGAGTAGTTCTTTTTTGAAAGCAGAGACAATCATTTTTCCAAAACAAAAAAGTAAAAAACAATTTGAAACAATTAAATATGATGTAAAACGCTTTGATTTTGCGATTAAGTCAGATACGTTGCTAGATTCAAAACCACACACTGTGTATGGTATGAAGTATAGAAGATCAAATGAAGCTAAATTGTATGATAGAGGTCAAGCTTTATATATAGTAGAACCTGGTACTGAATCCTATTCGTCATTGCCAATTTTTTCATCCTATTTTGATGTCCATGTGTCAAGTCGTTTATTTCCAAAAGGAATAGCGACTGAGATGCTTTATTATAATGCTGATAATAGTAAATTACAGTATAAGAGGAAATTGATACTTTATGGAGAAATTAAACCAAAATATATAGTGCTGCCAAATTAACTACTTTCAAAACCGCTTTGCATGTACAAACTCTAATAGAAAATAGAAATGAAAGCAATCATAATTACTATCGGTGACGAAATTCTGATTGGTCAAATTGTAGATACCAATTCGGGTTATATTGCCAAAGCTTTGGATCGAATAGGAATTGAGATCAAAGAAATGATATCTATTAGTGATGACAAGTTGGCTATTTTAAACACTTTTGCATTAGTACAAGATACTGTTGATATAGTTGTTATTACGGGTGGTTTAGGACCGACTAAAGACGATATTACCAAAAAAACCATTTGTGATTATTTTGAAGACGAGCTTGTTCGTGATGCAGAAGTAGAGGCTCATGTAATTGCTTTAATTGAAAGAGCATTACAGCGGGAAGCGTCTCAAATGAATAAAGATCAGGCTTTGGTGCCTTCAAAGTGTACTGTTTTGCATAATGCAGTAGGTACTGCTCCTGGGATGTGGATTCAAAAAGGACAAACCGTTTTTGTTTCTTTACCCGGAGTACCTTATGAAATGAAGTATTTAGTAGATTATCAATTGGTGCCTAAGCTTGTCAAAGAGTATGAGCGACCTTTTATTATTCATAAAACCGTTTTGACTTATGGTCAAGGCGAAAGTTTAGTAGCAGAACGCATTGAAGCTTGGGAGAATAAGCTGCCAAGTTTTATAAAATTGGCCTATTTGCCTGCTCCTGGTAGAGTGCGTTTGCGATTGACTGCAAGAGGAATCGATAGATTGTTTTTAGAAAGCGAATTGGACAATCAATTAGCGCATTTGACTTCGCTTATTGGGGATATTATCGTGGGGTATGACGAGGATGAAACCCTTGAGGTCGTGATAGGAAGGTTGCTAACACAAAAAAACAAAACCCTTGCCACAGCAGAAAGTTGTACTGGAGGTAAAATTGCACAACTCATCACGGGAGTTTCAGGAGCTTCTAATTATTACAAAGGAAGTGTGGTGGCCTATGCTACCGAAATGAAAACGAAGTTGTTAGAAGTCTCTTTGTCGACTATAGAAGCGCATAGTGTGGTTAGTGCTGAAGTAGCAAAAGAAATGGCAATAAATTGTCAAAAAATCTTCGAATCGGATTATGTCATCGCTACAACTGGCAATGCAGGACCCACAAAAGGGGATTCGGATGCTAGTGTTGGTAGCGTTTTTATTGCTCTGGCCACTCCTGATGGTGTCATAGTTGAGGGCTTTAATTTCGGGCAACCCCGAGAGAAAGTCATAGATAGAGCTGTTACTAAGAGTTTGGAAATGTTGCAAAAAGAAATTTTAAAAAATGTGTTATAATTTTTTGTTTCATCCGTTTATTTTTCTTTTCTTTGCACCCTGATTTTGAATAACGATAAAAGATAAGCATAATGTCAAGAGTTTGTGACCTTACAGGTAAAAGAGCGATGGTAGGAAATAACGTTTCTCACGCTATGAATAAAACTAAGAGAAAGTTTTCTGTGAACTTAGTGAAAAAGCGTTTTTATCTTCCAGAAGAAGATAGATGGATTACTCTTAGAGTAGCAGCATCTACGATAAAAACAATTAACAAAAATGGAATTGCAGCTGTTTTGAAAAAAGCGCAGTCTGAAGGATTTATAAAATAATCTTTTTCCTAAATAAATATATAGCAAGATGGCAAAGAAAGGTAATAGAATCCAAGTAATTTTAGAATGTACTGAGCACAAAACTTCAGGTGTTGCAGGGACTTCAAGATATATAACAACTAAGAACAAAAAAAACACTCCAGACAGATTAGAGATTAAAAAATTTAATCCAATCTTGAAAAGAGTAACTGTTCATAAAGAAATTAAGTAATAATTAGATATTTTTATTTTATAAAAATTTCAAATAACATTTGAATCATGGCAAAGAAAACCGTAGCATCGTTACAAACCGCTTCTAAGAGATTATCAAAAGCCATCAAAATGGTAAAATCTCCAAAAACTGGTGCTTATACATTCGTAGAATCTATTATGGCTCCTGAAGCAGTTGATGAATTCTTGAAAAAGAAATAATTCACAAACCCTATATATCAAAGCTACTTTCTTTCGGAAGTAGCTTTTTTATTTAATATCTTTACGTCCTTTTAGTCAAAGGACTGTTTTATTGAATGCCACCTAATCCTTCATAGCAATGAGTTTTTTTAAACGTATATTTTCATCTGATAAGAAAGAAACATTAGATAAAGGTCTAGAAAAGACCAAAGTCAATTTTTTCACTAAATTAACCAAAGCTGTTGCTGGTAAATCTAAAGTAGATGATGATGTTTTAGATAATTTAGAAGAAATTTTAGTAGCCTCGGATGTAGGTGTAGCTACTACCTTGAAAATCATATCACGAATTGAAAAACGTGTTGCAACAGATAAATATTTAGGGATTGATGAGTTAAATGTAATTCTTCAAGAAGAGATTGCTGGTTTGTTATCTGAAACGAATAATGGTGAAGCTACGGAATTTGTAATTCCAGTCAATACCAAACCTTATGTAGTAATGGTGGTAGGTGTAAATGGTGTGGGTAAAACCACTACTATTGGTAAATTGGCGTATCAGTTTAAAAAATCAGGATACAAGGTAGTACTTGGTGCAGCGGATACTTTCCGCGCAGCAGCCATCGATCAATTGCAGATTTGGGCAGATCGCGTTGGGGTACCAATTGTACGTCAAGAAATGGGAAGCGATCCAGCTTCGGTAGCTTTTGATACACTACAGTCAGCGGTGGCTCAAAATGCCGATATTGTGATTATTGATACCGCTGGACGTTTGCATAATAAAATCAATTTGATGAACGAATTGTCTAAAGTGAAACGTGTGATGCAAAAAGTGGTTGCCGATGCGCCACATGACGTGCTTTTGGTTTTAGATGGTTCTACAGGCCAAAACGCTTTTGAACAAGCCAAACAATTTACGGCTGCTACCGAAGTTACTTCTCTTGCAGTTACTAAATTAGACGGAACGGCCAAAGGTGGCGTTGTGATTGGTATTTCGGATCAGTTCCAGATTCCTGTAAAATATATTGGCGTAGGTGAGGGCATTGAAGATTTACAAGTCTTTAATAAGTTTGAATTTGTAGATTCTTTCTTTAAATAGTTTGGTATGAAAAATTTGAGCCCGTTATCTCTTTATTTTATCAGTTTGATCTGTTTTGTGTTGGCTAATTTGCTTAGAGAAAAAATAGATTTTGCACATGGGTTTTTCCTAAGCGCTGGTATCGTTATTTTTTTAGCAGGACTTTATAAAAAGTTTAGTAGTAAGTAACTATAAATATAAAGCTTTTATTTTATTCCAAAGTACTTCGTCAAAGTCAGACAAAGCTAAATTAGTATTGTCTGCGGCTTCCCCCATTCTTACTACTACCATGTTTTTGCTAGGAATTACATAGATTTTTTGATCGTTTTTACCCAAAGCCATGTACATGTCTGTTGGACCGCTTGGTATTATACTTCCCTTGAATTCTAATTGTGATTGTGGAAGACGGTAACTGTCTTTACCGTTAAGCCACCATAAATAGCCATAAGAAAGATTAAGATTTTGTGAAGTGTTGGTGGCTTCGGATACAAATGCTTCGTTGAGGATGGTATTGTTTTCCCATTTTCCATTGTTAAGCATTAACAAACCAAAGCGTGCCATGCTTCGTGTGGTGCTCCAATACACACTATTATTGTCCATCTGAATCCATGATCCTTCCATGCCAATTTTGTCTCTAAGCTTGGCGTTGAAGTATTCCGACCAAGTTTGCTTTGTGGCTTTTGCTATAACCTCTTGTAGTTTTACATACACATTATGATAGGCCCATCTCGTACCTGCATCGGCTTTGTATTGCAAGCTTGTAGGGTCGACGGCATCTCCATTGATAAGGTCTTCTATGCCCGAAGTCATGGTCAGGAGGTGTTTGTTAGTGATTAGGTTTTCTTTGGCTAGGGGAAGACTCGTCCAACCTATTCCTAAGTAATCCGATACTTTAGCATTACTATTTACCATGCCTTCTTGTTGTGCAATGCCTGTAATAGCAGTAGTGAGTGTTTTTCCCGCACTTGCCCAATACCAAGGTGTATTGGCGCTATGGCCATTGAAATACTTTTCGAGCACTATTTTTCCGTCGACTAAGATGATAAAACCTTTCGTGTTTTTTTGGGTTAAATAATCCAATAAAGGTTGTACGGCTGTGGGTTTCCAACCTAAGCTCTCGATGGTTTTGGTTTCCCAAACAGTTCCTGTTACAGGTGGGAAATACGTCTTCGTAGTTGGATTGGTGGAAGGCGTGTCGGCTTTTTCTGTACTGCAATTGGCAAAAGTTAGCAAGACAACTATGGCGGTTAAGTATTTTTTCATGATTTTTATTTTGGTTTTGGGATTGGACTAAAATAGTCAAAAATAGTTTAACGAAACCCTTCTATTTTTTGTTTCCTAATTTGTTTTCTTCGTACTTTGTGGTCTTGCAATTGCGTCTGGTTTTACACGTAAACGCTAGCCCTGATGGGAACGGCATCCTTGTGGCCCCGGGGTTCGGGACGACAAGATATAGTGGACAGCAGGAAATGGCTCCATATAAAAATTAAATATATTCTATGAAAAAAGTAGTTGTAGTAGTAACCCTTTGTTTGTTTTTTTTAGGGTGTCAACCTAAAGTTGAGAAGGAATCGGTGACTTTGTTGAATGGGTATTGGGAGATTGAGAAAGTGGTTTTTGAAGAAGGTGAAGATAAAGAATACCCGAGCAATGATAGTTTTGATTATTTTGAAATTAAAGGTGATACCGGATTTAGAAAGAAAGTAATGCCGCAATTGGACGGTACGTTTCAGGCGAATGATTTGGTAGAAACGATTCGTGTTCGACAAAAAAATGATCAAATTTTTCTTGATTTCAAGACTGATTTTGCGCAATGGTCAGAGGAATTGGTAAAGATTGACGCAAAGGAATTGGTATTGAGGAATGCAGAGCAAAAAGAGTATCACTATAAAAAAACAGGTCCGATAAAAATTATTGACAATGGCAAAACGACTAAATGATCAGAATACGGTAGGTGATGTTTTGAAGCATATTATTGAAGTTAATAAATTGCAAACGGGACTAAACCAGATTGATGTACGTGAGGCTTGGAAAAATTTGATGGGGAACGGTGTGAATCATTATACCAAAAATGTGATTTTGAAAGGATCCGTTTTGCATGTTGAATTGTCTTCTTCTGTTTTACGTGAAGAATTGAGCCACGGGAAATCGAAAATAATTGCGATGATTAATGAGGAATTGCGTCGTGATGTGGTTAGAGACGTGGTGTTGAGATAAAGTAAAAGTGTTCAGTGTTCATTAATTTAGTGTTCAGTTTGCTGTAGCGACTAAATACCCTTTATTGAATTGTAATTTTCAGTTAATAAAAAATCCCATTTTGTTTTATTACAAAATGGGATTTTTTTATGAGATAACTGTTTTTAGTGCATTTTACTGTCCACTAAAAACTGTTTACTGAACACTGATTTAGAATTGCTCTCTTCCTGCAAAGTGGAAAGCACCTTCGATAGCAGCGTTTTCGTCGCTATCAGAACCGTGAACTGCATTTTCTCCGATAGAAGTTGCGTAAGCTTTACGGATAGTTCCTTCAGCAGCTTCAGCTGGATTAGTTGCTCCAATTAAAGTTCTGAAATCTTCAACTGCATTTTCTTTTTCTAAAATGGCAGCAACAATAGGACCACGAGTCATGAATTCTACTAATTCTCCAAAGAAAGGTCTAGCTGAGTGTACTGCGTAAAATGCTTGTGCGTCAGCAACAGTCAATTGCGTTAATTTCAAAGAAACAATTTTGAAACCTGCGTTAGTAATCATTGCTAAGATGTTTCCGATGTGTCCGTTTTCTACAGCATCAGGCTTAATCATGGTAAAAGTTCTATTTGTAGCCATTTTTTGTGTTTTTAAAATTTGGTGCAAAAATAGACTTTTTTTATGAATACATTTTAGCAAATAATCAATTTAAAGACAATTTTTTGGTTAAGCTTTAAAAATGCAAGATTAGACTTTGAAAAATAGTTTCTTTTGATAAAAATACCACAATAAAAGACTCCAAAAACCTACATAAAGCAAAGCAAAGACCAGCGAAGCATTCATTGGATTTTGGAAATGAGGCAAAACTCCAAATTCATAACTGTAGGTCCAAAAGTCGATTGGAGTTTTATCTTTTGGATTTTGTATCGAAATCATTACTAAAGCTTGAGGAATGATTTGGGACAAAAAGAAAACAATCATAGGATTAACTCCCCAAACTAGAAATAACGTGATTCCTTTTTTGAAATTGAGTAGGTCGATGCAATAGTATAAAATCGTCAAGATAAGTGTTGCCAATCCAGCGGTATAAAGTACATACGAACTGGTCCATAAGGCTTTATTGATGGGGAATACAAAATTCCAAAGCCAACCCAAGAGCAGTAATAGTGCTCCAATGCTAAGCATTTTTTGTGCTTTTGATTTTTTGGAGATATTCCTATTGAGTAATTGCCCAATTTGAAGACCTAATAAGCCTGTTACTATGGCAGGTATAGTACTTAAAATTCCTTCAGGATCCCAAGTTTTGGTAGCTTCCCAAACATGTCCTGATAATACCATTTGGTCCACCCAAGTCGCCAAGTTGGTTCCTTTTTCAAGATTGGTAATTACAAAGCCCGGCGCAGGAACTAATGTCATTAGCGCCCAATAGCCCAGTAGTAAAACACTGCTAACGATGAGTTGTATTTTGGGCGTAGTTTTTAAATACAAAAGCGAAGCGATGAAATATATAATCCCGATACGCTGCAAAACACCAGGAAGGCGCACGTTTTCATAAGCTGGGATACCGCTGTAAGCAAGGAACATAAAAAGGACAAAACATCCAATGGCCAAATAGGTTTTGGTTTTTTGATTGAAATTCCCCATTAAAGCATAACCAACAATAGCAGTTATAAGTAGGCGAATAATCATTAATGGTATTCCTTCAAGGTCTAAAAACTGAATTTTACCGAAAAAATTAAAGAACAAGCCCAGGTTTATCATGCGCAACGAACGAACAAAGATTTTGTTGAAGGTTGAACTGTCGTAGGTTTTAGTTGGCATGGCAAAAGCAATGGCGGTTCCCATAATGAAAACAAAAAATGGAAATACCAAATCGGTTGGAGTACAGCCGTGCCATTCGGCGTGACGTAAGGGAGCATAAATCGTGGACCAACTTCCAGGATTATTGACAACAGTCATTAATAAAATAGTTAATCCTCGAAATACATCCAGTGAAATCAGTCGGTCTTTGCTCATGAAAAAAGTTGGTTTTAAAAGGTAATAATGGTAAAATTGGTAGACAAAGGTTTAATTTGCTCAACCAATTTAGGAAGTAGTTGCTCGCCATTTTCTAAATAAAACTCAGCAAAATTAGCTTGACGTTCTTGTAAACTTTGGTTAGGGAACAATTCATTTTGAAGTGCAGTGATTCGGCTCAAACTATCGGTTAATTTTCGTTTTTGTGCTTTTAGTAATCGTTTTTCTAGCTGTTCGAGACCTTTAGTTTGTTTTACTTCTTGCGCTTTTACGGCACCTGCAAAAGAACGGTCGGTTTTGGAAGTCAGTTCATTTAGGACTTGAAACTGTTGTTGTAACTGTTGTTTCAAATCGCTCATATCAATGGCAAATTCCGATAATTGTTTGGTTTTGTTGTTGATTAAAAAGTTTTGTTTTTGGAATAAATCGCTCCAAGTCAAGGCTAAGGCATCAGCTTTTTTTAGCTGTTTTTCAGTAGCCAAAACTACGGAGTTACGCACAATAAGCATTGGGAAAGTCACCTTTACTGCTTCAAAAAATGATTTTAATTCTAGCCAATAGGCTATTTCTCCACCACCACCAATATAGGCTAGATTAGGGAGAATAACTTCTTGGTATAAAGGACGCATCACTACGTTGGGACTGAATTTTTCGGGATGAAGTTCCAGTTCGGCGAGTAGTTCTTGTTCTGAAAAATGGCGTTTAGTATTGTTTATTTTGTACAATCCGTTTTCAAAAATAATACGCTCTCTCAAGTTGTCTTCTATATAAAACAAATTGATTTCACGAGGATTGACCTGAACGGTATAGTTGCCAAATTGCTCAATAGTTTCATTCACTTTTGAAAAAGCAGTTTGCTTAAGTACCTCTTCCTTAATGAATGGAATAAATTGTCTTTTTAAATTGGAATCATCAGCATCCAAAATGACTAATCCGTAGTGACCAAATAACGCATTGGCCAAATATCTGGTCGCGTCTGCTAAATTGGTATGCTTCAAATAAGCTTCATGAAATAGTTTTTTTAGCGTTTCGGCATTGGTACTGCTTCCTAATTCTAGCGCAAAAATGGTTAAAAAATCTTCAAGACCTTCTGTAGATAATCGGCCTACTGGTCCAGAACTTTCTCTGTTCCAACAGAATTTTTTTCCTTTAAAAGTAAAGTAATTGATTTCTTCAAAATCGTGGTCTTCGGTAGCCATCCAATAGACGGGAACAAAATTTTGTTCAGGGTATTTTTGTTGTAATTCCTTGGTCAGATTGATGGTAGAAATGATTTTATATAGAAAATACAATGGTCCGCTGAATAAATTCAGTTGATGACCCGTTGTAATGGTATACGTATTGGAATGATTTAAAAGTTTGATGTTGTTTAACGTTGCCGTTGAAGCCTTGATTTTGGCATATTGGGCTTCAAGAGTAGCCACTAAAACAGCTCTTTTCTTGTCTTCGAAGTTGGCTTTCTTTTCATCTATTTGAGGAGCAAAATTTTCAAGAGTTGGGAATCGATGGTACAAAGGCTGTACGTTTGGTTTTTGGTCTAAATAATCATTGATTAGTGATGAAAAATACCCAGAATTTTGAAAGCTGATACAGTCGGATGGCATAATTGAAATAGATTTAGGGCTAAATTACCAAAAAAAGCGGAATTAAATGGCTTCCCTTTTTGAATAGCAATGCATTTTAACTTATTATTGTAATTCTAAACCACTAACTAAAACCACAACAAATGACCCAAGATGCTCCTTCGAAAGGAAAAAATTCAATACAACACGTACTTTTTGGTAGTTTGATAGGAACGACCATCGAGTTTTTTGATTTTTATATTTATGCCAATGCCGCAGTATTGGTTTTTCCACAACTTTTTTTCCCGAGTACCGACGCTACTATGGCTACGTTGCAATCACTAGCTACGTTTTCTATTGCTTTTTTATCCCGTCCCTTGGGGTCGGCTTTTTTTGGCCATTTTGGAGATAAGATAGGTCGTAAATTTACTTTGGTAGCCGCATTACTTACTATGGGAATTTCTACTGTTGCCATTGGTTTTCTGCCGAGTTATGCTAGTATTGGTATTGTTGCACCTTTGTTGTTGATGCTATGTCGTTTTGGACAGGGTGTTGGTCTTGGAGGAGAATGGGGCGGTGCTGTTTTACTAGCCATCGAAAATGCGCCACCTAATAAAAGAGCTTGGTATGGTATGTTCCCACAGTTAGGCGCTCCGATAGGTTTGTTGCTTTCGGGAGGGACTTTTTTGCTTTTAACGGATAGTATGTCCAACGAAGATTTCATGAATTATGGTTGGCGAATTCCCTTTATAGCCAGTTCGCTTTTGGTCGTAGTTGGTTTTTATATTCGAACTAAAATTTCTGAAACGCCTTCTTTTGAGCAGGCTAAAAAAGTAGCAAAAGAAGTAAAAATTCCGTTTTTCACCTTGCTTACCTCTTACAAGAATCAATTGATTTTTGGAACATTGGCAGCAGTGACTACTTTTTTGGTTTTTTATTTAATGACGGTATTTACTTTAAGTTGGGCAACCTCTGATTTAGGTTTTACCAAAAGAGATGCTTTGTTGATTCAGTTGTTCTCTGTGCTCTTTTTTGCACTGTTTATTCCTGTTTCGGCAGTGGTTGCCGATGCCATTGGGCGCAGAAAAATGCTGGTTTGGGCTACTATTGCCATAGCTGTTTTTGGTTTTTTCTTTCCATTTTTTCTTAGTTCGGGAAGTGCTGTACTAGTCACTGTTTTTGTTTGCATTGGAATGGCGTTGATGGGATTTACTTATGGGCCATTAGGAACCTTTTTGTCTGAGTTGTTTCCTACACAAGTCCGCTATTCTGGAGCTTCCTTAACTTTTAATTTAGCCGGAATATTTGGTGCTGCTTTTGCTCCTATGATTGCCATTTGGTTGGCTACGGATTATGACATTTCGTATGTGGGGTTTTATTTGACGGGGGCTGCTTGTTTTTCTTTACTTTCTTTATTAGTAATCAGTAAAGTTGAACATAAATTTTAAATTTAAAAAAGGCTGTCCACACTCTTCGGACAGCCTCTTTTTTTATCGTTTTAAGCTAAAGTGACTTTTAAATTCAGAACCGTTTTTTCGAGTAACCGCGAACCAATAGTCAGTAGATGGGAGTATATGACCAAGATATGTTCCATCCCAATAATCATTATTTCTTAATTCTTTGACCAGTTTACCATAGCGATCAAATATTCTAATGGAAGAGTTGGGTTCTAAATAGTTAAAATCAATTGTCCAAGTATCATTGAAGCCATCATTGTTTGGTGTAAAGAATTTTGGATATGGAAGTTCATCTACCAAATTAATACATTCATCATTTGTCGCATCAAGAATAGTAATTAAAATTGGGATTCTGCTACTTTCGCAATTGTTTACAGTTTGAGAAGCGTAGTAGGTTATTCCATTCGTTAGTAAAGTGGATTCAGGTAAACTTATCGAAGACGTGAGACTATCGAACCAATTTATATTTTGTCCTAAAATCGATACATCACTAATTTTTGCATTTTTTTGGACACAAAAGGATTGTATTGCTTCTGCTGTTGGTGGAGTAGTATCTTGAATAATTGAAGTAATTGCTAGTCGTTCACTTTCACAATCATTAATTGTCTGTGTTGCAAAGTAGGTCTTTCCGTTTTGAAGAGTAGTGGTGTTTGATAAAAGGTTGCCACCTACTTGAGCATCATACCACTTGATGGTAGTTCCAGAAATAGTTAAGTTAGAAAGCAGTGGATTTTCATCGATACAAAATTGTTGAATACTTTTCGCTAATGGTAATGGTGTATCCTGAATTCTAATCAGAATTGGAATTCTACTACTTTCACAACCTATGGTTTGAGAAGCATAATAGGAAGTATTGTTTACTAACAATTTGTCAATAGGGAGCGTAACTGTCGAAATAGCATTATCATACCATTTTATATTTTGTCCTGATATCTGTATGGAATTAAGTGATGCGTTTTCATTTTTACAGAAGGATTGAAATGCGTTTGCAGTTGGGTTAGGCGGAGTATTTATAATAGAAACGGTAATTCCTAATCGCGGGCTTTCGCAATTATTAATAGTTTGAGTAGCGAAATAAGTTGTGCCATCAATAAGATTTGTAGTTGTTGCTATGGAAGAACCATTACTAGATGCATCGTACCATTTTATGTCGGTTCCAGTTACTTGAATAGCTGCAATCGTTGGATTTTGATTACTACAAAAGGTTTGACTTGTATTTGCAATTGGTGTAGTTGTATTTTGAATATTGATTAAAACAGCAATTCTCTCGCTTTCGCACCCGTTTATAGTTTGTGATGCATAGTAAGTAACCCTGTTTTGCAAAGGAGTACTACTATCGAGTACATTTCCATTGGTTAAAGCATCATACCATTTTACATTTTGCCCAGTGATAGCAATAGAATTTAAAGTTGCATTTTGTTGGATGCAAAAAGTTTGGGGAGAGGATGAAACAGGCAAAGGTTGAGCACTAATAATTACTTTTTGCTCTTGAGTAACCGAATTTCCATTTCCATCTTGATAGAGCCAAACAATCGTGTAAGTTCCGGGTAAATTATAAGATAGCGGACTTGCAGAAGTAGCTGTAATTGTTCCTGCACAAGCATCTGTAGCAGTTGGGGTTGTTGTAATTGAGGTGTGACAGTCTCCTGAAATAGTAGGCAATGTTGTTAAATCTGGTATAGGTGCTCCTACATCTCCAACAAAAACCTCTATGCTTTTTGTGTCATCACAACCTCCTGTTCCAGTAATGGTACAATAATACTTGCCACTATTTATGGCAGTAGCATTAGTAATTGTAGGGTTTTGTAGTGATGAAGTAAACCCATTGGGACCAGTCCAGGAATAATTGGTTCCACCTGAGGCCTTAAGTTCTAGAGTAGAGCCCACGCAAATAGGATAGTTGCTTGTTATTGAGGGGTTTGAAAGGCAATCTTGGAATTTAGCAAGAAATAAATTACCACCAGATAATGAAGGAAATACAGTGCCTGTTGTTCCCAAATTTGTACTTCCAAAAGTATTACCAATTGTGTAAATGTTACCTTGACTATAAGAAATACTTTCAATATAGTCTTGGCCATCACCTCCATAGTAGGTACCCCAACTGAGATTTCCATCTGTATCAAATTTTGCTATGAAGCCTTCGTCAGAACCATTTGTTGTTACTTGGTAACTATCAGGTGTAGCTATATCTGTTGTACTTCTTGTATTTCCAGTAATGTATATATTTCCATCTTCAGATGTACAGCTACTTTCACTTTTGTCGCGACTAGATGGTGATGAAGAGTTTGAACCGTAATATGTTCCCCATTGCCTAACGCCGTTAGGATTAAATTTTGCTATAAATGCATTGACTCCATCCTGAATTAGGTTTTCTTTATAGGCACCAACTGTAGCTATATTATTGATGCTGTTTGTTGTTCCTGAGATATAGATGTTGTTGAATTTATCAGAACCAATTCCTGTGATACGATCGAAATAATCATTCACTGATATAAAAAAAGAAGCATCCCCTCCGTAATAAGTACACCATATTCGTTGTCCTATTGGATTAAACTTAACTACAAAACCATCCATATGATGCATTTGAGTTTGATGTGCTCCAACAGTTGAAATATCGGGTTGGTTAGCATTCAAAATCAAATATTGACCTGCAAAGATTAAATTATTGTCATTGTCTATTGTAGACAAGTTTATTTTTCCTGGAAAATAGCTTCCATAGATTCTATTGCCAGTTGGTGAGAATTTAGCAATAAATCCACAACCTCCAAAAGTGTCATTATTGGTATTTTGATATGCATCAGTAGTAATTATTCCATCCCTACTGTGGGTTTCTCCTCCTAAGATTATATTTTCTTGATTATCTAGACTAATGGTGTTGATCCAATCATGGCTAGTACCTCCATACAATGTTCCCCAAATTTGATTACCATTGGCGTCAAATTTTAGAAGTATTCCATCTTTAGCAAAATCGGAATTTTTAGTTTTATGAGCTCCAGTAGTAGTAAGGTAATTTCCGGAGCCATCGAGGTAATCAGAGCCTGCAAGATAGATTTCACTATTTGAATTTAAAGCAAGGTCAGAAATGTAAGTGGAGTTAATATAACTACCCCAAATTCTCATTCCATTATTGTCAAATTTAGCAAAGAACGAGGCGTCTCCAATTGAAATTTTAGTGGATTGAAATGCACCTGAAGTTGCTATGTTGTAAGCACTTGAAGTTTCTCCGGCTATAATTAATTGATTGTTTTTATCTACTTTTATTTTCCTTGCTAAAAAAGACCCGCTATTTCCACCATAATATGTCCCCCATAGCCTAATGGGCACAGGATCAATTACCACAGTTTTGCCAGATACATTTTCAGCACTTTCAAAGCCATACACATTTTTCTTAATTTTTTTATATCCAACTGCAATGACTTTTTTTACTTCTCCATCTTCAGTCCAACTGGCAGGTAAGGTTTCCTCCATTTCGCCAAAACGAACACTCATTCGGATTTTATTGTCAACTAATGCTGTTGCTGCTCCTCTAAACTTTAATTGTATATCTGATATTTTTCCTTTTGGGTGGATTACAAAATTGTACTCTACGGTTTTTAATGTGTCTTTTGGAACCGTGAAAACCACATCAATGTTAGGGTAAATGTTTTTATAGGTGATTTGTTGGTATCTATACACTTTCAAAACACCATTGGGCTTATTGGGAACGTTATAATAATTATCGTAATCTTTCGATTTTTCTTCTTTTATGAGTTCTACATTAGGATTTGAATTCATAAAGTCAATGTCTATCCTATGGTAAATGTGTTCTAAAGAATAATCAGGAATTACTTCTTTATTTTTTTCGGGTTGTAATGATGGATGAATTTTTGCTTTTTGCTTTTCAGTTAATGGATGTTTTTTGGTTTCATAAATATCATATGAAAAGCCATTAGTTTTAATTTGAACATTCAATCCAGCTGAGTTTAGAAGATATTTTACTGCATCATTAGGTTTGCCGTTTTGGTCTATAATTTGGCCTTTATTCTCTTTAAAACCAATTGTTTTGTTTTTATTTTGAGCATAAGAAGAAGTGATTATTAAAAAAATAAGTAGGAATATTTTGTATTTCATTTTTCAAATTTAACAGGCATAAATGTAGCTAATTATATATAAAAATAGCAATCAATCTTCGAGATTATGTGTATTTTTTAATCAAAATTTTGGCAACCAATCTTTTTCAAAAAAAACAATTTTTATCCCTTATTTTTGCATCAAAACAATCTCACTCTTGAAACCAAAACTTTTCCTCATCACGCCACCGTTTACGCAACTGAATACCCCGTATCCAGCGACGGCGTATATCAAAGGTTTTTTGAATACCCTTGAAGTACCCTCGGAGCAAGCGGATTTGGGTATTGAGGTGATTTTGAAATTGTTTTCGAAAGAAGGACTTGAAAATTTGTTTAAAGTTCAAGGTTTAAAGTTTAAAGTTTCTGAGCAAATTATTTCGGATAATTCGAAACGTATTATTGCCCTACAAGACGAATATATCAAATCCATAGATCCAGTGATTGCTTTTTTACAAGGCAAAAATCCGACCTTGGCTTTGCCAATTTGTCAAGAAGATTATTTGCCGGAAGCGTCTCGCTTTGCGCAATTGGAGGAATTGGATTGGGCTTTTGGTACGATGGGAACACAAGATAAAGCCAAACATTTGGCAACTTTGTACCTTGAAGACCTTTCGGATTTTATAGTCGAATGTGTCGATGAAAATTTTGGGTTTAGTCGCTATGCCGAGCGTCTGGGTCGAAGCGCCAATTCATTCGACGAGTTGTACGAAGCTTTGCAAAAAGAACCTACTTATATCGATGGAATTTTATTGTCTATTTTGGAAGAAAAAATAGCCAGAATCCAACCAGAATTATTGCTGATTTCTGTGCCTTTTCCTGGGAATTTGTACAGCGCTTTTCGTTCGGCACAGTGGGTGAAAAAGCATTATCCGAATATTAAAATTGCAATGGGAGGTGGCTTTCCCAATACAGAATTGCGTTCGCTTTCGGATGCTCGAGTGTTTGAGTTTTTCGATTTCATTACTTTAGATGACGGGGAACTTCCTGTTGAATTACTAATTGCCAATATTCAAAATCCAAATTCCAATGCGTTCAAAAGAACTTTTATTTTGGAAGATGGAAAAGTCGTTTATAAAAACAATTCCTCTAGACCTGATTATAAACAATCGCAAGTAGGTACGCCAGATTATACCGATTTGTTGTTGGATCAATACATTTCGGTCATTGAAGTGGTGAATCCGATGCATCGCATGTGGAGCGATGGTCGTTGGAACAAGTTGACGATGGCGCATGGCTGTTATTGGGGCAAATGTACTTTTTGTGACATTTCTTTAGATTACATCAAAATCTACGAACCTATAGCTGCCAATTTGTTGTGCGACCGAATGGAAGAAATGATGACAAAAACAGGTCAGAATGGCTTTCATTTTGTTGACGAAGCAGCACCGCCCGCTTTAATGCGAGCTTTAGCGCTAGAAATTTTACGCCGAAAATTATCGGTTACTTGGTGGACCAACATACGTTTTGAGAAAAGTTTTTCGGCTGATTTATGTCGATTGCTCAAAGCTTCGGGTTGTATAGCAGTTTCAGGTGGTTTGGAAGTGGCTTCTGACCGATTGTTACAATTAATTGATAAAGGAGTAACCGTTGAGCAAGTGGCCAAAGTGACTCGCAATTTTACCGAGTCTGGAATTATGGTACATGCGTATTTGATGTACGGTTACCCAACCCAAACGGTTCAAGAAACTATAGACAGTCTCGAAATGGTGCGTCAATTGTTTGAAGCAGGAGTGTTGCAATCTGGTTTTTGGCACCAGTTTGCCATGACCGCCCATAGTCCAGTGGGATTGTATCCAGAGCAATTTGGTGTTACGCCAGAACTACTTCCCTTACAAGGTTCTGAGAAGGGAATTTTTGCAATCAATGACATTAATTATACGGACAAAACAGGTATTGACCACGAAAAATTTAGTTTCGGATTGAAGAAATCCTTGTTCAATTTTATGCACGGTATTTGTTTCGACTTTGAGCTGCAAGAATGGTTTGACTTTAAGATTCCAAAAACCAAAATTCATCCTGATTTTATTTTTAATGCGCTTCAAGAAGAAGAAAATTTCACCACAAAACCTACAGCCAAAGTAGTTTGGTTGGGAGGAAAACCTTCGGTTGAATATTTTACTAAATCCAAAAAAGGTAATTCTTGGGAACTCGCTAAATTGACCTTTCACGATAAAAAAGAAAGTTTTACTATTCAAACCAATAAAGCTGAAGGCGAATGGCTGGTTGCTATTTTAGATAAAATTGCGGTTTCTCAATCCAAAGTATATTCTTTTCAGGAACTTAAAACTGATTTTGAACAAAAGTTGTTCGATTTTGAGTTATTTTGGTATTCAAAACCGATGCAAACATTACGCTCTTTTGGATTATTAATTTTGTAAAGTGTTTTTTTACCTAAAAATATTGAATAAGGTTTTAGATTTTCATTAAAAAACTAGTTAAACTTTGTTTCTTGTCTAAGTTTAATTTTTTGCGGAGGCGATATCGGGCCAATTCAACGCCGCCAATCGTTATATTCATAATCTCTGCAATTTCTTTGGTAGACAAATTCATTAATAAATAGGTTGCTAAATCGGACTCCCTTGGGGTGATATAAGGAAATTGTTCTTTCAATCTTTTGAGAAAATCAAAATGCACATTTTGAATATGTTTTTCTAATTCACTATTACTTTTATCGGAATTTACTTCCTTCATAATAAGTTTCTGTAACTTATGGAGTTGCAATTTTAATGTTTCTTCTCCATTACTTGTATTGATTTCTTTTAGTTTTACTAAGATACCATTCAATATTTTGTTTTTTTTCACTACTTGTAAGGAATTACTAACTAGTTCTTTGTCTTTGGCTAGGATTTTAATTTTTAATTTATCATTTTTAAGTTTGACAATTTCTTTTTCCAATAAAAATTGTTCATGTTTTATTTTTGCTTCTTTCTCTAGATACAATCTTCTTTGTTCTATAGTTTCATAGTACTTGTTTTTTCTGATTTTTAACTTAACAGATCTATGAATATAATATACGATACAGCATATTAACCCCAAATAAATCAAGTATGCTAAATAATGGCGAAACCAAGGAGGACGTATTGTAAATTCTAGTTGTGATGACTCCGATACAATACCGTAACTATTGCGAACTTTGACATTCATTGAGTAATTGCCTTCGTGCAAATTGGTGTATTCTTTCGAATAATTTCTTGACCAAGTACTCCACTTTTTGTCAAATCCTTCTAATTTGTATGAATATTCTACATTGTCTAAGTTTTCATAAGTAGGTGAAGAAAAGGAAAATTGTACATGATTAGAACTATAGGGGAGTTGGAAGCGATCGCGGCTTTTTTGACCATTGTGTAAGACTAAGGTATCACTATTCGATATAAAATTGCGAATAAAGGCCTTTGGGGAAGTAACATACTTTTGCTGTGTGGTATGGTTAAAATAGGCGAGTCCCTCTGAAAGCCCAATGAAAAATTGGTTGGGACTAATCGCGTTGATGGGGATGTGGTTAAAAGACAGCTCTTTAGTGATATTAGCAAAAGAAGCCACCTCGTTTTTATATTGGCTATTTTTAAAAAACATTACTCCTAACGATTCGTTGTAGCGGTACCATAAATTACCAAAAGCATCTTCTTTCATAACTGATACTTTCGGAATTTTATGAAACAATTGAGAAAGATTGGGTTCTTTTTCAAATTGTTGTTTTCTGTAATTATAGGTAAAAAAAACATTTTGAACTTGAAAGCAAATTTTATTTTTTATTTTTTGTACTGAACCAACTCCAATTGGCATTTGGGGCAATTTTTTATAGGATTTTATTGAAGTACATCGAGAAAAATCAGATGCTAAAGTGCATTGGTATAGTACTTTGTCTTTTACAAACCATAAAATGTTGTGATCCAATTCAAAATGATCTGAATTAAGATCTAGGCCTTGAATGTTGTTTTTAAATTGCCATTGTTGGTTGATTTTCTCAAAGACTGAATACGAATTATAGGCATTACCTATGATAATATTTGGTTGTTGCGGCACCGCTTTGAACCCAAAAAAACCAAATTGCTTTAGGTTTCTTACCTCATGTTTGCTATTGATTAATAAAGCTCCAATATTACTTGCGCAAAAAAGTTGATTGTCGATCACTTGTAAATTCCAAGTCTGTCCAATAGTATTTGGGATAAGCTTAAAAGGGGTTATATTGCTTTGGGCTTTGAAAGGATGGTAATACACTCCTTTACTTGTGGCTACATAGATGTTGTTGCGATACAGTACTGATGCATATACCGTACTTAAATCATAACTTGATTTAAAGTAAGTAAAAGGGGAGTTTTCGTTGACAAAAGTGATTCCGTTGTCAAGGCCTAACCATAAATTGTTATTACGGTCCCTGAACGAAGACAAAACGGTATTATTTTGTAATTCTTTATTTTGATTGATTTTTTGTATGATATTGCCGGTGGTGTCTATCGCAATACATCCATTCAAAATTGTATTTAGGACCAATTGGTTTTGATTTAGTAAAACTCCTCCCAAGCAGTTGTTGTTCAAAGTATAAGTGTTTGCCTCATTCTTCCATTGTTTGAGTTGTTGTCTGTGATATTGATACAGACCATCATTCATAGTGGTGATTAACAAATTGTTTTTGGGAAAAGAAAAAACACCCCAAATTTCTTTATTGATCAAGTTTTCAGTATCAGGCAATAAATACAGTCGGCCATTTTTGTATTCCAATAGCCCTTGCTTGATGTCCTGCACATACAAATGCCCATTAACTTTATATGAAAATTGAAAACGATTTTTTGGGGCAAGTGTTCGGACATGATTATTTTTGAAAATATATAACTGGCTAAAACTTTGATATATAATTTCTTCCTTTAAAACATGGACTTTCCAAACGATATCTTTTTCAAAAATTCCTTTCTTTTTCAAGGGTTGATATAGCGAATGATAAGCTAATTTTCCTTTTAAGGTTGGTTCAAAATACCCAAATTCTTGATAGCCTGCTACATGAATACGGCCTCTGCTGTCTATTTTTACTGATCGAATAATTGATTTATTTGGGGTTTGATATAATCGCCAAGTTGTTCCATCAAATTGCAAAAGCCCCGCGTTATTAGCAAAGTAAAGGTTGCCATTATGATCTTGATCGATTTCCCAATTCTGAGTACCTCCTTTGTACTCAAAACGATTGTAATTTTTTATTTCAGGTAGTCCAATGGGGAGTGTTTGAGAGCGGATTATGCCCACGGGATAGACGCAGGTTAATATTAATAATTTGATAATTTTTGAAGTCATTTGCGAATAATAATATAATTAAATCCTGATCATAAGCTGGACATGATATGTTAAAATGATGCTAAAAACCCTTTTGTAGGTTTTTTATCTTTTGTAAAGTTATAATTTTTTAAATACACAAAATTTTTATAAATAAATAAATTGTAAATAACTGAATGTCAGCTTTATAAAATTATTTTTGATAAGGTTTTGTAGGGTTTGATTAGTGGGTTTGATGGGTTTTTGTAGCATTTGTTTTTTTTTGATATGTTAAATTTTATGCTAATATTGTTGCATTAATAATAATTAACTAACCAAAAAAATGTTAAAAATGAAAATTACAAAATCATTGTTTTTTTGTTGCTGTGCGTTTTTCTTGTCAGTTGTCGTTTGGGCTCAAAATGCGGCTATAAAAGGAAAAGTAACAGATCAAAGTGGAATCGGAATTCCAGGAGCTACTATTAAGGTTAAATCACAATCAATTTCGACAATCTCGGATTTTGATGGTAGCTTTACCATAAAAGCGCCAACTGATGGAATATTAATTGTTAGTTTTTTAGGCTACAAAACAGTCGAAAAACCAATTGATGGACTTGAAGTTGTTACTGTTACAATGGCCTTGGATTCACAAAGTTTAAATGAAGTTGTGGTTGTAGGGTATGGTTCGCAAAAAAAGAGCGTCGTAACAGGAGCTATTTCTTCTATCAAAGCCGATCAAATTAAAAATCTTTCGGTTGGTTTAACGGGACAAGCTTTGCAAGGGCAAACCGCTGGTGTTACAGTATTGCCCCAATCGGGTGCACCTGGAGCTGGTGTGAAAATCAGAATTCGTGGGGCGGGTTCCAATGGTAATTCAGATCCTATTTATATCGTTGACGGTATGCGTACAGGGAATATCGATTATCTAGATCCTAGCGATATCGAAAAAATGGAAGTGCTTAAAGATGCCGCTTCTGCTGCTATTTATGGTGCTGAAGCTGGTAACGGGGTGGTAATTATTGCAACCAAAAAAGGGAAAAAAGGCGCAATGAACATCTCTTACAGTACACAGTACGGTTTTCAATCGTTGCGTACTAACTTAGAAATGATGAATGCCGACCAATATGTGCAATGGATTGATGAGACCAAGCCTCCAGGAAATAAGCCAGTTGTGGCCGATTGGAAAGGGAAAAAAGGAACCAATTGGGTAGACGAAACTGCTGAATCAGGTGCACCTATTCAACATCATACCCTTCAAGTTGCGGGAGGAAATGAAGTGTCTACTTTCTTGTTGTCTGGTAATTTCTTTAGTCAAGATGGTTTGTTTGGTGGTGATAAAACAAACTTTAACCGAACCTCTTTCAGAATCAATTCCAATCATAAGGTAAATAAATACGTTGAAGTGGGTGAAAATATGTCGTATACAGTAAACAAACGTAAGGCATTTACTGAAGACGATAGCTTTAATGGTATAATGAATCACGCCATGTTAATGGACCCTTTGACTCCGGTTTTTTATCCTAGTGGAAGTGTTTTACCTCAACACGTTCAAGATGCATTGGCAGCTGGTAAACCCATTCCGATGAACAGTAGAGGAGAATACTACGGGATTTCAAATTATGTGGAAGGTGAAATCGCTAACCCTATTGGACAAATTGCATTGGATAATGGTCTCTTTCAAGAATCTAGAATTATTGGAAATGTGTATGCTAATATCAGACCTTTTGAAGGATTAGTCTTTACTACACGTTATGGAATTGAACATAATTTTAATAATTATGATGATTGGAGCAGAATTTATTGGTGGAATGCTCGTAAAGAAAATACAACCAATACCAAAACCTACAACCAAGGTATATTTAAAACTTGGCTTTGGGAAAATTTCGCAACTTATACTAAGAGTATAGAGAAACACGATTTCTCTATCATGTTAGGTATGTCAGCTCAAGACAGTGAATACAGATATTTAAATACTCGTGCCAATGGTATTATTAAAGAAGGAAATCAATGGGCTCCTATTGGTGAAGCATTTGTTGATGGTTCATTAGCCGGAAATAAATACCCAACGGCAATGGATTCTTATTTTGGTCGTATTACTTATGCTTATGATAATAAATATTTATTCCAAGCTTCACTAAGAAATGACAATTCTTCTTTATTTGCACCTGATAAAAGAAAGGGGTATTTTCCAGCATTATCTGCTGGTTGGGTGCTATCAAATGAAACTTTCTGGAAAGTTCCAGCAGTAAATTTCTTTAAATTGAGAGGATCTTGGGGAGAGAACGGATCTACAGCTAATATTGCTGCAGGTCAATGGCAAGCCTTTATTACTAAAGACGGACTAAAATATCCTGATGCTTTAGGAAACTTTCATCCTGTAGGTGAGCTTAAAGCTTTACCTAATCTTGATATTACTTGGGAGACAACCGTGCAAACCAACATAGGTTTTGACTTAAGAGCTTGGGATAACCGTTTTAATCTTGGTTTTGATTATTATAATAAAGTTACCAAAGATTTGTTAACTCCTTCTTCGCCACCATTATCTACAGGTTATCCGGCTCCTTATGCTAATGCTGGTGATGTAACCAACAAAGGTATTGAAATAGAAATGGGCTGGAGAGAATCAAGCAAAGAGTTTAAATATGGAGTAAACTTCAACTTTACCACAATCAAAAACGAAGTAACGTATTTGAACCCATTATTGGACCGAGTGGATGGGGCTACATTGCCAGTGTTAGGAACCATTACTTCTTTTGAGTTAGGAAAACCAGTATGGTTCTTCAGAGGGTATAAAACCAATGGAATTTTCCAAAATCAAAACGCTATTAACGATTATAAAACACAATTAGGAAACGTTTCTACTTGGTCACCAACACCTGGTGATCCAATCGTGGTAGACGTAAATGGCGATGGTGATATCAATGATCAAGATAAAACCTACATTGGAGATCCTCATGCAAATGTATTAATCGCCACTACTCTTGACTTTGAATATAAAGGATTTGATTTGAAATTGTTTTTACAAGGCGCTTTTGGTGGCGAAAACTTTATGGCTCTTGCCAGAGTAGACAACCCACAAACCAACCGTCCTTCTTTTTTCTTTACTGATCGATGGACAGGAGAAGGTAGCACAAACAGTTTCCCTAAAGCCACTTATAGTGACCCAATTGTATATTCAAGTGATTTAATGGTACAAGATGCTTCTTATTTAAAAATCAGACAAATTCAATTGGGGTACAATTTGAAACCTGAAATTACCAAACAATTTGGGATGTCCAACTTGAGAGTGTATTTATCATTGGATGATTTCTTCACATTTACAAAGTACAAAGGAATCAACCCTGAAGTAGGTAGTTTTTCTAATAATTCTCAAGGTATTGATAGAGGGCTTTACCCAACAGCTAGCCGAATTATGACAGGATTATCTGTTACCTTCTAATTTTTTAACAAATCAAAATGTTTTTTACCATGAAAAAAATACTTTATAAGATAACAGCAATAACAGGGATGCTACTTTTAGTGCCCTCTTGTAGTCAGGATTTCCTAGACAAACCCGTATATGGGGTACTAGCCGCTGATGACTACTTTAAAACTGAAAAAGAATTACAAGAAGGGGTGTTCTCTTGTTATGATATTCTTCAATGGGCAATGGCACCCGATTGGAATTCGATGTATGTGGTGAAATCTTTCCCTTCAGACGAATCGCATGCAGGTGGTGGATCTGATTCGGATCAGCCTCCATATCAACAATTAGACGATTTGTCTTTCACTGCCGAAAATAAACCTATCGAACATTCCTTTAGAGCGATGTATTTTGGGATAATGAGAGCTAATTCGATTATTAATATTGCGGTTGGTGATACCGAATATAAAAAACAAATGATCGCCGAAGCCAAAGCTTTACGTGCCTATTTTTATTTTGAATTGGTTTCCATGTGGGGTGGGGTCCCTTTGCGATTAAAATTGCCTTCCCCAGCAGAGTATGCAATTGCAAAAGCTACTCCCGAAGAAATTTATGCACAAATTCACAAAGACTTGGACGAAGCCATTCCAAATCTTCCTAAAAAAAGCCAATACTCTGCTGCCATGAAATTTAGAATGTCTCAAGGTACTGCGCTAGCTTTGAAAGGAAAAGCCTATTTGTATCAAAAAAAATATACAGAATCTGCCGATGCTTTCGACAAAGTGATTGCCTCAAATGAGTACTCATTAGCAACAGATTACAGCAAATTATTTTTGAAAGAATCTGAATATGGTGTGGAATCATTATTCGAAATTGGGTATGTGACTACTGAAGGATATGATTGGGGCTCTTTCCAATGGGGAGGTAACCGCGCCATGGAGAATAACATCAACTGGCAGTTAATGGGGCCAAGAGGCGATTACTTCAAAAGTGGTACCTCAGGCTTACAAGGCGGTTGGGGCTTCAATTATCCTACAGCTAAAATGGCCAAAGCTTATGATGATGAAGGCGATATGGTACGTAAAAATGCTTCTATTTTATCAGTAGCAGATTTAAGAACTAAATTTGGAGGAGATTGGACAGAAGATTGGACAAAACCCAATCCAGTTTGGGGAATGGAAGGCTTTTTCCGTTTAAAATATGGAACGCTTACTGCCGAAACCAATACCAAACCAGGTGCTGTACCTGAATTGAATTATGGAACCAACATCCGATTGATACGTTATGCAGATGTCTTACTTATGGCAGCAGAGGCTAAATTCTTAGCGGGTAATATTGCTCAAGCTCAAACGTATTTGAATCAAGTTCGTAATCGTGTGAGTTTGCCAGTTAAAACAATTTCATTAACAGCCATCAAAACCGAGAGAAGATTAGAGTTGGCTTTTGAAGGTTTCCGTTTCTTAGATTTGATTCGTTGGGGTGATGCTGCAACGGAATTAAAAGGTCAAGGATTTAAGAAAAATGGAAATTTTGCAGAAAAACACAAATTATATCCAATACCTGCAGCCGAAGTGAATAACAACGATAAGATTATTCAAAACCCGGGATGGTAAGACATAAAAGAATGTTTTAGTTTTCATAAATTGTTTTTTTTAATTAAGCCGGGTATAGCTCCTGTTGTTCTTTCAGGAGCTATACTTATTTTAATGTTTGTTTTTTATGTTTTTATTGATATAATTTCTAACCAAAAACTAATAACAAATGAGTATAAATAGAAAAAAGAATTCTTTCAAACATTAATAATGTTAAAAATAATTTACACCTAAATTGTATGAAACGCTACTTTATATTACTCGTATTGGTTTTTAACTATAGCTTTGCTCAAACGTCCATAATAACAAAAAATAAGGTTATGGCGAATAAAAAGATTACTGTTTATACCACTGCAAAGGATACAAAACTGAAACTAACTTTAACAGATTCGGTAGCCTTTATCAAGGCGAGTCAAACATTGGAAACTCAAATTGCCATCTTTGTCCAACCCCATAAAACTTTTCAAAAGATTTTAGGAATTGGTGGAGCTATTACCGATGCTAGTGCTGAGGTCTTTGCTAAAATTCCTAATGAAAAACAAAAAGAATTTTTAAAGTCTTATTACGATGAGACCTATGGCATTGGCTATTCACTTCTAAGAACAACCATACATAGTTCTGATTTTAGTAGTGAAAGTTATACCTATGTCAGGGAAAATGATGCGGATTTGCAATCGTTTGACATTGCCCACGATAAAAAATTTCGAATACCACTACTTCAACAAGCCATCATAACTGCCAAAGGGAAACTACTCACTTACGCTTCGCCTTGGAGCCCTCCTTCCTTCATGAAAAGCACCAAAAACATGCTGAAAGGTGGAAAACTCTTACCTGAATTCTGCCAAAGTTGGGCCAATTATTATGTGAAATTTATTAAAGCTTACGAAAAAGAAGGCATCCCAATTTGGGGGTTAACCATTCAAAATGAGCCAATGGCTACACAAACATGGGAATCTTGTATTTATACTGCAGAAGAAGAACGCGATTTTTTGAAAAATTATCTAGGGCCAACCTTGCATAAAAATGGATTAAAAGAAAAAAAAGTTATCGTTTGGGATCATAACCGAGATTTGATTAATCATAGAGCGGCCGTAATTTTTAATGACCCAAAAGCAGCACAATATGCTTGGGGAATTGGATTTCATTGGTATGAAAACTGGTCAGGGGGTGCCCCTATGTTCGACAATATTCGAAAAGTTCATGAAGCCTTTCCGGATAAAAACTTGATTTTTACCGAAGGGTGTAATGAAAAATTCGATAATACCAAATACGAATACTGGCCAAATGCCGAACGATATGGAACAGCTATGATTAATGATTTTAACAACGGCACTGTAGCATGGACAGATTGGAATATATTATTGGACGAAAAGGGAGGTCCCAATCATGTAGGTAACTTTTGCTTTGCTCCAGTACATTATGATATTCATAAGGAACAACTAATTTATACGCCATCTTATTATTATATTGGCCATTTTTCAAAGTTTGTTAGACCAGAGGCACAAAGAGTTAGTACGGCAACAAGCAGAAGTAGTTTGTTGAGTACTTCCTTTATCAATTCCAATGGGGAGATGGTTACCATAGTAATGAATGCAACTAACCAAAAAATAGATTATCAACTAATTATCGATCAAAAAGCAGCAAGTTTGTCAATACCTGCTAATGCCATACAAACATTACTGTATTAAAAAAAAGGAATAGGAAACAGTTTGATGTAAACAAAAGTTAAAGTAAGATTTGACTCATTATGAGTATTTAATACAAAAGCACCTAGTTTATATATATGCACTTCCTTTAAAATGAAGTCCTTAAGTTGTAAGAGTTTTAGAAATAATAAAATAAAAAGCGATGAAAAAAATGAGTTTACTATTCTTTTTTCTTGCATTTCATTGGTCGTATGCACAAAATTTGACTGATGGCGCAAGGGAGAAAAGAATTCAGGGTATGATTAAAAAAATGACGCTTCAAGAAAAAGTGAGTTTGCTTCACGGCAATTCAAAATTTTATGTGTCTGCAATACAACGATTAGGAATTCCAGAATGGGCATTATCAGATGGCCCCCACGGAGTTCGAGCCGAAATGAACCGTCACAATTGGCAGTATGCTGGTAGAACAGATGATGCCGTTACCTGTTTTCCACCGGGAACAGCTATGGCAGCCACTTGGAATTTAGATTTAACTGCAGAAAGAGGATATGTCCTTGGGGAAGAAGCTCGTTTTAGAAAAAAAGATGTGCTTTTGGGACCTGGAATAAATATCATTCGAAGTCCTTTATGTGGAAGAAATTTTGAGTATTTAAGCGAAGACCCTTTTTTGGTGTCTCAGCTAGCGGTAAGTTATATTAAGGCCTTGCAAACCAAGGATGTAGCGGCTAGCGTCAAACATTATGCAGCTAACAATCAAGAGGATAACCGATTTGCAATTGATGTTACCATGAGTGATCGAGCCCTACATGAAATTTACTTGCCTGGTTTTAAAGCAGCAGTTATGGATGCTGGAGTGCTTACTGTAATGGGAGCCTATAATAAATTCAGAGGCGATTATTGTACTGAAAACATGCTTTTAGGTCGCACTATTTTGCGCGATTTGTATCAATTTAAAGGCGTATATATGTCGGATTGGAATGCCGTACATAGCACTGAAAAAGCAGCTTTGGCAGGTCTAGATTTGGAAATGGGAACAGAAAAAGAGAACTATTCGGATTGGTATTTTGCTAATCCATTGGTAAAAGCGGTTCAAGAAGGGAAAATTCAAGAAAGTGTTATCAATGAAAAAGTGGCTAACATTCTTAGAGTAATGATTCAAACCAAAGTTCTCGATCCTAAAACAAGAAATAAAGGAACTGCCAATACCAAAGAACATCAACAAGTTGCCTATCAATCGGCAGTTGAATCAATGGTTTTACTAAAAAATGAGAAACAAACCTTGCCGCTTCAAATGAATACTTTGAAATCATTAGCAATCATTGGTGATAATGCCACTAGAAAACATTGTAGCGGAGGATTGAGTTCAGAAATTAAACCGCTGTACGAAATAACACCTTTAGAAGCAATCACTAACAAATATGGTAAGCAAGTGCAAATTAATTTTGCTCAAGGATATAACAAACAATCTTCACAAGGAGAAGGAAGTAACAAAGGACAGTTGAATACTGATTTTGTGGACTGGAATTTAATTGATGAAGCTGTAGCACAAGCTAAAAAATCGGAAGTTGCGATAGTGTTTGCAGGATTAAATCACGATTTTGATTCGGAATCTTTCGATAGAACTCACATGCGGTTACCTTACGGTCAAGAAACCCTTATTCAGGAAGTGGCCAAAGTAAATCCTAAAACCATTGTTGTCATTATTGCGGGTTCTCCACTTGAATTATCAACGCTTCAAAATCGTGTTTCATCAATTGTATGGGCTTGGTATGGAGGCATGGAAGCAGGGAATGCTGTAATAGACGTGTTGAGTGGGAAAGAAAATCCGTCTGGTAAAATGCCGTTTACTTTGCCAGTATCGCTAAGTCAGTCTCCCGATGTAGCCTTAGGCAACTACCCAGGCAGAAATCTTAAAGTAAACTACGAAGAGGATATATTAGTTGGATACCGTTGGTATGATACTAAAAATATCAAACCGTTATACCCTTTTGGATTTGGGTTATCATACTCGTCATTCGAAATACAAAAAACGATTTCAGATAAGGAAACTTACAAAAATAATGAAACAATAAAAATTAAATGTACTCTTAAAAACACTGGTTCTTACGATGGTGCTGAAGTAATTCAATTGTATTCGAGTCAAACCCACTGCTCTGTACTACGCCCCTCCAAAGAATTAAAAGCATTTCAAAAAGTCTTTTTAAAAGCTGGTGAATCTAAAATAATAGAATTGAATGTAAAGTGTAGTGATTTGGCTTTTTACGATGAAAAATCGGCTTCTTGGAAAGTTGAGGAAGGAGAGTTTATGCTCCATGTTGGAAATTCTAGTGATAATGTCCCTCAAAAGATAAAAATTCAATTGGAGAAATAAGGCTAAATATCTGTTACTTTTAAAATTTATGGTTAGAAATTTAGCGAATCATAGTTAAGCCAACTTTTGAAGTTGGCTTTTTTATTTATAGACAAATAGTTACATTTTTTTTAATAAAACTAATTTGTATCCTATTACGAAAACGTTTTCTTTAGTTACATTTACAACCAAAAAAAACGTAAACATGAGTAGTAGTTATCAACTTAAAGTAAATGATACTTTTCATTTCGAATGCGATGCAGTCTCAGCCAATGCGCTGGATGCGGTTGCGACAACTGACAATCAATTTCATATTTTAAGTGAAAACAAGCGGTATCAAGCTCAGATTATAGCTGCTGATTTTCATAAGAAGGAATACACTATTGAAGTGAACAATTCAGTGTATACTGTCGCCATTGCTGACGCTTTGGATCTTTTAATTAAAGAAATGGGATTTGATACCAGCACGGTACAAAAAGTTAATGCCATCAAAGCACCTATGCCAGGTTTAATTTTAGAAATCAATGTTAGTGTGGGACAAACCGTTCAAGAAAACGATAATTTACTTATTTTGGGAGCGATGAAAATGGAGAACAGTTTTCAATCGCCACGAAATGGAGTAATCAAATCGATTGCAGTTGCTGTTGGTGATGCCGTAGATAAAGGACAATTGTTGGTAGAATTTGAATAGAGAATAGATAATAGAATAAAGAGGAAAGAGCAAAGAGCAAAGAGAATAGAATATAGGCCTTAAAAAATGTGTTTTTTCAATTTGATGTTTTCTTTCCTCTTTCCTCTTTGCTCTTTGTTCTTTCCACTTAAAAAAAAAAATCATATGAAAAAAATATTAGTTGCCAATAGAGGAGAAATCGCCATTCGAGTGATGAAAACTGCTCGAAAAATGGGAATCAAAACAGTGGCGGTGTATTCTACTGTAGACCGAAATGCACCTCACGTAGCCTTTGCAGACGAAGCGGTTTGTATAGGTGAAGCACCATCCAATCAATCCTATTTGTTAGGAAATAAAATTATAGAAGTGGCCAAAGCGGTTCAAGCAGATGCGATTCATCCAGGCTATGGTTTCTTGAGTGAAAATGCTGAGTTTGCCGAAGAAGCTGAAAAAAACAACATCATATTCATTGGTCCAAAATCCAAAGCCATTCATATAATGGGTAGTAAATTGGCAGCCAAAGAAGCCGTTTTAAAATACGACATTCCAATGGTCCCTGGAGTGGACCACGCGATTACGGATATAGAAGAGGCTAAGCGTACTGCAAAAGCAATTGGTTTCCCTATTTTAATCAAAGCTTCTGCAGGAGGTGGAGGTAAAGGAATGCGTGTGGTGGATAATGAAGCCGATTTTGAAGCGCAAATGAACCGAGCTATTAGCGAGGCTGTGGCTGCTTTTGGAGATGGAGCAGTTTTTATTGAAAAATATGTGGCGTCATCAAGACATATCGAAATTCAAGTGATGGCGGATAGTCACGGCAATGTATTGTACTTGTTTGAAAGAGAATGTAGTATTCAGCGTCGTCATCAAAAAGTAGTGGAGGAAGCACCCTCAGCGGTTATCACACCTGAAATTCGAAAAAAAATGGGAGAAGCTGCCGTATTGGTAGCCAAATCTTGTGATTATTTAGGTGCAGGAACCGTGGAGTTTTTGGTGGATGAACAATTGAATTTTTATTTCTTAGAAATGAATACGCGTTTGCAAGTAGAACATCCAGTTACCGAAATTATTGCTGGGGTTGATTTGGTCGAAATGCAAATTCGTGTGGCTAGTGGAGAAGCGCTTACCATTCAACAAGAGGATTTGAAAATTCACGGTCACGCTGTAGAATTACGTGTGTATGCCGAAGATACTTTGAATGGCTTTTTACCAAGTGTAGGTAATTTAGAAGTTTACCAATTGCCCGTAGGAGAAGGTGTTCGAGTAGATAATGGATATGCTCAAGGAATGGATGTGCCTATTTATTATGACCCGATGTTGGCCAAATTAATCACTTACGGAGCCACTCGTGAAGAAGCTATTCAGCGTATGGAACAAGCTATTGCTGATTATAAAGTGGAAGGTGTGCAAACCACATTACCTTTTGGTGCTTTTGTAATGCAACACGAGGCGTTTCGTTCGGGAGATTTTGATACCAATTTTGTAAAGAAGTATTACAATCCTGAGATTTTAAAAGAACAAACCCAGAAGGAAGCATTGATTGCAGCAAAATTGGCGTTGCAACAGTATTTACAGGACCAAAAAGTGCTTCGATTGCCTAATTAAATAGGTGCTTGGTACATTTTAATAACAACAGAAAAGTATGGAATCTAAAATAAAAGTATTAAACGAAAAAATAGCACTAGCCCAATTGGGCGGTGGTCAAGCCCGAATTGATAAACATCACGCCAGTAAGAAGCTAACCGCAGGAGAGCGTGTAATGTATTTGTTGGACGAAGGTTCTTTTGAAGAAATTGGGATGTTGGTTACTCACAGAACTACCGATTTCGGGATGGAGAAGGACCTGATTTACGGAGATGGTGTAGTTACGGGTTACGGAACCATTAATGGAAGATTGGTCTATGTTTTTGCACAAGATTTCACCGTTTTTGGTGGTTCTTTGTCCGAAACACACGCCGAGAAAATTTGTAAAGTAATGGATATGGCGCTCAAAGTGGGGGCGCCTATGATTGGATTAAACGACTCAGGAGGTGCTCGAATTCAAGAAGGCGTTCGTTCTTTGGGAGGTTACGCAGATATTTTTTATCGCAATGTACAATCTTCTGGGGTGATACCTCAGATTTCGGCAATTATGGGACCTTGCGCGGGTGGTGCGGTGTATTCCCCTGCGATGACCGATTTTACTATGATGGTAGAAAACAATAGTTATATGTTTGTTACAGGACCCAATGTCGTTAAAACGGTAACCAACGAGGAAGTAACTTCAGAAGCTTTAGGTGGTGCCGTAACACACGCTTCCAAATCGGGAGTGGCGCATTTAACTGCTCCCAACGGAGTGGCTTTGTTGAACAGCATCAAAAATCTTTTGAGCTATTTGCCACAAAATAATAAAGAAACAACTCCAAAAGTACCTTATGTTTTGGGCGATGAAGTGCGAATGGAATTGGCTACAATTATTCCAGACAGTGCCAACAAACCGTATGATATGCACGAAGTGATTCGAGGGATTATTGATGCCGATTCTTTTTATGAAATTCATAAAGAGTATGCCGAAAATATTATTGTAGGTTTTGCCCGTTTGGGAGGAAGAAGTATCGGAATTGTTGCCAACAATCCAATGTTTTTAGCAGGGTGTTTGGATGTGAAGAGTTCTATCAAGGCTGCGAGATTTGTTCGTTTTTGCGACAGTTTCAATATTCCGTTGTTGGTGTTGGAAGATGTTCCTGGTTTCTTGCCAGGAACCGACCAAGAATGGAACGGAATCATTGTGCACGGTGCCAAATTATTATATGCTTTTAGCGAGGCGACCGTGCCAAGAGTTACAGTGATTACTCGAAAAGCCTATGGAGGAGCTTATGATGTAATGAATTCCAAACACATTGGTGCCGATATGAATTTTGCTTGGCCTACGGCAGAAATTGCAGTAATGGGTGCCAAAGGTGCTTCTGAAATTATCTTCAAAAAAGAAATTAGCGAAGCCGAAGACCACGAAGCTAAACTTTTAGAAAAAGAAGCTGAATATGCTGAGTTATTTGCCAATCCGTACACCGCAGCACAACGCGGATTTATAGATGAGGTTATTCTTCCAGAAGATACCCGTCGAAAGTTGTTGAAAGCCTTCAGTATGCTCGAAGGAAAAACTGTACATAGACCAGAGAGAAAACACGGCAATATTCCGTTGTAAGAAAAAAAAATCGGCAACCCTTAAAGTTGCCGATTTTGTTTGTATGCTATTTAAAATTTGAGCATTTCACCACTTGGGCTAACTACTATATTTTTAGTTTCTTTATCTTTTTTTATTTTAAGAGCATATTCTTTTTTCAGAACCGCTCCGTCTGATTGATGATAAGAAAATTTATCTTTTTCAATTGACCAACCTGGGAAAGATTTGTAAACGGAATAAATAACCTCGTTGGGTAGCCGCACATCGGAATACTTTTCTACCACATGTATTAATTTTCCGTTTTTATTATAAGTAGCTGTTAAGGTCCCTGCTTCTGATTCGAGCATCACTAGATACGTATCATATCCCTCATAATCCTTGCCCAAATTGTATCCAATGAATTTATTTTCCATTGCGACTATTCTTTGATCTGCATTTTTATCAGGCAGATAAATAGAAAAATCTTTGCCCGCATTTTTGATAACTACTGCTGGTAGCTCAGAAGGTGTTGGACCTTTAGTTTTTGTTTCCCCATCGTTTGTTTGTTGGCTATAGCATGGGTGTAGCATTGCTGTGATAAATAGTGCCAAAAATATTGTTTTCATTTTGTTTAATTTTAATTGATAGTACTGGTAACTTGGTTTCCAAAACTACTTTGTAGATCGTCATTACTGTTTTTTTTAAGAGTAATGATTGGAAACAGATCTAGAAAGTAAGTTTATTTCTCACTTTTGTGATGATAAACAGAACAATTAAACTGCATATTTATATGCAATTGGATTTTGGAACAAAAATGAATGAAACAATTCTCAGTATATAGTAAATGAGAAATTTTAATAACCTACTTAATTTTGGGATATTCACCTTTATGAAGGTGTAAAGTCGGTTGCAATTACTGTTCTATTAAATGAAGTAATAGTAGTTTAAATTTAATTTTAATGAAAAGATGTAGAAAAAATACGACTTTCAAATTCAATTTGAATTAATGAAAGGTAGTGAACTTCAAACTTAAATCAATCTAATTTAGAGGTCAAAGATAAGTCCTTTTTTTGATTTTAGAACAGGTATTTTTACTTGTTTTTTGTATAAAATAAATACAATCAAATAGTTGTAAAAAAATAACTACTGGTTTTGTATAGAAAAACGAAAACCAATTCCGTGAAGGTTTTCAATTGTAATTCCGGGTTCGTGCGTAAAAATCTTTCGTAGTCTAGAGATGAAGACATCTAAACTTCGGCCCATGAAATAGTCATCGGTACCCCAAAGAGCCTTTAGAATCTCTTCTCTTTTTAAAACTATATTTTTGTTATCCATAAAAAGCTTCAAAAGGTCGGATTCTCTTTGGGTTAATTTTATTTTTTCATGGTTATTCCAAAGTAAATAATTTTTAGTGTCAAAAGTATATTTTCCAATTTGGTAATGGCTATTTTCCCTCATTTCTTTTTTATGGGATCGCTTTAAGAAAATTTCAATTTTGAGTAGTAATTCTTCTATACTAAATGGTTTTACTAAATAATCATCGGCACCTAAACGTAATCCTTTGATACGGTCTTCTTTGAGTGTTTTGGCAGAGAGAAAAATGATGGGAATATCAAGGTTTAGTTTTCGAATTGCCTCGGCCAATTCAAAACCATCTTTTTTAGGTACCATGATGTCTAAAATACAAATATCAAAAGGCATTTGCTGAAAACATGCTAATGCTGAAACACCATCCTCGCAATGATGTACCTCATATTGATTTTGTTCTAAATTGTCTTTAGTCAAAAAGGCCAAGGTTGCATCGTCTTCGACATATAAAATTTTATAATTACTCATTTAAATCGGTAATAGTAAGGTTACATTGATCCCTTTGCTAGTATTGTTGGTGACAACTATTTTCCAATGATGCAAGTCACAAATCTTTTTTACATAATATAAACCTAAACCAAACCCATTGATTTCATTGCTTTTTTTGGATGGGATTCGGTAAAATTTATCAAAAATAAAAGGTATTTTTTTAGTCTCAATCCCAATTCCGTTATCGATGCAGTCGATTTGTAAATGCTGCTTGGTATTGGTAAAACGAAGGATGATTTCGGGTGTTTTTTCACAATATTTTATCGCATTGTCTACTAAGTTATAGATGATGTTTGAAAAATGAAAAACATCACCATATAGCTGCGTTTTGCTACTTTGATTGTCTAAATGAAACACTACCTTTGGATGTTTGAGTTGACAGTTTTCTATTATTTCTTTGATAATTGGAAGGAACTCAAATGTAGTTTTTTGGAGTTGTAATGGCGTAGCATCCGATTTGGCCACCGTTAAAATTTTCTCTACCTGTTGGTTCAGTTTATTGCCTTGCTCTACAATGATTTGAGTATATTTTTCCAACTTTCCATCATCAGTAATTGGTTTTTGTTTGCTCAAATAATTTGAAGCAATTAGTATCGACGACAATGGTGTTTTGAATTCGTGAGTCATATTGTTGATGAAATCACGTTGCAAATCGGAATATTTTTTTTGTTGCAAAAGCGTATAAATCGAATACACATAAATCAAAAGAATTAGTACCAAAACTAATGAAAGCACGAACCAAAACTTAAGAGAACTGAATAAAAAGCTCGTTTCGTTGGGAAAACGAATGGCAAAATAGTAGACCAAGTTTTTGTGTTTTGGGAATTGTATGGAATGTTTTGTGCCCTGTTTTTCATCAAGGGAAACATAATTGCCATAAACCATCTCGTCGCTCTGACAATTGTAAATAGCGTATTCAAAATCTGTGGTAACCCCCAATTTTTTGAATGCGGATTTGAGATAAAACTCCAATATAGAGGCATCAAAATCATTCTCAACATTAACGATGTAATAATCATTTGAGATTTTTTGCACTGGATTCTGCACAGGAATTTCTTGATTATTGCCATTGTATAAGTTTTTAGCCACTTCATAGAGTGCAATATGTGCTTTTTGACTGAATTTTTTTTCCTCAATTCGAAACGCCTCTTTGGTCCACAAGAGTTGTGCGACTAGGATGCCAATAATGGCTATAAGTCCAATGATAATAATACTATTAAGCCGGTTGATTTTCAAGAATAATTGCTTTAGGAATGTAATATTAAGTAAAAATAAGTTCATTTTTCTGCATTAACAAGTCGTTAACAATCATTTGAAAATGTTTAACAGCCAAGAAGAATAAAGTAACTATATTTGATTTGTTAAAAAAAAGAACACTAACTTTTAAATATATAAATTATGAAAATGTTAAAAATTTCTTTGTTGGCAGTGGCTTTTGGATTGATGTCTTTCTCAGGTAGTACTGTTGTAAAAACTATGGTCACTAAAGCGGCTACTTATGCAAGTGCTTTGGTTTGGAAAGCAGAAACTATAGATGTAGGTTCAATTCCTCAAGGTACTCCAAAACCAATTGTTTTTGAATTTAAAAACACTGGGAAAACTCCTGTAATTTTGACTAATGTTCAAGGCTCTTGTGGATGTACAGCTACTAATTATACCAAAGAGCCAATCGCTCCAGGAAAATCAGGAACAGTTACTGCTACTTATAATGCAGCAGCAATGGGAGCTTTTACTAAAACTGTTACAGTAACTTCTAACGCTGAAGCTACTCCTAAAGTTTTAACTATCAAAGGAACTGTAGTTGCAGCTACTGCTAAAAGCTAATTCAAAATCTTCAAAAAAAGAAGAAGCCGTTTCATAATCATGAAACGGCTTCTTTGTTTAAAAATAGTGTGGTATTTAGTAAGTGTACATCGTAGCACTTGATTCTGTTCTGTTGTTTTGTGCTAATGAAACAAAAGGAATGCCTTCTTTGGCAGCTTTTCTTTTCAAAGCAGTGATATTTTGTTGTTGAACAGCCAATGGAGTCTGTCCTTTTACTCGGTTAACGAATTTAGAGTCATTCGCAGTTGAAGTCAAACCAGTAGTTGCATTAGGAGCAATAACAATTACTTTGTGATAGTCTTGTTCGCCGTTTACTGTAATTTTATCTGAAACTTTGGTTGTCGCATTGGTTGCAGTGTTAATTAATTCTGCTACTGCAAAAGTGCTTATCGTTTGCTCAACTTGATCTTTTCCAGTGTTGAAATACATCAAATTGTTGTCAGTTTTGATGTAATTTACATTCAATTTTTCACCGTTATGTTTTACTAAAACGTGCGATTGAGCAAAAAAAGCCATAGACAAGCTAAAGCAAAAAAATGTTAAAAGGGTTTTCATAATATAATGTTTAAAAAATAATAATTATTCAATACTACAATAGGCAAAAGTACAGCATTCATAAATTGCACTAAATTATCAAATGACAAAAACACTGTTAAAATTGATGTAGTATTTTGTGATTTTCACATTGTAAAGGTATGATAATTCAGAAATAGTCACAATTTGTAATTGGTTAAAAAACAGTTAATCTGCAGTTTAGAGCTTTTTTTTGTACTGTTTTAACAAATTGTGTAACCGATGATTTTTATTAAAGGGGCAGTGACCAAGGAGTTATAAAAATTGGTACTTCAAGTCAACTTTAATAGGGGTGTTCGAGTAAACATAATCTTCCTTTTTTTTTACGTTCTCTATTATTTTTAACTTATTATAAAAATTACCATTATTTTAACAGGAATTTATTTTAGACTTATAATGTACTTTGAGAAATGTTTCAAAGTTTAAGAGTGTTTCTGAACAGTTTTGAGAGCCAAACAAATAGCTTAGGGAGTTTTTTTGGGTGCACTTGTAAGTTTCTTTTTAGAATTATAAAAAAAATCCTCAACTGCTCTGGGCAATTGAGGATCGTATTTTTGAAGGCTGAAAAAAAATTAGTTTTTCTCTTCTTTGTTGAAATATACTAGGTAGTAATACATTTGTTTTTCTTCGTCCCAGCCTTTTTCTACAAATTTTTCGGCACTTTCTGGATTGATAAAATCCATTTTGATTTGGATATGCGTATCCAGATTAATCACGTTTTTGATGGATTTTCTAGCATCCGAAACGGCAGCATTGGCAATAGGGAAGGAGGTCACATCTTCGATGCTGTATTTCTCTCCTTTGTCAACTTTATAGTTTTTGAATTCAGGAATTAAATCGGGATTATCAATAACCTCGTTCAAGAAATTCGATTCTTCAAATTGGTCATTTTTAGCAAAATAATTCACTGAGCGGTTCATGAACATCACTTCTTCTTTTTTGTCTTCGGCAGGAAAAACAACGTCTTTGGCAAAGTTTTGACAAAATTTCAAATACTTTTTGGTGATGAAGTTTTCGTCCTCAAAAGCATCTACAGATAAGAAATGCTCCAACCAGTAGCGCGCATCATAACGATTGCTATCAACAGTCAATATTTTGTAACCTTCTTCTTTTTTGTGGTTGAAAATCAAACAACCTTTGTCGAGTTTGTTCAAGCTCACGCCATGTTGCAGAATCATCTCCAAGTGCGTTTCTTTTTCCTCAAATTGTAAAAAGTCGGATTGTATTTCGCTTTTAAAAACACCAATAGCGTCTACTATGTTATTGTCTATCGACACGTTGGTCAAGTGAGCCACATAGACCTCGCCATTCTTGATATGAGGATGATTGGATTGCTCGAACAAGTGCTGTGTGATTTGTTTAGAAACTTCGTGTAAACTGCCAGGATTATCAAAAATTTGAGTGGCAAATTTGAACATATCGTTGTAATCCAAATCTACTTCGTGCGCAAATTGAAAGTAATTTTCTTCTTTTTCTCTGAAAGGTTTTAAGAAGAATTCTTTAATCAACGGAACAATTTCATCGTTGAGGTTAAAAGGTTGTTCTGATAAGAAAATCGCTTCATTACGACTCTTGTTTCCAACACGATGTATGGAAAGCGTTTCGATGTGGGTGTTGAATAAGTTGATCATTTTTTTTGGAGTTGATGAGGTACTAAGTTTCTAAGATGCTAAGATTTTAGTTGCTTTCTTTTATTTTTTTTATGAATGCAACCAACATTCTTTCAATCTCTCTACTATCCTCATACATATTATTAAATTCTTCCTCTTTTAAAAAGTTTATATTTTTTGCAATTTCCAGTTGAGTTTGCAATTCAAATAAAGATCCCATAGCAATAGTAAGAAACCTCAAGAGTTCGTTTTTACTATCTCTACCAATTCCTACTGCAATATTACTTGGAATTGAAATGGCAGATCGTCTTAATTGAGAAGTTAAACCGAAAATTTCTTCTTTTGGAAATTTTTGAGAGTTGTTATAAATTTTTGTAGTTAATGCCATGGCTTTTTGCCACACTAAAATTTTTCTAAAATCACTCATTTTTTTAAAGTTTCTAAGTTGCTGGGATTCTAAGATTCTTAGTGACTTAGAAACTTAGTTTCTAAAAAATAATTAATTCCAATTCTCCTCAAACCCGTAGTCTTCGAAGCTATCGTCACCACTAAACATGTCTAGGTCGTCTTCGTCAAGATCGTCTTCGAATTCGCCGTAGATGTCGTCATGCATATCGGCTTCAAAGTTTTTTTCACCGGCTTCTGCTGGCATACTACCGTGAGAGAATAAGGTTTCTGGATAGGTACCACCTGCAACTGGTTCTTCTATAGCGGCTAATTCAACCAAGAACGTCCACATGTTGATGAAATCGTACACATAGATGATTTTGGTATTGGCTTCATCAAGGATATCCGATAAAGCGTAATCGCTCATGGTACGTTGTTCGCCAGGAACATCTCCGGTGTCAAACAATGGAATTTCGTCTTCTTGATTCCAAGTTTCGTCACAGGTATAAAAGGAAGCTACCTCCATACCATCAAAGCCAAATGCATTAAAAATAGCGTTGTGTAAATCTTCTAAAGTATCGTCAGAAAGTATTGCTATGTCTCTAAAAATGTCTTCTTCGGCATCTAGAATAACTCTAAATTTATAAACCATAATTTTTGTTTTTGTTGAAACGTCAAAGGTAAAATTTAATTTTAGAAAACACTTTTGCAATCTTATTTTGTTGAAAAGATTTTATTTTCAAAAGCTGTATTAACAAAAAAAGCTGTCCATAACAGACAGCTTTTAAAAGTAAGATTTTGAGTGATTAATGCTTCTCTTCAGAACACAAACCTACGATTTCATGGAATACATCATGTAATGCAGTCAATGATTTTAGGGTAGCTTCGTCTGAACCTTTTGCTTTTACCAGTTTGTCCAAGCCTTTAGCACCTTCTTGCAATTTTTTGATAGAAGCCAAGATTGCTGGTGTTTTGAATTCGGCTGGGATAGCTTCTTTTGACAACGCCTCTGCTTTTTGAACCATTTCTGCAGAACGCGTTTTAATTGGATTCAAATCACCTTCTTCTGCTGGATGAAAAGTTTGTGACATTACCCCGTGAAAGGTTTTGATAGCAGGCCATTTTTCAAAAGTAGTTTGTGCAGACAAATTGGAAACCACCAAAAAGAAGCACAAAACAGCTAAGAATTTTAAAGTTTTCATGGTTATTGTTTAAAGTTATTGGTTCAAAGGTATCAACTTTTTAGTTGACGAAAAAAAGAACGAATTTAAATAACAACCATTATAAGTTAAAATTGGTAATGTAAGATACTCTCAAGGTCGGATTATCTTCTTGAATCGTATTCTTAAAATTCCAAATATGTTGATGAATATAAGAGAGCTGAATTTGATGATGCGTATTGATATTGTATCCAAAACCACCAATAATTCTATTTTGATTTAAAAAGGTAGCTCCAGCTTTACTACCAATATTCATAAAAACTTCATCACCAACAAAAGTAAAGAGTTTTACCTTGTCGTCTTTTTTGGTCAAATTATAGTTGGCTAAGAAAAGATAACGAAGGCGGTTTCTGTAATCATAATGGTCTATAGAATATTCTGTTTGACCAGATACGGGATCTTTTTGTCCAACGGCAACGCCAACATATCTAAATTCATCTCTTAAACGATTGACAAATTTAAAATCTCCAGAAACAATGGTGTAAGTGCCTTGTATCCAAAAATGATTTTCGGGAATGTTTGTTTTATTCATTGCTGGGCTACCATAAGAATAGGTGTTATTGTGAGTATAGCCAATACTTCCTAAAAATCTTTTGGTAAATTGATAATCTATAGATGGGCGAATAAGCCAGTGCTGTTTTTCGCTAAAGCCATTCGCATAGCGCATAGCAGTTTCAAGAGAAATAGATGTCTTTTTGTTGATCATATTTTTTCCAAAATAACTAAACCAAATATTGTTGTTTTGGGATTTTACTTGAGCGAAAGCTCCGGAAAAATTCAGAAAAAGGAATAGTAATAGTATTGGGAATATTATTTTATTTTTCATTTTTATAAAGTGAAGATATTTTTGAATATAGGAATGCGAATAGTACTCCCACAAGTGTTTTCTTGCGGGAAGTACAATTGCAACCCTAACTAAATCAAACGATTGGGTGAAATTATTTTTGTCCTTTTATTCTAGAAGACAATTTGTGATCGGAGAAAGTGATGTGATCATCTAAACCAATTATGGTTACTTTTCCGCCTTTTGCTACATATTCATTTTCAAAATGATGAAGGTTTTCCATAACCGAGTGATCTACTAGTTTTGTTTTTGTAAAATCGATGGTCACATTCATAGCAGATGGTAGGGCTTCTAATCTGCTTTTGATTCCCAAAAAGTTACTAAAAATTGCCGACTTTTCTACCTCGACTAAATAATCATCACCGTTTGAGGAAACCGAAGCAGTGGCTTTGAATAAAGAGCTAATTGGAGCACCATGAATTAAGTGGAAGAAGATTTTTAATAAAATCCCTGCTGCAATTCCTACCAATAAATCTTCATGAAGAGTAAAGAAAATAGTAATTAAGAAAATGGCCAATTGTTCTTTACCAATGTTTAAAGTATGGATAAATTCTCTTGGGTGAGTTAATTTAATTCCTACTGTAATTAGCATGGCTGCCAAAGCTGCATTTGGAATCATTTCTAGAATTGGAGCTGCCAAAAGCACAAATAATAAGATAAAGAAACCATGAAAAAAGTTAGCCCAACGAGTTTTAGCTCCATTATTTACATTTGAAGAAGAACGAGCTACTTCAGAAATCATTGGTAAACCGCCAAAAACTGCAGCAATTGTATTCCCTATACCTACAGCAATCAAATCTTGATTCATGTTTGATTTTCTTTTGTAAGGGTCCATTAAATCGATAGCTTTTACAGTAAGTAAAGATTCAATAGTGCCAACTAATGCAAACATGATTACATATTTTATGAATAAACCTGTTTGAGAAATACCATCAAAACTGATGTTAATATTGATGTTATCAACGAAATTACCAATTTTTACTAAAGAATATGCTGGTTCTGTTTCTTTGAAATGCATGAACAACTCACACGGAATTGCGAAAAGCAAGACTACCAATGGAGCCGGAATCATTTTGATTGTTTTGTTTTTGATGTAAGGCCATCCTAACATTATGGCTAAACTAACAACACCTATGAATGTAGCTTTTGGATCTAGATTCATGATGAAATTTGGAATGTTAGCAATCAGTTCTAAAGGTCCTTTTCCTTTGGCTAAACTTGGGTCGTCATTAAGTAAGACTGGGAATTGTTTGGCTATAATGATGATACCAATGGCGGCAAGCATTCCGTGGATAGCGGAAAGAGGGAAGAAATCGGCTAGTTTACCCAATTTCAAAACTCCAAAAAGGATTTGAATTACTCCAGCAACTGCCATAGCGCCCAAGGCAAGTTTCCAGCCTAATACTGGGTCTCCTTGACCAAATTCAGCCACAGCACCAGCAACAATTACAATTAGTCCAGCGGCTGGTCCTTTGATGGTCAATTTTGAACCCATCATCAAACTTACTACTAACCCTCCAATTATGGCAGTTAAAAGTCCCATGATAGGAGGGAATTCAGACGCTTTGGCAATACCTAAACTTAGTGGTAGCGCTAATAAAAATACAATGAAACCAGAAATTGCATCTGTTTTAAAATTCTCTTTTAATCCTGCAATTCCATCTGCAGGTATATTTAGTTTGTTTTTTATTGACATTTTTTTGATAATTAAGTTGGTTAAGATGATTTGTATGGTAATTCGTGATTGGTTTTTACGTGAGGTCCTAAGAATAATCTAGCATAAATGCGTATTCCAGCAATTCCAGAAACTACAAAGCAAGAAGAAATAAGAAATGCTAATAGGTATTGATTGCTTTCAATATGACTAAATAAAAGATCCTCACCTATAAAAGTTGTAGTGATTGGAAATCCAGTAACACCTAGTGCTGCAATCAAAAAGAATAGCGCAAATAATGGGTGATCATAAACATGACCCAAATATTGATTAATCAAAATGCGTTTTTCTAGTTTCTTGAGTTGTAATAACGAAATATACCCTATGATTCCTGAAATAGTTATCCCTGATAGGTACATAATCAGTTCATTTGTCGTTATTTTTTCGTTGAAAAGTATAGCCATTGCTATCCAAAAATGACTCAAAACAATTAAAGTCCAAGCCAAGAAAGGTGTTTTACGCTCAGAAAATGATTTTAATACAAAGACAAAACCAAAAAACGCAAATAAATTAGGGATGCTATCAATGATTTCAGTTGGTACACTCTCCTTAAAAACATAAATTAAAGTCCCTATTGAGTATAGCGGTAAGAAGATAAGATATACTCTTTTTAAATTCAGAAAATCCAACGATTTACCCAAGGCTCTAAGTGGTCTCCATAAAAAGGCACTTTGAATGTTCTCTACATTGAATTCTTTTAAACTTAAGACATACAATGAATTGCGAAAACGTTTAGAAAGCCAATGGTTTTTCTTTTCTTCTAATGGAATAAAATTGTAAAATTGGTCGCGAATTAAGTAACTTACTACTGATGGTGACACTAGTAATTGATAAGTGCGCAATAAGGCATTTCCAGTAAAATGAAGTAAGGCTAGATTGTCTAATCCTAAAGCAATTTCGATGAAAATCAATCCAATTTGAGAAATAGAGCTGTAAGCGATTTGACTTTTTACATTCGATTGTACTTTTCCTATCATGGATGCAATTACACTAGTGGTCAAACCCATAATTCCGATTGCAACTCTTACAATGAATTGGTGTTCCCAGAAGGGGTACGTTCTCAGCATTAAAAAAATACCTAAATGCACAGATAGCGAACCATAAAAAATAGCACTAGATGGTGTTGGGCCTTCCATTGCTCTTGGTAACCAACTTGAGAATGGGATTTGAGCCGATTTTACCGCTGCAGCACAGGCCAAACAGAATGCGATAAAGAAACCAATAAAAGTATGACTCTCTAAATGATGGTTGACTAATGCATAATTGTTTAGCTCAACAAACGTTATGTTTTCATGAAATAAATGATGACTGGCCCACATGGCTAAAATCAATCCAACATCCCCAATGCGATAAAGCGAATACACTTTGAAAGCATTTTTTACGGGTAAATAACGCTCTCTATAAAAAGCAATAAGTAAAAAAGAAGAAATTCCAATGATTTCCCAACCAATGAATAGCGTTTCAAAATTACCTGATAGAATGGCTAAATTGTAACCAAAAAAGAAAAAAAGCACGGTATTAAAGAAACGCTTATATCCTTTTTCTCTATGCAAATAATACCTGCTGTAAGTAGAAATCATAGCCGTTAATAAAGCGCCAATTAGCAAATAAACAGCCGAAATTTTATCAAAGTAAAAATCAATAAAAAAGGTATAATTGTCCGTTTTTACAATGGTTAACTCATCTAAATTTAAAGTTTGGCTTCCATTTAAAAGCCATACGATAGTAAAAATTGTAATACCTGCTAATTGTGTAAAAACAATTCCAAAAGACAACCACGAAATAGTGGATTCTTTTTTTTCTGGAATCAACAAGCTAATAACAAATCCAAAAAATGGAAGTAATATAAAATATTGGAGTATCTCGTTCATAGATAGTGTTATTTTAGAATATAAATCGGTAGGTTTTCTTGTGAAACTTCTGCCAATTCTAACTCGTCATGAATACTAAGGTTCTCTTTTTGTAAAGGTGAATACAACTCAAATGACTCGTTGGTGAAGTGAAATAGTTCCTGATTTTCTGGATGTACCACAATCAATTTTACCCATTGGTTTTTGAACCATTCATAAGTTGCAGGATTTTTAGTAATAGCGTATTTGGCTATTTCTGGAAAATGCTCCACAATGATTAATAAACGAATAGGATCGTGTACCTCAATCATTTGACTTGGTAAACCCGAACGTAAATCTCCATCAATACCATTGGCAACGCCAATTAGTCCCATAACATTATGAGGAAGTTTACTACCAGCACCTAGCTTTTGGTTGTCTACTTTTGAAAAGTAATATTCTAGATTTATTCCTCCACCAACTGGGGCAACAGCTCCAAGAATTCCAGCAAGATAATCCCCCGTAGGATCCACTTGATAGTCATAAGAATTCATAAACGAACGTCTGTCTAGAAACAAGTGCTTAGACAAACTTCTGCGACCTACAATACACATAGCATTGGTAGCATGATTTAATTCAGGTCTAGGTTCGAAAAGAGAAACGGAACGTCTTTTGATTTTTTCATGCACTTTTTCAAGGCTTTGTGTAGAATCTATAGTGTCAAATCGGCGAGAACGTTCTTTTGCATTTCTAGATAAGGCTTTTGCAAAAGTAATTTCGTTTTGTTGATGTAATTCTTTATTGCTAGCGGTTAGCGTTTCTTCATCATAAAAAGCAATCTCATCTCTTGTGGTGTCGTGCAACGCAGGTAAAAATTGTGTTGTATCAGGAATAAGGATACCACGTTTTTTCAGGATTTCACGAACTTCAGGGTGATTAGCGGCAAAAGAAGCCACTTTTGCGTTGACAGAACTAGGTCTTCCGCAACAAGCTCCACAATCATAACCGGCATAGTGTGTATTGTTTACACTAGTGGCTCCATGGCCCACGATATAAACTATTGGTGCAAAATTGGACACCAATCCAATGCTTTTTAATAAGCCTTCTACACGGTTGGCCATCTCTTCAACTGTAAAACCTACTTGAAGTCCGTCTACATTTTCAAAATTATTTTCATGAGCTATGATTAATTTTGATTTTTTATTCAAGTGTTTGAAAGAAGCACTAGTTGCTGGAGTTAGAGTTGGTTTCCAAATATTTAAAAACAATTTTAAAGCAGCCGAAAACCCAAGAGTTTGACTGATAATCCAGCCAAAAACTAAGGAATGTGAATGTTTATGATAGTGTAAATCTCTAGCTTGTTTTTTCTTTCTTTTTTCCTCTTTTATCAAGTATTTTGGCTGCATTGGCGCAGGACAAAGCTTGGTAAAAAACTGCCCATTTACAGGCTGATAAAAGAACTCAAAATTAAAAAATGCAGGAGTTCCAAAGGTTATTGCTGAATTGTCTAAATGTTCGATATGTCTTCTGAAGGAACATTCACGGTCATCCATACAAAATAAGCCCTGAAATGAAGCTTGTTGAGGAGCAATTTCTGGTTCAACTGTTTTGATTCCTGATAAAACTTGATCGTAAAACGTCCATTCGAATGCCTCTTGCCAAAGCGATAAGGTTTCGAAAAGTTCTGTCTTTTTTATGGTATCAAAAATAGGAGCTGGTTCCTGATTGATTTTGAAACTCAAAGGTGCCCAAATAGAATTGAATTTTTGATCCAAACTATCCAATTCAAGTAGTAATTCAAACTGAATTAACTCTTTTAAAGAAATAGAACGTTTGTCTAATAATGAAGCAGGATTATTTTCAATCGTTGCAACTATTCCGCTCCAACCCGGATGGCCAAATTGTTGGTCAAACAAATAATGTTCGTAATATTTTGGATCTCCAACAATGATATGCAGCAACTCCTCGATAGAAGCGCCTCTTTGAAGCATGCTTTTGGCGCGTTTGGTTCTAAGAATGCCAATCGAACTATTTTTATCAAGTTCTTTGATAGATTCTAAAAAGCTAGTTCCTAGAACAGGAAACGTAGTAATTGCAATCCCTTGGTCTAAGTAGCCACAAAGAACCTTGAATAAAATGCTATAAGTTGATTTTTCTAGATTGATGGCGTATTCTTTCTTCCATGTAGAACGTAGGCTTCCAATTCTAGGATATATTGACTCGTCATAGCTTTTGTGAAGAAGATTGTGCTTCCAAGTAGAGAGCTGATCTTCTCCTTTTTTTGAACGTATAACCTGTTCAAGAACTTCATTGTTGATCTCTTTTTTATCAAATCGTTCTCTAAAACTTGCTAGTGGCAAATAGGTTTTGTAGCCAAAGATTTTAGAGGATTCCTCTAGTGCTTCAAAAAAAGTCTTTCCTTGAAACGCATGCAATGTATTGTGATGTACAAAATCCTTTAGGGGGTTTTGCGCTGGCAAATAATGCTTTAGACTATGAAGTACTTCATGTTCATCAAAAACTATAGAAGTTGATTTCATTTTAAAATATATTGCTAAAACAGCCCAATAGTATTGATTGCAAAAATTGTACAGTTGTCCTTTTTTCTTGGACTAACGCAATATTCACTAACTTTTGGGTTACTTTAGTGGGTTAATAAACTAATAATCGAAAATGTTTTTCAATAGGTTTATTAACTCAAATGATATTTTAAATTACAAAACAGCAGAAACAAACCACTTTTCTTATAGAAATAGCTTTTGTGGTATTTAGATTGAACAGTGACGAATGTCCCGTTCGAAGGTATAAAATCAAATAATTGGATAGGAGCGTGTAAAAAAGGATCAATCTCTACTTCGCTATATTCAAATTCTTCCTCCATATCGCTGGTAGGAATGTGAATTTTTGAATATTTTGAATGATCTTTTTTAGCAGTTTCATGAGCAAAAAAATCTTTTTCAAATTTTGAAGAAGAAAAAACTGGAAGGCTACTAAAAGCGGAATACAGTAAGAAATGAAAAAATACAAATAGAAATAGTAGAGCAATGCTACTATTTGCATGGGTGTATTTTTTTTTATTCATCTGCATAAATTCAATTTTGGCACAAACATAAATAAATTAAAACAAATTTTCCAAAGCGCTTTTTTACTTTTAGGTATTATTATTAGTTCTTTAAAAATTACGTTATTTAATTATAGAAAATTATTTTAATTAACTTTTTCTTGTTGAATTTTTAGTGTTGTTCTGTTGGATATAGGCTTTTAAATCATTATTTTTTATGCTTTCAGTTTTTTTATTGAGAATTTTATATTTTACAATTCAGCCTCGTTTTTCTACAATTCGGTCATAACTTTTTAGAGAATCCATAATCCCGATAGATATTTGTTTGATTAAAAAACAAACCGGATAATGAAAACAAGTATCAAAAAAATAGCACACAAATTCTTTTTAGCAACCCTATTGATTTTGATGAGTAGTGCTACTTTTGCTCAAAACACCATTTCAGGAAAAGTTATCGACCCAAAAGGTAAGCCCGTAGTTAGCGCCAATATTTATATCGAAGGCACTTATGATGGTGCGACAAGCGACGAGAAAGGATTGTTCTCATTCGAAACCACAGCCAAAGGAAATGTGACCCTTATCATAAGCTCTTTGATACACGAAACAGCTACCATTTCAATAGATGTGGCCAATTACAAAAACAAAACGATAACCCTCAAAGAGAATGTCAACACCTTAGACGCGGTGGTGATTACGGCTGGAACTTTAGAGTCGGGAGACAAAGCTCGTGTTTCGGTATTGAAACCTTTAGATATTGTCACCACAGCGGGTTCTGCTGGAAATATTATTGCTGCGCTACAAACTTTACCGGGGACACAAAACGTGGGCGAAGACGGTCGTTTGTTCGTTCGTGGGGGCGAAGCCAATGAAACTCAAACTTTTGTCGATGGTATCCGAGTGGCGCAGCCTTATGGCGCTAGCACGAATAATTTGCCTACTCGCGGACGCTTTTCTCCGTTTTTGTTTAGCGGGATTTCTTTTTCTACAGGAGGTTATTCTGCCGAGTATGGCGAGGCTTTATCGAGTGTGTTATTATTGAATACCCAAGACGAACCCGACCAAAACAAAACCGAAATTGCCTTAATGACCGTTGGTTTAGGGGTTGGAAATACACAAAAATGGAAAAAAAGCTCGTTAAGTGTCAATGCCGCTTACATCAACTTGGCGCCGTATCAAAAAGTAGTACCTCAAAATATCGAATGGAACAATCCTTTTCAATCCCTTTCTGGAGAAACGGTTTATCGCTACAACTTCAATAACGGAATCCTAAAATTCTATGCAGCTTTCGATTCTTCCAAATTCGATTTGAATCAAGAAAGCGTCAATTCGCCCAACAAAGTCAGAGTCGATTTGAACAATAACAACTTTTACTTAAATACTTCCTACAAAGGTGGTTTTGGCAACAATTGGCAAGTAACAACGGGATTGAGTTATGGCTATTCAAAAAACAAATTAGGTTTGGATTTGGACAAGCTAAACAATGACGAAAACGCCTCACATCTAAAATTAAAACTCCGTAAAAGCATTTCGCAACACGTTAAATTAGCTTTCGGAACGGATTATTTTAGTACTCGTTTCAACGAAGATTTTACGCCAAATTCAGGCATAGGAGGGACTAGCGGATATAACTCTTCAATTGCAGCAGCTTTTGCCGAGGGCGATATTTTATTCACCAAAAACTTTGCTGCCAAAGTCGGGGTTCGTGCTTCATACAACGATTTGTTGGACGAAACCGCCGTTGCTCCTCGTGTTTCCTTGGCTTACAAACTGAACAAAACCAGTCAGTTTTCTTTCGCTTATGGCGATTTCACTCAGGCGCCAAGTGTCGATTTTATCAAGTATTCCAAAATGCACCAATTCGAAAGCGAAAAAGCCTCACATTACATCATAAACTTTCAATACAACAACGACCGTCAAACCTTTAGAGCCGAGGCCTATTACAAAGACTACAGCAATTTGGTAAAATTCAATACAATAACGCCAATGTACAATTCGGTGTACAATAACAATGGTTCTGGCTACGCCAAAGGACTTGATTTGTTCTGGAGAGACGGCAGCTCGATTAAGAATTTAGAATATTGGATTTCCTATTCTTACATCGATACGGAGCGCGATTATCGCAACTTCCCTAAACAAGTTACGCCAAGTTTCGTGGCGGACCATACAGCGTCTTTGGTGACAAAATATTTCATCACCGACTGGAAATCACAAATCGGGTTCACCCATTCGTTTGCCACAGGTCGTCCATACAACAATCCGAACGAGACCCAATTTATGAACGGAAAAACCAAAGCTTTCAATAATTTGAGTTTCAATTGGGCGTACTTGGTGTCACAACAAAAAATCCTGTATTTCTCTGTATCCAATATTTTGCAAACTCAAAATGTCTTTGGTTACGAGTACGCCAATAAGCCAGATGCAGCGGGCGTATACAACCGCAGAGCCATTATACCAACAGCCGATAGTTTCTTTTTCGTAGGTTTCTTTTGGACCATCAGCGACAACAAAAACGACAACCAGTTAAAGAATTTATAGACTAATTATGAGCAGTAAGCATAAGGCTTTTCCAGCAGGCATCGTCCCGTGATCCGCTATATCTTTGCTGCCGAACCCCGTCAGCAAAGGATGCCGCTCCTCCCGGGGCTAAGAGGCAAGATAAGGTGTTTTTGGAAAGAAAAGTGTTTTTACAATTCATCCAAGGTATTTGCTTTTAAAAATATCCACCACGACCCGAGCGATAGCGAATAGGCGAAGCAATTCACTAATGAATCACGAATAAAAATGTGTTTTAATGACACGAATTATAAATGTTGATGGAATTCGTAAAATCTATTTTAAGCTTCGTTGATAGTTAGTGAATTCGTGGCTAACTTTTTTTAAAAGCGGATGCTCTACAATTCATCCTCAAAAAACTACAGTTCAGTCACAATCAATTTTACAGCAGTTACATCAGTAGTACTTTTACATCATCAAAATAACAACAACCATTTAAAAGAAATTAACCCTTAAAAAATAGAAATTATGATCAAAGTTGTAACCGCCACCGCTTTATTTATTTGCAGTTTATTAGCTGCCCAAGGACAATACGAACAAGGAATGGGAAAAGCGTTCCAGTTGTGGGGAGAAGGCAAAAACACAGAAGCTGCCGCTTTATTCGAAAGAATTGCAGCAGTCGAAAAAAACAACTGGTTGCCTAACTATTATGTGGCTTTAGTAAACACTACCACCGCTTTTAGAACCAAAGGCAAAGACGAAGTAACAGCTTTGCTAACCAAAGCACAAAACGCTTTGGATGTAGAACTAATCAAAAACGAAAATAATCCCGAATTATTAGTACTACAAGCTATGATTCACACCGCTTGGATTGCTTATGACCCAATGACCAACGGACAAAAGTTATCTGGAAAAGTAATGGAACTCTATGGTAAAGCACAGGCAATTGCACCCGAAAATCCAAGAGTAGTATTTTGTAAAGCCGAGTTTGAAATTGGTGGAGCCAAGTTCTGGGGAACAGATACAACACCTATGTGTGCACAAATTGATAAAGCTATCGGACTTTTTGCTACTTTTAAACCAGAAACCGCTTTCTCACCAAAATGGGGGTTAGATCGCGCTCAAGAAGCTCAAAAGAATTGTAATAAGTAAAAGAAAACTTTAAAATAGCATCCAATGGTTGTAAAATTAATAAATGAAATACCTAGAGCATTATTTGTTTCTGTATCTGTATTTGTAGTCTTGCTTTTGGTAAAAATGATGACTGGTGTTTCCTTTCAATTTGATTTTAGTTTATTAATCAATTTTGGATATACTATGTTGTATGGTTTTACACTTTATTTTGCCAATGCTATTTTATTTATTTACCTAGATGCACTATTTGGTAAAGAGAGATTTACAAAAAAGAGATTGTTTGTAGGTTTTTTAGGTTCTTTTGTAGTTTCTATTATTGTAATCTTTTTGCTCCGAATAGTTGAAGATGTTGTTATAAAAGGAGAGAATAGTGTTACTTTTTTTAAAACGGAAGCTTTAGAGAATTATATTGTTTCTGTGATTGTTACTTTTTTTGTGACACTTGCCTTTCATGTCTTCTTTTTTTACAAATCTTATCAGGAAAACAAAGTAAAGCAACAAAAGATTATTGCAGGAACGGCTTCGGCTAAATTCGAAACCTTAAAAAATCAAATCGATCCACATTTTCTTTTCAATAGTTTGAATGTGTTGAGTTCACTTATCGAGGAGAATCCAGAGAATGCCCAACGTTTCACTACTTCTTTGTCTAAAATTTACCGCTATGTTTTGGAACAAAAAGATAAAGAATTGGTTTCGGTAGCAGAGGAATTGAATTTTGCAACTACCTATATGAAATTGCTGAAGATGCGCTTTGAGAACAGCTTGTTTTATGAAGTGACTGCCGAAGTTCAAAATCCAGATGCCAAAGTAGTCCCGCTTTCGCTGCAATTGTTATTAGAAAACACCGTAAAGCACAATGTGGTAAGCGAGCAAAGACCTTTGCATATCCGCATTTATATCGAAAATGATTATTTAGTAATTCAGAATGATTTTCAAAAGAAAGAAGTATTGCAAGACCGCCAAGGCGTTGGATTACAAAACATCATCAATCGCTACGCAATCATTACCAAACGAAAAGTACTGATTGAACAAAACGAACAAACTTTTACCGTTAAAATACCCATTTTAACCCAACAAATAACTGTTATGGAAACGACCTTAAATTACAGAGAAAACAATGCGTACTACCGCGCAAAAAAGAGAGTAGAGGAATTAAAAGGATTTTATGGGAATCTGATTTCGTATTGTGTAGTCATCCCCATTTTAATTTATGTGAATCTTACTTTTGTCCCACAATTTCATTGGTTTTGGTTCTCCGCAGGAGGCTGGGGATTTGGTTTGATTATGCACGGTTTCAAAGTTTTTGGTTACAGCTCTAGCTGGGAAGAACGAAAAATTCAAGAGATTTTAAGAAAAGAAGACGAACAACAAAAATGGAAATAACGATGGAACGAATAGATACGAATCAAGAACAAGAAACTTTGGTTCAAATGGCCAAAGAGAGAGTAAAAAAGCTGAAAGATTTTTATTTTCATATGGTATTTTTTATGCTAGGCGTAGTAATCTATGTTTTGAAAACGTATTATGGTGCCCCTTTGAACTTTTTTCCCATTCGGTATATCAACGGTTTTGTAATGGCGATTTGGACTACCTTTTTTGCTATTCAAGCGGTTCAATTGTTTTTTACCCAAGTAATTTTGGGTAAATCTTGGGAAGAAAAACAAATTAAAAGAATAATCGGAAAGAACAACGAAAAACAAATTTGGAAATAATTATGGAAACGAATTTTCAAGAAGAAGATAGATATTATCAAGCCAAAAAAAGAGTAGAGGATTTAAAAGGATTTTACGGAAATCTGACCTCTTATATTGTGGTGAATATATTTTTAGCAGTGATCAATTTAATTACCTCTCCAGGATATTTATGGTTCTTTTGGCCATTACTGGGTTGGGGAATAGGTGTGTTCTTTCACGCAATGAAAGTCTTTAACTGGATGCCCTTTTTTGGTAAAGAATGGGAAGAGCAAAAAATTAAAGAGTTTATGGAAAAAGAAAAACAATCCAGAAACGATTGGAAATAAAGAAGTAAGATTAAATAGCAAATAAGATGGAAAATAAGCAAAACCAATACGGTTCATTTTTAGACAGCACTCAAGAAGAGCGTTACGATATCGCATTTAAAAGAGTGCAAAAAATAAAAGGATTTTATGTGCATCTAATAGTCTATGTTTTAGTCAACATCGGATTAATCGCTATGAGAGCAAGGCATTTGGATGCATTAGATACCAATTTTTGGAGTTGGCAAACACTCAATACCGCTTTCTTTTGGGGCATTGGATTGGTCGCACACGGAGCAGCTGTTTTTGGGAAAGATTTATTTTTTGGAAAAGATTGGGAAAAAAGAAAAATGGAGGAATTTTTAAAGGAAGAAGATAAACAACAACAACAGTGGAAGTAATGTCGGTTCTCTGTTTTCAGTTCTGAGTTCTGAGTTCTGAGTTTTCAACACTTGGTTCTTGGTTCTCAGTTCTCGGTTATCTGTTTTCAGTTTTCAGTTTTTGCCTTCTAACTTCTAACCTCTAACCTCTAACCTCTAACCTCTAACCTCTAACTTCAAATAATGACAACTATAATCATCGAAGACGAAAAACCAGCAGCGCGTTTGTTGCAACGTAAACTCGAAAAACTACAAATCAATGTAACCGTGCTGTTGCATTCGGTAGAAGAGGCTATCGAATGGTTTTCGAACCATCCACATCCTGACCTAATTTTTTTGGATATTCAATTATCCGACGGCTTGTCTTTTGCCATTTTTGAAGCAGTCGAAATTAAGAGTGCTATCATTTTTACCACCGCTTATGACGAATATGCTTTGCGTGCTTTTAAACTCAACAGTATTGATTATTTACTCAAACCCATCGATGAAGATGACTTGGAAATTGCAGTGAATAAATACAAATCAAGAGTCCCAGAAAAGGCACCTGAAAATCCTTCGCTAGCGTTAGATTTTGAAGTCATCAAAAAGATGTTGACCAATCCATTTGAGAAAAATTACAAAAAGCGATTTACGCTAAAAATTGGGCAACATTTGAAGGTGATTTCGGTTGATGAAATTGAATGTTTTTACAGCGAAAATAAAGGAACCTATTTGCATACTTTCGACAACAGAGATTATCTTCTGGAAACCACTTTAGAGGTTTTGGAACAAGAAGTAGACCCTACTGCTTTTTACAGAATCAGCCGAAAATTTATCATTCCATTAAAGGCCATAAAGGAGATAGTGGTGTACAGTAACTCCCGTTTAAAAATTATTTTGCCTACTTACAAAGCCGAAGAAGTGATAGTAAGTAGAGAAAAAGTAGCCGATTTCAAAAACTGGATTGGTTAAAAAATAACTTCATTTTTTAGTTTAGATAATAATCATTAAAAATACTGGTTATTAGCTGTTTACGAGTTTAGTATAGGATTTGTCTATGAGGCTTTTATTCACTAATAAACCGTTTTCTGATAGCGATAAGCACAAAAATCATCAGTGTGTAGGCAATAAAAAATGGTGCTATGTATTCAATCAATTGAAGCGGCAACATTACTGCAATAACTAAGAGTTGAAAGCCTAAACCATAAATGGATAACAAGCTCATAAACCAATTCGGAAACGTTTTTACTTTGTATGCCTCTTGGTCTAGCGCGTGAATTATTTTGTCAAAAAGCCCATAAACAATTGTATAAATTCGGAACAAAAGAGTCACCGATTTTTGTGTTTCTCCAGGCAAAGCTTTGGGGGTTTTGTATTCAAATATTTTACTAGTACTGTCTCCTCCAACCGATTTATGTCTCAAAATGACGTAGTAATAATTGTACAAAGTTCCTTGTAATTGGATGCCAAAAAAAGCGGCAAACGCATACCAAAATGTCGTTTTTGAAACCCAACAAATGGCCATAATTATCATAAAATTTAAGACGATATCAAAGACACTATCGAGGTATCTACCAACGTAGGATGGTTTGTTTTTTAGTCTTGCTAATTCACCATCTGCAGCATCAATTCCAGATTTTAATACAATGAAAAAGGCGCCCAAAAAGTAATGATTGGTGAGTATGCATAAAATAGCAATTAAGCCAGAAAGGCCAAAAAGTAGCGTTACGTGAATTGGGGTAAACCGAGTTTCTTTTAATTGTTGAGCCAAAAATTTACCAAATGGGCGACCATAATCGGAGAGGTCTAAGAACTTATCTTGTATTGCAAGTTTTGACATTATAAGCTGTAAAAGTAGAATGACACTATAGTCGAGGGCCAAAAGTAGCTCTATTTAAGCGGAATAGATGCCTAAACAATAGTTTACTTTGTGTTAAAGTAAAAAAAGCGCGTTTCGAGTTTTAGTACTTTTATGGTATCAAAAAACCAAATTTAGTGTAGTATGGCGGTACCAAATTTAAAAGTAATTCAAGCCCTAAGAGAAACGGCGACACAAATAGCAACTAGCGGTCGTTATGAATGGGGGCATATGGGAAGTTGTAATTGTGGTCATTTGGCACAAAATATAACTTCGTTTACCAGAGCAGAAATTCAGCAGTTTGCCCTACAAAAGCGAGGCGATTGGTCGGAACAAGTTATAGATTACTGTTCAACGAGTGGTTATCCTATGGATTTAATTATCGGTAGAATGATTGCATTTGGTTTTAACCAATCCGATTTGAGGCAACTCGAAAACTTGTCCAATCCCGAGATTTTAGCTCAAGCTGGTGTGACTTCTTTCAATAGAAATGTGATGTCAGATACGGTAAAATATATGAATGCGTGGGCAGATTTGTTAGAGAACCAATGGATGGAGCAAAACATCAATCACATCGTTTTGCCAACGTTTGAAAGAGAAGAGATGGTGTATTAAGCCATCTCTTTTTCTTATTTAGTGAAACGGTGTAGCGTGTAAGTCATAGCGGTCAATAAAAAGAAAGCTGTGATTTGGTGAGCCAATCCTAACCAAAGAGGAACGCTGTACAGCAAAGTCAAAACGCCTAGTGCAAATTGTACAAACACAAGTACTACTAGAGCATTGAGTCCGTTTTGTTGCGCAATTGATAAAGTGTATTTTTTGCTTTTGAAATACAACAAAACCATTAAAGCCACTACAACATAAGCAATAGTTCGATGTACAAATTGAACCCCACTTTTTCCTTCAATTAAATTGAGAATAAAACTGTTTCTTTCGATAAATACACTATCGTGAATGAATTGCCCATCGCTCATTAGTGGCCAATGATTATGAATTAATCCAGCGTTGAGTCCTGCAACAAAACCTCCGTAGATGATTTGAATTATCAAAAATACAAAGGCAAATCGAGCTATAGTTCTCAACTGAGGATAAAAGTTGTCTTTGTTAGGATAAATCAAATCCAAAGCCACCCAAAGGGTATAGGCAAAGGTGATGAAGGCAAAAGTAAGGTGCAACGCCAGTCTAAAATGACTCACATCCGGATTGTCGATTAATCCGCTTTTTACCATAAACCAACCCAAAAAGCCTTGGAATCCTCCCATACACAAAAGAACAATACATTTCTTGATGGTCGATTTGTCTACTCTTTTTTTGGCTAAAAAATAAAAGAAAGGGATTAAAAATACCATACCGATAATGCGACCAATAAAACGGTGAAACCACTCCCAGAAGTAAATGAATTTATAATCGGATAAGGTAAAATCGTTATGTATGTTGATTTTTTGATACTCAGGAAACTTTTTGTATTCTTCAAAAGCTTGATTCCATTTCGCCTCAGTCATAGGAGGGAAGGTGTCGGTAATCAAATGCCAATCGGTCATTGAGAGTCCAGAATTAGTCAATCGGGTAATTCCGCCAACCACAACCATTAAAAATAAAAGCAGGCAACCAGAAAGCAGCCAAATGATAACAGGTTTATTAGATTTAGTCATTTTTTTTGTGATAAAAAATCAATTATTTAATTGCAAATTTATGGGTTTGACAACGAAAAAGGAACTAACAATCGTTAATCTTTAGACCTAATTTGGCGCCTTTTTTTAAGATAAATTCATAAGCAGCTTGGTACTCATTTTGTATTTCTCCTTCTAGAATAGCTTCCTTAACGGCTTCTTTTAGGATGCCAATTTCTCTGGATGGTTGTAAATTGAAGAGCGCCATTATTTCCTCGCCACTGATTGGAGGTTGAAAATTGCGAACGTGGTCGCGCGCTTCAACTTCAACAATTTTTTTGCGTACAATTTCAAAATTACTGTGGTATTTTTTGAACTTGTTTGGGTTTTTAGTGGTGATATCGGCCTCACAAAGCGTCATTAAGTTTTCTACATCTTCTCCTGCATCAAAAACCAAACGACGTACTGCTGAATCGGTAACTGTGTCCTGCGCTAAGACAATTGGTCTAGAACTCATCACTACCATTTTTTGTACAAATTTCATTTTGTGATTCAAGGGCATATGCAATCTTTCGAAGATTTTTTTAACCATTTTACCGCCCAAAAACTCGTGACCGTGAAACGTCCATCCTTGTTTTTTGTTGAAGCGTTTCGTTGGAGCTTTTCCAATATCGTGCAATAAAGCGGCCCATCGCAACCAAACATCTTCGGTATTTGGACAGATGTTATCGACTACTTCAAGGGTATGGTAAAAGTTGTTTTTATGGGTATGTCCTTCTATTTCTTCTACTTGATTCAAGGCTGTTAATTCAGGTAGAATCAGTTCTAATAATCCCGTTTTGTAAAGTAATAAAAAGCCCAAAGAAGGTTTTTCGGTCAAGAGAATTTTGTTTAACTCTTCAACAATACGTTCTCCCGAAATGATTTTTATTCGTTCTGCATTTTTGGTAATTGAAGCCAAAGATTCTGGATGAATATCAAAACCTAATTGCGTAGCAAAACGAATGCCTCTCAACATTCTTAAGGGGTCATCCGAGAAGGTAATATCTGGGTCAAGCGGAGTTTTTATCGTTTTAGATTCTAAATCCGAAATTCCACCGAAGGGATCTAAGAGTTCTCCGAAGTTAGATGGATTCAAAGACAAAGCCAAGGCGTTTATGGTGAAGTCACGGCGGTTTTGATCATCTTGTAAGCTTCCATTTTCTACGATAGGATTTCGGCTATCGTGGGTGTAGGATTCTTTTCTGGCACCTACAAATTCAATATCGGTATCTTCAAAACGAAGCATAGCGGTGCCGTACGTCTTGAATACTTGCACCTTTGGTTTTTTAGGTAAAAGTTCTGAAACTTTGAGTGCCAATTCGATACCACTGCCCACGGCCACCACATCGATATCTTTTTTGGAGCCTTTTTGTAAAAGTAAATCCCTAACAAATCCGCCAATTACATAGCTTTCTATGTTTAGTTCTTGGGAAGCTCTCGATATTACTTCGAATATTGTGTTATTAAGTGCTGATTTATAATTCATATATTGCATTTGCCACGAATTCACGAATTACTATTGATTATTTTATTCTTGAATGATGGCACAAATTTATTCTTGGTTTACAAAACTATTCTTTTGTATTCAAGTGATTTATTGTTAAAATTTACTAAGATTGCTAGTTTGTTTGATGAAACTTTTAAGTAGTTAATACATTGTGCAACGTGTTTAGTATCTATTTTTTCACAGGACTTTAATTCTATTATAATTGTATCAAAAACCACAAAATCAGCATAAAATTTATGTTTTAAAATGATGTCTTTGTAGTGAACACTATATTCTTTTTCTCTTTCAAACGGAATATTATGTTTCTTAAATTCATATTCTACTGCATCTTTATACACGATTTCAGAAAAACCACCACCAAGATTATTATGGACATCAAATAAAATTCCCATTATTTGAAAACTTTCTTCTTTATGAATAATTTGTGTCATCAATTTTTTTAAGTAGAATTAGTGAATTCGTGGCTTGTTAAGCCTACTTTCTAATGATTTTAACCTGAGAATCATTCGTCAATTTAATAATCGTAGAAGGTTTTCCTGCAATTTTTTCGTGCTGCAAATTTACAACATAGTCCACTCCTTTTATAATTTCTGGACTAATTTCTTTGAAAGATAATGGTGTAGGTTGCCCAGAAATATTAGCAGAAGTAGACACTAATGGTTTTTTCATACGTTCTAGTAATTTAAAGCAAAAAGGCTCTTTTATCAGTCGAATGCCTAATGATTTATCTTCGGCAATTAAATTAGGTGCTACATTTCTTGGATTATCTAGTATTAAAGTAGTGGGCTTTTCGGATAAATCTAGAATTTGCCAAGCTACTTCGGGAATTTCTTTGAATACGTTGTACAGCATTTTTTCTCCGTTCATCAAGCAAATCATACTTTTGCTTTCGGTTCTTTGTTTTAGCTGATATATTTTGGCAACTGCATCAGGATTAGTGGCATCACAGCCTATACCCCAAACGGTATCTGTTGGGTAAAGAATAATACCGCCGTTTTTTATTACTTCAAAAGCATTGATAATCTCTTGATTCATCTGCATTTATTTTAATGATTTTGACTTTGTTCCATAAAGTGCAAAACTATCCATTTGATTTTTGATAGCGTATAAAAAAGCGTTTTTTTTCTCTGTTCAACAATGGACTCGAAATGAATTGTATCTTTTGTTCTAAAAAGTGTGCTAGTTCTAAAAGTTTTTAAGAACTACAACTTAACATCGAACAACCAATTTTGTCTTTTGCCCAATCGGGGCGTTTGGCGTACCATTTTTCATATTCTGGCTGTTCTTGATAAGGGTTTTGTAAAAGTTCGTATAATTCGTTTAGTAGGGTATAGTCTCCTTTTTCTGCGGCATCAATACACAATTGTGCCATATAGTTGCGAAGCACATATTTTGGATTCACTTGATTCATCGCGTTACTTCTTTCCGCATCAGATACGTTTTCTAATTGAAGGCGATCACTATATTTAGTGAACCAATTGTGCCATTTTAAAGCAATATTTTCATTACAATCATTAGCATTATAAAAGGCAAATTCAATTTTTTTGAACGCAGTTTCTGGCGTATCATTTTTAAGCACTACACTCAAGTTTCTAAAGAAAATAGTCATATCCGTTGCTATTTCTTGTAGCAAAACAATTAGTTCTTGAATAATGTTTCGGTCATCTTCATTATTTGTTTGAAATCCCAATTTTGATTGCATCATTTGAAGATAGTTGGAGTCATACGCTTTGGTGTAAGTGTCCAAAATTGCTTCCAGCGGTTGCGTTTCTTCGATTAATGGATACAAGGCATTGGCGAGTTGGTACAAATTCCATAAGCCAATCTGAGGTTGATTTTCAAATCGATATCTTCTGTGTTGCTTGTCGGTAGTATTGGGTGTCCAAGCAGGATTATAATCGTCCATCCAACCGTAAGGACCATAATCTATGGTTAGTCCATGGATGGACATATTGTCTGTATTCATCACGCCATGTACAAAACCTACTCTTTGCCAGTGAAGTATCATTTCGAGGGTGCTTTTGGAAACGGCTTCAAAAAATTGAATGTATTTTTCTTTACCAGTCTTTTTTATGGATTGAAAATAATGTCGAATAGTAAAATCAGCGAGACGTTTTAAATTTTCATGATCTTGTCTGGCTGCAAATAGTTCAAAATTTCCAAAACGAATAAAACTTGGGGCCACTCTACAAACGATTGCCCCTTTCTCGTAGGCTGGATTTCCATCATACATAACATCTCTAAGGACTTCATCTCCAGTTAATAGTAACGAGAGGGATCGGGTAGTAGGTATTCCTAAATGATGCATCGCCTCTGCACATAAGTATTCCCTAATAGAAGAACGTAAAACGGCAAGACCATCCGCGTTTCTAGAATAGGGGGTAGGCCCAGCGCCTTTTAACTGTAAGGTGAAATCTTTTCCGTCATGAGTAACCTCCATTAAATTAATGGCTCTTCCATCTCCCAATTGTCCTGCCCAATTCCCAAATTGATGCCCAGCATAACACATGGCAAAAGGTTGGGCGTTAGGATATGTTTTTTCGCCTGAAAATAGGCTCACAAATTCTTCCGTATCAAGATTTGAAGTAGCAATTCCTAGTAGATTCGCTACAATAGTATTGGCATGAATCAATTTTGGATTGGAAGGTTTTTTAGGAAAAACAATGCTATAACAGGAGTGGTACACTTGTCTTATCCCGTTTTCTTTTTCAGGATCTGCTGGAAGTTCATTTACAAATTTTGAAGCTAATTGTACCTGCATTTTTTTAAAGTTTTGATTTTGGAAATGAAAAAAAATAATAGTTGTTACAATAAAATAAGTAAATTTAACATCAATTACCCCATTTATGGAGTTACTTCATGAATAATTCAAAAATTTCTAGTAGCAAAACTATTTAAAGTATACCAATAATGATGAAATTAGTTCGTTTTTCTTTAGATCAAAAGCCTTTGCGCTTGCTGTTTCTTTTTTTCTTTTTGATTGTCACTATCTCTAGTACCGCTCAAAAAAACAAAATACAAGATTCATTGCTCAATCAAAAGCAAAAGATTGACGCAGATATTCAAAAATTAAGTATTGAAAATTTAAAAGAAAATGAGGCCAATTTTAAAGCGAATGTTCTTTTTAACAAACAAAGCGTGCTTTTGAACGCTATAGACAATGAGATCAATAACACCAATTATATTCTAAAAGAAGGGATCAATTATAAAGGGTATTCTAAAGAGCTAGAGTTAATTGTCAATTGGAAAGAAAACACCATAAAAGGGGTTACTAAAAATAGTAATCAAATGCAAACCAGTAGGGATCTAACAAGTACCAGTTTGTTATTCAATGAGTTATTAAAAAGAACCAACCTTCAGCTTGATAAGATTGCAAAAAAACACGAATCATTAAGTAACTTACAACGAAAAATAGATTCGCTAGCCTCACAAAAGATTTTGTATGAATTACCAAATGATGACAATGCCAAAAGGAATTATTTTGAGCGTATGAAGTTCTTGACAAAGGACTTAAATGCATGTAACTTGAACATAAAAAATGCCATAGATAGTATACAAACCTTACAAATAAAAGGAAATCTTTTCAAGCATAATTTGCAATTGGATATTGCTGATATAGAAAATAAAAGGAATATTCTTAACGAACAATTAGTATCTGGCAAATCGGATGTGCTAGCTTATTTAGCCAATGAAAAAGTTTCTGTAGAAAGTAATTTTTCTTATTCTACTAAAAAAGGGTTTTTGTTGCTGTTTTTTTATGTGTTTAATGAAAAAGAAAATATTTATGCGCTACTATTTTTTATCGTAATTATGACGATGTACTTGAGAATCATACGCAGTAAATATAAAAAAGCCAATTTATTTGAAAACATACAGTATCCTGGGCATGTACTCAATTATCCTTTTGCCTCTTCAGTTTTAATATTAACTTCAATTTTTCAATTTTTTCTACCTCTTCCCCCTTTTGTTTTTACGGCAATATTGTGGTTAATTATTGGGTTGGCATTAAGTTATATCATCTATAAATCCTTGCCAAGAAGGTCTTTCTACAATTGGATGTTTATATTTATAATGAATATCATAGCCTTTCAAAACAATTTGACCTTATTGTTTAGTAAAAATGAAATGACTACAAATTTGATTATGAGTTGTTTAGGAATAGTGTATGGTTCGTTTTTAATCTACAATAAGTATAAAGCAAAAGATGAAAAAATCGAGCCCTCCATTTACCCCGCTTTTATTGTGTTCATTCTATTAGAAGCCCTTTCGTTTTATTTTAATATTCAAGGTGCTTATAATTTTAGTAAATTATTAATGATCAATGGCTATTTTACCTTGTTCATTTTTTTCTTTCTTTATATTTCTTTCAGTCTATCAAAAGATATTTTCAACTTTTCCAAATATTTAAAAGAAGATCACGATGAGCAATTGAAGACAGTAGAGGAAACCACACGATTGACTCCAATGATGTATCTTTTGTTATTTGTTGGCTGGTATTATTTAATAAGTAGGAATACTTTTGCGTTCCAAAATTTTATCGAACCCTTTGCCGAAATTTTTTATAAAAAGAGAACAATATCTGATTTTAACTACTCCTTTGATGGAATTGCCATGTTTATTTTTATTCTGTATTTATCTGGTATGGCTGCTAGAATCATTTCTTTTTTAGCAAATGATACCAAAAGCAGTGACGATAATGAAAGAAAAACAGGGCTAGGAAGCTATTTGTTATTAATACGTATTGCAATATTAACTATTGGAACCTTAATTGCCTTTGTTTCAATAGGTATTCCAATGGATAAAATAACCTTGATGATCAGTGCTTTGAGTGTGGGTATTGGATTTGGTTTGCAAAGTTTGATCAATAACTTAGTGAGTGGATTGATCATTGCTTTCGAAAAACCAGTTAATCTGAATGATATTATCGAAGTAGGAAATAAGATGGGTACAATGAAATCTATTGGTATTCGAAGTAGTGTTATTACCACTTGGGATGGAGCAGATGTAATCATCCCCAATGGAGATTTGCTAAACCAACATCTTGTAAATTGGACGATGGGAAATAACCGTCGACGCTACGAAATCGACCTAGGTGTTGCTTATGGAACCGATTTGAACCTTGTAAAATCCATTTTAACAGAAGTGTTGCAAGAGCATCATCTAGTGCTAAAAAATCCTACACCAATGGTTTGGGTAACCAAATTTGGAGAAAGTTCCGTTGATTTTGCTATAAAATATTGGGTGCCTCATTTTAATTTTGGGAATGATGTGAAAAATGATATTATAATTGCAATTGATAATGCATTTAAAACCAATGGAATTGAAATTCCTTTTCCGCAACGAGATTTGCATATTATAAGTAAGGAATCTGAGAAAAATGAAGAGAAAGAAGACCAAGAATGATAGGGGTAGTTTCAAGGGAAATTCTTTTTTTTAAGTAGGATTTCTTGCTCTTCAATAAGAGCATCTAAACAATTTCTTGTTGCTTTTAACCCAGAATCCGCATTAGACTTCGTAGCGAAACTGAATTATTCAATAAAAGCAAGAGCTCACGGACTATTTTTGAAGAAAGAATACTTTTGTATTTTGAATTTAAAAATAGGAGTAAGTTCTTGGTTTTGAAGAAAAATTTAGTTGTAGTAGATTTCTAATGCGGAATCTGGGTTTAATCCAATGCTGATGGTTCGATTACCACCAATGCGTGACAATTTTTCATAAAAAAAATGAGGATCTCTAAAATCCTCATTTTTTAGTTTATAAGTAAACGTTGCTTATTTTACTTTAATGTTTACACGATTAATTTTACCCGTAAAGGCATTATTTTCTTCTGTATAATCAAGAGATACATTAGTGTCTCTATCCTTACCAACGCTTAATCCATCGTCAAATGAGAAAACACCATATACCATTTTTGTAGTTGTTACTTCAGCGACTTGTTTTCCGTCAACAGAGAGTGTCCCTTTTCCACCTGAACCATATTTTGTAGGGTCGTCGGGTACAAAATGAAATACAATGGTGTGTTTACCAGCAGCTATTTTTTCATTGGATGTTGCTTTAAAACGTTCTAAGCCAAAAAAGTTGTGTTCGTAAGCCGGTTTACCATCTTTCATGAAAATAGACCAGCCACCAAATCTTCCACCTTGAGCGATAATTACCCCGTTGGTAGTAGTATCTTTTAACTCAACATCGCTAGTAACCGTAAACTCACAGTTTTTAACACTGATGATGGCTAGTTCGAATATGCCTTCCATGCCTTCGTAAAAATTCATCTCTTTACGGCCTTTTAAAATATCAGGTCGTCCAGCAATAGCTGGGAAAATGCGTTCCGCTTTACGATCATCAATTGGAAATACTTTATGTTTTATGGCTTCACGATCAAAGATTTTCTTCATTTCAGCCAATTTTGTGGGGTTAGAAGCAGCTAAATTAACGGCCTGTGTAAAGTCGGTTCTCAAGTCATATAATTCCCAAACATCTTGATCTAAGGGCGGGAATTTCTGATTCATTAACCAAGGTACATTTCGTGCTGTACAAGCGAGCCAACCATTATCATATATTCCTCTGTTTCCAAAAACATCAAAATATTGTGTTAAGTGATTCTCAGGTGCTTTGGCGTTGTTGAAAGAAGCAACCATAGAAACGCCATCCATTGGTTTTTGAGCAAAACCATTCACTTGTTTGGGTTGCGGAATGCCCGCTAAATCCAAAACGGTTGGAGCTACATCAATTAAGTGATAAAATTGGGAACGAATTTCGCCTTTACTTTGGATTCCTTTAGGGTAACTTATCGCCATTCCTACACGTGAACCGCCTAGGTGACCTGCAATTTGTTTCACCCAAGGATAAGGTGCATTGCCTGCAAGCGCCCAACCCATTGCAAAATGAGGAAAGGTATTTGGGCCACCCCATTCATCATATAACTTCATCATGTCTTGCAAAGTCCCTGGGGAACTGTTTAATGCCGCAGTTTCATTAAAAGTACCTTTTGCCCCACCTTCAGAACTACAGCCATTATCACCCGCAATGTATACTATAACAGTATTGTCTAGCTGCCCTATTGATTCTATATAATCTATAATTCGCCCAATTTCATGATCGGTATGGGAAGCAAAACCTGCAAAAGTTTCCATTTGTCGAATAAAAAGTTTTTGCTCTTCGGCAGAGAAACTATCCCAAGCCGGAATTTCTTTAGGACGAGGGCTTAATTTGGAATTGGAAGGAATAATGCCTAACTTTTTTTGACGCTCAAAGGTTTGTTGGCGCAATTTATCCCAACCCATATTGAATTGTCCTTTGTACTGATCTACCCATTCTTTTGGGGCATGATGTGGAGCATGCGTAGCACCCGGAGCAAAATAGACAAAGAAAGGACGGTCTGGGGTTAAAGATTGCTGAGATCCAATCCATGAAATGGCATGATTGGCCAAATCTGTTGTTAAATGATACTTTTCATCTTTTTTTACCTCTACTAGTGTAGTGCCATCATAAAGCATTGGAGAGTATTGGTTCATATCACCACCCACAAATCCATAAAATTTTTCGAATCCTTGCCCAGTTGGCCAACGATCAAAAGGGCCAGAAGGGGTGATTTCCCAACCGGGTGTTTCATGACTCTTACCGTACATGGAAGTATTGTATCCGTTCATGCGAAGAATTTGTGCCAAAGAAGTCACATTATCAGGGCGAACAAACGTATTTCCTGGAAATCCAGTAGCATTATCGGCTATTTCGCCACTATTCACGGTATGCGCATTATTACCGGTTAATAAGGCAGCACGTGAGGCACTGCAAACAGCAGTAGTATGAAATCGATTGTATTTTAATCCATTTTTTGCTACCCGATCTAAAGTTGGCATTTTAGCAAAGCCCCCAAAAGTTTCGGAGACCCCAAAACCCATGTCGTCAATCATGATTACCACGACATTGGGTGCTCCTTTTGGAGCTGTTAAATCTACACGCTCCGGCATTTTTGCTTTTTTTACTTCTGGTTCTGTAATCGCGGGATGTTCCTGATGCGGAATAGGTAAAATACTGCGATCCAGCTCCTTGGTTTGAGCCTGTGCGACCATGCTCCCTAAACAGAGCGTTAACATGGCAAAGGTTTGCATTGTTTTTTTCATAATTGATAATTTTTACTAGTACTTGAATTGTTTGAAAAGATTGTAGGTTGGTTAAAATTTGTTGTCTTATTTTTTAAACAAAATTTTTGTAAGTGTTTAATTACTCCACTAATTCCAAGTCGGGCATTCTGAAAGTGTTGTCGTATAACGGTTCATCTGCGCCATAAAATCGTACGATAATAAAAGGTCTTTTACCTTCTGTTGGAATCCAGTTGGATTCTAGACGAGCCGGTGCATTTGGTCCAATAAAGATATCAACACTTCCATCTTTGTTCATTTTCATGCTTTTTTTATCATAACTACTTAATCCTGGACGATTTAGTTTATTATTTATAAAAGCCCAATTAGCACCATCATACACATTAATGGCCCAAAACTGTTTTGCTGGCATATCCTTAGGAACATGTAAACGATACGTTTTACCAGCCTCAAGTGGTGCTCCTTTTGAATCTATTGCACCCAGTAAATACAACACCGCCGGTTTCTTCTTTGGTGAAGGATAAATAATACCTTGGTGATACATAATAGCTCTCTTATCGATTTCCAGCATGTTATCCAATTCAAATCTAAACGTGCCTTTTTCGTCTTTCATGGCAAAATAATCACTCCAATGTCTGTCTGGCCAATAAGGGTTTTCTATATGTGTTTTTTGCACTAATTGTTGCATATAAAAATAGGCATCCGTAACCGCTCTTGTCATAATAGCCTTAACGTTATCTGAAGGGTTGAAAGGCTTACCTTTTTCAATGCCAATAGTCGCCAGCATTCCCATCATAACTTTATCACGTTCTCTTACCGGTTCTACAGTGATGATATCATGTAGTTCCCCGAAATAGCGGAAGTCATAATAGGGTAAGGAGGATACTTTTGTATCTACAGCATCGTAAAATTTGTTCGGTTTTGGATTTGCAGCTTCTGATAGCGGGTAAAGTTGAATCGTTTTAGAGTAATTGAACGCATCCGTTTCGGTCATTCCCGGAAGTTGAATGGATCTGAAGGCCGGAACCAAGCGGTAACTACTAGATTTAACTACAAAGTAACCTGAAGGAATTTGCCCTGTGTAATTGGGCGGAAGAAATAAATAAGCACCCCCCTTACCAGCATCGAGTCCGGCAGGGCCAATATCAGTAATGGTTTCGTGCCAAGCATCAATGATTTGCCCAAAGAGTAACCCTTTGTTGGATGACGCAGGCACTTTAAGCACCATAGGTCCATTTTGTAAGTCAAGGACTCCGGCAAAATAGAGCGTGCTATTATTGGGCGTTAGGAATTCCTTTTTGGCATCCAACTTAACAGACATGGCTACAAATTCATTACTAGAAATGCCAACGTCTTTCATTAATGCTCTTCGAACGCCATTAATGGCTGTAGCAGGAATAGACCAAATCACAGCTTCAAAGGCCCGCTGATAGATCACTTGTTCTTCTAAACTAGGTACCGAAGGCTTAGAACCTTCAGCAGGTTGGCCAGCTTTCGGTGCTGTTTGTGCATTACCCCACTGAAAAGACAGTAGAGTAATAAGAGTGATAACAACCAGTTTGCTACACTTGAAAGTTTGAATTTTGATGTTCATATTGTTTGTTATTATTTTTAATGTAGTACAATTTCTTTCATGGTTTCTAATACACCTCCTACTAAAAAAGAAAAAATCGATATATCGAGTATATTAAAATTTAAAAGCAATAATTTTTAGTTGTATCAAACGGCAATTAGCATCCATTCTTTTTATAAAAAACTATTGGTGTTACTTAACACCAATAGTTACTTTTGTAATCTTACCACTGAATTTATTATCATTTTCTTTGTAATCTAAAGAAACGGGTGTGGCTTCATCCAAACCGATATCCAAACCTTCATCTGATGAAAACATTCCATACACCATTTTTTTGGTGCGGCCTTCTGCAACTTGTTTCCCGTCAACAGTAATTATTGCTTTACCCGGGCTTCCTGGTTTTTGTGGTTCATCGGGGGTAAAGTGAAGTACAATTTGATGTTTGCCTGCATTAATTTTTTCAGTTGCAGCAGTTTGATATCTGTCTAAACCAAAGAAATTATGTTCATATACTGGTTTTCCATCTTTCATAAAAACAGCCCATCCTGCAAATCTACCACCTTGTGCTACTATGACGCCATTTTCATTGTCGCTTTTTAGTTCTACATCGGCTGTAACGGTAAATTCTACATTTTTCACACTGATAATCCCTTGTTCTGGCAAGCCTTTCATGCCAGGAAAAAAGGTCATTTCTTTTCTTCCATTTAAAATATCTGGTCTTCCAGCAACCGATGGTACCGTTCGGGGTGCTTTTCTATCATCGATAGGGTAAACCTTATATTTAATGGCTTCTGTGTTGAAAACAGCTTTCATCTCGGCTAATTTTTGTGGGTTTGAAGCTGCTAGATCCTCGGACTGAGCAAAATCTTCATTTAAATTATACAACTCCCATTTGTCTTCGGTTAATGGTTTGTACTTGGCATCAAATATCCAAGGTACATTATGAACTGTACTGGCCATCCAGCCTTTGTGATAGATTCCTCTATTCCCAAAAATATTAAAATACTGAGTGGTTCTGTTGTCCTGAGCCTTCGGGCTTGTAAATGTAGGTTTCATTGAAACTCCGTCCATAGCTTTTTGTTGAAAGCCATTAACCATTTTAGGTTGGGGTATATTTACAAGATCTAAAATGGTAGGTGCCACATCAATCACATGATAAAATTGATTGCGTATCTCTCCTTTAGAAGCAATTGCCTTTGGATATCGGATAGCCATCCCTACACGAGTGCCTCCCAAATGTCCAGCTACTTGTTTTACCCAAGGATAAGGCGTATTTCCAGCCCAAGCCCAACCCATAGCATAGTGATTATTGGTTAAAGGACCTCCCCATTCATCATAGAGTGACATCATTTGTTTTATATCGCCCGGAACACCGTTCAGCATGGCGGTTTCATTATAAGTTCCTGTAGTGCCACCTTCAGAGCTTGCCCCATTATCTCCAGCTATATACACAATAATGGTATTGTCTAATTGTCCAATGGATTCTAGATAATCAACAATTCTCCCGATTTCGTAATCGGTATGTTCGGCAAATCCAGCGAATACTTCCATTTGACGCGAAAATAATTTATGTTCTTCTGCACTAAAACTATCCCATGACGGAATTTCTTTTGGACGTGGACTTATTGTAGCATTTGAAGGTATGATACCTAATTTTTTTTGACGCGCGAATGTTTCCTCACGTAATACATCCCAACCTTTATCAAATTGGCCTTTATATTTGTCTGCCCATTCTTTTGGTGCATGATGAGGTGCGTGTGTAGCGCCAGGAGCAAAATAGATAAAAAAAGGTTTTTCGGGCATTAAGGTTTTTTGGGCGCTTACCCATTCAATAGCCTTATCAGCTAAATCAGTAGTAAGGTGATAATTAGCGTCTTTGTTTAACTCTACTCTTGTGGTGCCATCATACAAAGCAGGAGACCAGTTGTTAGATTCTCCTCCCACAAAACCATAAAATTTTTCAAAACCTTGCCCGGTAGGCCAACGATCAAAAGGGCCTAGTGGAGTGGTTTCCCAATTGGGTACTTCGTGGCATTTTCCATATTGTGCAGTACTGTATCCGTTCATTCGCAGAATTTGAGCCAAAGGGGTAATGTTATCAGGCTTTACAAAAGTGTTCCCTTCAAAACCGGTTGAAATATCAGCTATTTCACCACTGTTTGCTGTATGCGTATTATTTCCAGTTAATAAAGCGGCTCGTGATGCACTGCAAATGGCTGCGGTGTGAAATCGATTGTATCGTAATCCTTGGTTGGCAATACGGTCGAGAGTGGGCATGTTTACAGGTCCTCCGAAAGCAGCGGGTTGACCAAATCCCATGTCGTCTATTAAAACTAATAAAACATTAGGTGCGCCTTTGGGAGCTGTTAATCTCTGCCTTTCAGGTAATTTAGCTTTTTGAATATCCGGCTCCGTTACTATTGGAGGGACGGTTTGCTTGATTGGCAAAACAGTTCTGTCTATGTCTTTGGTTTGAGCTTGAGCTCCAAAGCTTAAAGCCATTAAGAACGCAAAACAGAAACCCTTAACTACTTGTCTTGTCTTCATAATTGTTGTTTTGTTTTAATACATTTTATCTAATTCACCACCTACCTCAATTGGAGTTCCCAAAGCTCTTAATTTATATAGCTTGGCTCTTTGCTCACGTTGTGCTTTTCTTTCTTCAGGGGTTACCCATTTAGTAGAAGCCGGTAATTCTTTTTTAAGGTCGCTAAACTTCACCACTTTTACCATTTGTACTGTAGTTTTTAAAGTGGCAGAAACTGGTTTTGTTAATGATTGCCAACGAAAAGTAAAATAGCCATACGGAATTCCTTGTACATCTACCCAATTGTACAATCCAGGGTCTTTTCTTGCAAGCACAAAAGTGTAGGAGCCGTCTGAATTGGGTTTCGCTTGGAAATTATTTAGACTACTAGAGCTATAAACATGTTCTGGAGACACCAAAAAAGGACGATAGGTATTTAAACTTAAATATTCCGTTCCAAGCATATTCAATGTCATCACCAAAGCTTCATCTTCTTTTAAATTAAACAAACCCGAACCAATGAAACCAACTGCTTTATCAGGTCCTACTAACTCATCTGTCGACATTTTCGGTTTGGCGCCTACACTCTCTTTCCATCGAATACGAATAGGAGAAATTTTATTTTCAGCTAATTGACCAAATGTGGTTGTAATCATATGGGTTGCTTTTACGCCAGATTCAATTAATACGGCTGCTTCTTTTGCAAGTTCTTCCATAGATTTTTTAGCTGGGGCTTCTCCTTTAATACGTTTCACTGATAAATGAACCGGAGGCACCGAACCATCCCCTCTGATTTCCCTCATATATATTTGAGTGGCACCCGGTTTCGATTGTATATAATTGCTACGACCATTTGCTGGTTCCGGGCCTAGAGTTAAGGTGATGCTACCATCTGCATTGTATTTGGTGTTTTTATCTACAACAAAAGTTGCCATTGGAACGTCTGTGTCACCTCCAATACCTCTTTCATACATCAACCAATCCCATAACATAAATGTGATTTGAGAAGCTTTTTTATCTCCGTGTTTTATAGTGATTTCATACGTTGATTTATCATCCACGCGCAGTGTAATATATCGGGTATCTACATTGTCGGCATACCATCTAGTACCCGGAAAAGTATACCCATTCCAAGTACGTGGTGCGGCATATAACCATACAAAAGCTGGGTCAGGGGCAACACCCATGGCGACATAAGTACAAGCTAGAGCCACTTCCTCATCTATAGCTGATTGTGCAAAACGTATACCTTCCGGTTTTTTAGACATTTCTCCCTCTTGATAGCTTTTTAATCCTTTTGCTTTAGCTTCTAAAACAATGGGATGTTTCATCAACTCTATGGCTGCTTTTTCAATGTTTTGAGCCCTTAAACTATTGATATCGCTAGCGTTTGGGTCGCTACTTTGCTGAGCTAAAGTTAAACTGTCTTTTGCAGTACCATTTTCGACACCGGTACTTTCTTTTTGTTTACAGCCGACCATAGCTACTATTGCCAAGGCTGTGAGAGTTATTTTTTTCATTTCGATGGATTTGTTCGTACACTTATTGATTAATACATTGTATCTAATTCACCACCTACCTCGCAAGGCGTGCCTAGGCATCTCGTTTGAAATAGTTTTGCACGTAATTCTCTTTGTTGTTTTCTTTCTTCAGGGGTTACCCATTTTGTGGAACTAGGCAATACTTTGCGTAAATCTGAGAGTTTTACAACTTTTACATCTTTGGCCGCATTGGCTATTGTACCTGAAACAGGATGGGAGAGTGATTGCCAGCGAATTGAAAACTCTCCATAAGGGATGCCTTGTACATCAATCCAATTATAAACACCGGGATCCTTTCTTGACAAAACAAAAGTAATTGTACCGTCAGCATTGGCTTTTGCCTGATAATTATTCAAACTGCTTGAGCTATAAACGTGTTCAGGTGAAACCAAAAATGGTCTGTAAGAGTTTACACTTAAATATTTTGCTCCCATCATATTTAAAGTCATAATAAATACTTCATCTTCTTTTAAATTGAATAAGCCATTGGATACAAATCCTAATGCTTTATCGGGACCTAGTAATTCATCCGTTACAAGTTTTTGATTTGCAGAACCTGTTTCTTCAACATATCTTACATGTAATGGAGATATAACATTTTCGGCAAGATGTCCGAAAACTGTTGTAATTTTAAGTGTACCAACGATACCAGCAGATAAATAAACAGCTGCTTCCTTTGCAAGTTCATTTATTGATTTGTATTTTTGTGGTTCACCTGATGTTCTTTTTACAGATAGGTTTCCTACAGGAATAGATTGGTCTCCTCTGATTTCTCTATAGAACACTTGTTTTACCCCAGGTTTTAATTGCATGTAATTTGATCTTCCATTAGAAGGTTCTGGGCCAAGTGTTAAAGTGATGGTTCCATCAGCATTTCGAACAGTTTTTTCGTTCACGACAAAAGTTCCAAGAGGTACATCAGATCTTTCTTTGGTTCCTGTTTCATACATTAACCAATCGTACATCATAAATGAAACTTGAGAAGGCAACTTATCAAGTTTTAGCTTAATTTCATAGGTGGAATTTTCATTAACTCGGATCGCTCTATAATGTGTATCCACATTGTCTGCATACCATCTTGATCCGGGTACTGTATATCCATTCCATTTGCGGGGAGCTGCATAAACCCATACAAAAACTGGATCAGGAACATTCCCCATAGCTGTATAAAGAGCAGCAAGTGTAGCGGCATCATTTACTGCAGATTTTACATATTTTATACCCTCAGGCTTGGCAGCTATTTCACTTTTTGTATAACTGTTAACTCCTTTTTCAATTTCTTTAAGGAGAATCGGATTTTTCAGAATTTCAAGCGCCAGTTTTTCAACTTCTTGCGCTTTCAAACTATTGATATCACTACCGTTTGGGTCGCTACTTTGCTGAGCTAGAGTTAAACTATCACTTGCAGTACCATTTTCAGCACTGGTATTTTCTTTTTGTTTACAACCGACCATAGCTACTATTGCCAAGGCTGTAAGAATGTTTTTTATCATGATTATTGTATTTTTTAATGAGTAATTCCTCTTAATTGACGCTATTATTGGCATTGTGAATATTCTTTTTATTTTAATAACCTGATTTAAAAGTCATCAATAAAAAATCATAAGCTTCAGTATATATTTGAAATTATACTTTTGAAAAAATCAAGACAAATCCCGCTCTAATGCCCCATTCGCCTAAGGTTTCTGAAGAAAGAGGAATTCGTGGGCCTAAGGAAAAGGATACCGGTTGTTTTCCGAATTTAGAAACCATAGATGCAGATAGATTTAAATAGGACTGAGTGTTCCCAGAATTTTTCCAATCTCCTGCTATTTCAACGTTGGCCCCGAGGCCTGCACCCGATTTAAACGAATGTCCGATTCCAGGATTGATGAAAAAAGGACTTACATCGGCTCTGTCTTTATCACCTGCAAAGGACCAAACTTGTCGTACTAATAAAATATACGACCAGCCAGACTTGGTTTGTTTTATAAATACCGCTGAAGGACCTATTTCCCATTTTTCAGCGCCAAAATAAGGTTCAGAAGCTGTAGGTATCGATAAAGCTGGACCCACACCCCATATAAATTTACCGGCTTTAGTTGGAGTAAAAAAAGCTGTGAAATTAACATCACTAATACCAAACTGCGTAGAACCTGGGCTCAACACATTTCTATTTTCAATAAAGGGTACTATGGTTCGAGTAACCATGGTTATTTTTCCTAAAGTAAAAGGAATTACGGGTTGAAAATTGGTTACCAATTGCGAGCCATTGTAAGGACCAACTCCTAACATGGTATTGAATTGAAAAGGGACACTAATCATGGCCGCCACCGGATTGGCTAATTTTAATGCCAGTTCTTGTGAGGCAGGTGGCTTTGGTGTTTCGGTTTCTTGAGCAAACGTTGACTGGCAAAAAACAATACTAATTGTCGCAATACAAAATAATAGTTTTTTCATCTTTTTATCTGTTTTGAATTAAGTATCTCAAATTTAACGAAATATTTGATTTTTAAGCAGATAAGGATATATTATTTTTTTAACTAAAAAACCGCAATATATTTTATTGATTTTGTTATATTATAATTAAATATTGAACAATATTTTTTTTTCTTACGTTTAATGTTTTTTATACTGTAAATCTTCGTTAATTTTGAAGGCAGTTATTTTGGTTTGTACTCATCAAAGGAAGTTTAGAAGTAAAGATAAAGATTACTAAATATATTAGGTAAAGCCAAATAAATTTGGGAAAGTATGGCTGTTTTGAAAGTATAATACGGTTTAGTAGTGCTAGAATGCTATGGTTGTATGAGGGGGAATTTTATCTGGTTCACAAGATTGAAACTTCAAGGTTTAGTAGTAACTTCAATTTATTAGAATCGTGTTTGTTTTATTTTAAAAATAAAGTCTAAAGTATTGTCCCATCTTAATTTTATTAAATGAAAAATAAATTTTTGCTACTTATTTTGGTCTTGTTGCCTGTAGTTTTTGCACAATTGCTAGTTTCTTTTCGAGTTGTAAATAAAAAAGAAGAAATTACTATGGTTTCATTCGCTACTAAGAACATTGCAAATAGTAAATATGCTTGTAGCACTGCTACATCAAAAGTAGCGTCTTTTGCAAAAAATCCTAAGCAAATGCAGTGGATTCCAGGGGGTACATTTTCTATGGGGACCGACTCAAAACTAGAAACTTTATGCCAAATAGGAGGTTTAACTTCGGATTGTAAACCACATAAGGTGACTGTGGATGGTTTTTGGATGGATGAACATGAGGTTACTAATGCTGAATTTGAAGCGTTTGTTAAAGCCACTGGGTACAAAACAATTGCTGAAATCACTCCAACTTTAGACGAATTTCCCGGTGCGAATCCAGAAATGTTGGTAGCTGGATCTGTGGTATTCTCTCCGCCTGCAACTGTTGCCTCTCTAGAGAACTATTTGAATTGGTGGTCGTATGAAAAAGGAGCCAATTGGAAGCATCCTTTTGGTTCTAATAGCTCTATAAAAGGAAAAGAAAACTACCCTGTAGTACATGTTGCATGGGAAGATGCAATGGCTTATGCTAAATGGGCTGGGAAAGATTTACCTACAGAAGCAGAGTGGGAATTTGCCGCTAGAGGTGGTTTAATCAACAAGAAATTTGCATGGGGAAATAGTTTTGTTGTCAATGGAAAATCGATGGCCAATACTTTTCAAGGCGTTTTTCCTTCAAATGATACGGGGAGTGATGGTTTTAAAGGAATTGCTCCTGTAAAACAGTACCCCAAAAACGGGTATGGCTTGTATGATATGTCAGGCAATGTATGGGAATGGTGTTCGGATTGGTACGACGCTTCCTATTTTGATACAATTCCAGAGGGTGCGATTCAAAGAAATCCAAAAGGATCAGCTAAGAGTTATGATCCGCAGGAGCCTGGGGTTCTCAAAAAAGTACATAGGGGAGGCTCTTTCTTGTGTAGTGATCAATATTGTTCCCGTTATGTTATGGGTACTAGGGGTAAAGGAGATTGGAGAACAGGTACCAATCATTTAGGTTTTAGGTGCGTAAAAAGAATCAAAAAAAGTTCTAATCAGTAAGGTGTTATAACTTTTTTGGATTACAACTACTTATTGTTTTTTGTAAATAGAATAGATGACATTCACGGTCTTTTGATCTAGAATGCTATCAATTTCGGTCTTGATATAATGTAATTTAAAAGCTTTTATAGCAGCATTTAAATTTTTTGTATCATATCCTATTATCCTCAAAGCCATTTCAACATTAAAATCAGTTGGAGCTGTTTCTAAAAGTGCGTCTGGCCATACTCCAAACCCTTTCTCAGCTAACAATTGCCAAGGAAATAAGGCGCTAGGATCTATTTTTCTAGTTGGCGCTATATCAGAGTGACCAATGAAATTTTGAGCAGGAATGTTGTAGTCTTTTTTTAGTTTAGTTAAAAGAGCCAACAAACTATTTATTTGTGCTTCTGAAAAAGGCTCAGAACCATTATTGTCAAGTTCAATACCGATTGAGGCAGAATTGATGTCGCTGGTTTTTCCCCAAATTCCATTACCTGCATGCCAACCTCTCAAATAGTCATTCAGCATTTGTACCACTTTTCCATCTTCTGCAATGACATAATGAGCACTCACTTTGGTGCTGGCTAACGTAAACGTTTTTAAAGTTTGCTTTAAGGAATCCTGAGCAGTATGATGAATAATTACAAAATTGGGTTTTCTTAAATTAAAGTTTACAGTCCCTACAAATTCAGTGGTAATATTTTCAAGAGCGGTGGGATTAAATTTTGAAATGGAATCTTTAAGAGTATTGATTTGCTTCGTATAAAGAGTGTCCAATGAACTATTTGCTTCTACTTTTTTTAAAGCAATAGCTTCTTTTTCGGCTAGTTTTTTTTGTAGTTCAGCCAATTGTTTTTCATAAATCTTATTGGTCTCCTTATATGGATTACTTCCACAAGAGCTTATTATAATCGCTGTAATGGCTCCAAAAATGATTTTTTTTAACATCGGTTTAGTTAATAGGTGGTTTATTGGACTCAAATTTCAGTAAAAACGCTTTATTATTGTGAGTTTTTCTTTCAATTTATAAAATGCTAACCCAAATTCGCAAATTAAAGCATAATTTATAGTTTGTAATTTGCGAATTTGCGGTTTTTTTATGTTTTCAAACGTGCAGACATAAAACTGACTGCCAAAACTACGAAAAGTAAGTCCGAAATGGTTTATTTCTTTTTCTTCTTTTTGAATCCTCCCGCAATGATTTTTTTGTAAAGTTCTTGTTGGTCGGGATTCAATAACTCGAGTATTTTACGGTCTGTATTTTCAGAGATTACTTTAATATCTTCGCTTTTACTTTCGTTCGAGCTTTCTTTTTTTAGAATTACCCCTTGTGCATTGAGGCTTTGGACTAAAATATTTTTAATGGCAATTTCTTGCAATGCATCCAAATTCATTTCTTCTTTAAGACTTTCCATAACTCTGCTAGCGGTTTCTTCATTTGAAGGGGGTTTTGGTGCGCTTTGTTGACTTGGTCCAGCATTCATTTGGTTCATTTGGCTCATTCTTCCATTATTTCCAAAACCATTATTAAATTGTGCCCAAGTGGTTTGAGTGAAAAAAAAGGTGCATCCAAGGAAAAATAAAAATTGAATTTTTTGCATTGTATCGTATTTATAAAATCAAATATACTAATTAAACGGGTTCTCCGTATAAATCAAATTCTGTGGCATCTGTAATTTTTACCATTACAAAATCTCCTGTTTTTACATAATGTTGTGAGGCATCAATCAATACTTCATTGTCTACATCAGGGCTGTCAAATTCTGTTCGTCCAATGAAATGACCGCCTTCTTTACGATCAATAATGCATTTGTAGGTTTTTCCAATTTTTTCTTGATTCAAATCCCATGAAATTTGCGATTGTAATTCCATGATTTCGTTTACACGGTCTTGCTTAATGTCGTCAGGAACATCGTCTTCAAGTAAATAGGCATGTGTGTTTTCTTCGTGTGAATAAGCAAAACAACCCATACGGTCAAATTTCATTTCTTGAACAAAATCTTTCAACTTCTCAAAATCCTCTTGAGTTTCTCCGGGATATCCTACTATTAAGGTAGTTCGAATGGCTATACCTGGAACGGTCGCTCTAAAATCGTTCAACAGTTGTGTGGTTTTTGCTTGAGTGGTTCCACGACGCATAGATTTCAAGATGCTATCCGAAATGTGCTGCAACGGAATGTCGATATAGTTACAGATTTTTGGCTCACGCTTCATGATTTCTAATACATCCATCGGGAATCCTGTAGGGAACGCATAATGCAAGCGAATCCATTCGATACCTTCTACTTTTACTAGGGCTTCAAGTAAATCTCCAAGGGCGCGTTTTTTATACAAATCTAGGCCATAATAGGTTAAATCTTGAGCAATCAAAATCAATTCTTTTACCCCATCTTTTGCCAATCCTTCAGCTTCTTTTACTAATTTTTCAATAGTTTGAGAAACATTTTTTCCTCTCATTAACGGAATTGCACAAAAACTACAAGGTCTATCACAACCTTCTGAAATTTTCAAATAAGCATAATTTTTAGGGGTGGTAGTCAAGCGCTCGCCCAATAATTCATGTTTGTAATCCGCTCCCAAAGCCTTCAATAAACCCGGTAATTCAGTGGTACCAAAGTATTGATCAATATTTGGAATTTCTTTTTCTAAATCAGGACGGTATCTTTCAGAAAGGCAACCTGTTACAAAAACTTTATCAACCAATCCTCTTTCTTTCTTATCCGCATATTCCAAAATCATGTTTACCGATTCGGCTTTTGCGTTATCAATAAAACCACACGTATTAATTACAATGATATTTCCTTCGTCTTCTGTTTTGGCTTCGTGTGTCACATCTTTTCCGCTGGCACGAAGTTGTCCCATCAATACTTCACTATCATATACATTTTTTGAACACCCTAAAGTGATCACATTTATTTTATTTTTTTTTGATGACTTTGTTCTCATAGTATAATTTCCCCTTCTTTTAGGAATTGGCAAAATTACGCTTTTTTTTCTTCAGAAAAAGGATTTATTACGCATGACATCTCAATAAATATTCGATTTTGCCTGATGTTTTTACCTGAATTAGGAGCAGAATGAAAGCGGCTTCTTTGTTGTCAAAGCCCCGTCATCCGCTATATCTTTGTCTTTTGAAAGAAAAAAGGCAAAGGATGCTGCTCCTGCCGGGGCTAGAAGTAAAATGGGGCTTTTTTGCCAATATTTAATAGCAAAATCTGAAAGTTAACCCCAAAAAAAAGAAGCCAAACTTGAGGCTTCCTTTCTTTCTATAATTCAAACAATACCGTCAGCGAAATATTTTTTTGGATAACATCAATGCTTGAGGCATCAGTAAGTCCGGTGGTGAAAAATCCCTGTTGATTATTTCGTTTCGTATAAGAATAGGCGAGGTCAACTTTTGTAGCTCCAAAGTTATACCCCAAACCTCCAGAAAAGCCATTCAAATCTCCTATAGTGGTTTTGTTTTTGTAAGGGCTTTGTTCGAATCGGTACCCACCTCTCAAACTCAAGGCTTTTATTTTGTATTCAGCTCCAATTCTTAATTCACCTGAATAACCTAGAATAGCACTCATTTCGGAATTTAATTCTCTATAATAATCGTCATTTGAGGGTCTAAATTTGACATTGTTATAATCTCTAATTGAGTAATCCATGCTTAGTAAACCTCTTTTGCCAAACACATAAGCCAAACTTCCAGTATATCGGCTTGGAGTTTGCAAACGATAAGGAGCATAATAATTTGTAATACGAGGGTCGATTACATCAGCTGGTAATTCCCCAGAGATATTGCTTCTAACAGAACTTAATCGTTGTGATAATTCGTCACTCAAATTCATCCATGTTGGCGATTCATAAGCTAAACCTACTCTGAAATTGTTTTTAATTTTGAGAATCGTACCTAATTGAAAAGAAAATCCAGTGCCATTCGTGTACAAATCATTACTAAAACGCAGTCGATTTACTTCATAATTATTGGTAAGAACATTCGAATTAGCTTCGTAAAAGCGTGTAGATTGTCCAAAATTAGAAAAGTGTGAATTCAAATTCAGCCCAATAAACAATCGATCTTTGTATGAGGTGGCAACATTGAAAGACAATTTCCCATTATAACCACTAGCATAAATTTCGTTTTCCTGTAAATAATTCCCGCCACTTCTTACATTTGAAGTATAGTTGGTGTTATTGGGTCCAATTGAAACAGGATTTATTATATATCCCTGATATCCAAAATAAGCTTGTTGTTCTTGGTAGCTCATTTGGGAGTAATTCACATTTTCAAGTACATCTAACGGAACACCATTGGCATAGCTCAAAAAATAGTTTGCAACCGAGTTGTTTGGGTTGACTCCGGAGATAAATTGGGAATTGTCAAAATTATTGCTGTTTTCGTAGTTAATGCTAACGGCAATCTTGGTCCAGTTCGAGTTGCTGTGATTGTTTTTAAAAACAAATACGCCACCAGCTTGATTCAGGTCAAAATTGTTTTCACTTTCACTACTCTTAGAGCCAAAATATTCCGCATTATTTTTTACATAATAATTGCTTAAAGTGATTCCTAATTGATTGTTGTTAAAAATTGCAGACCCTGCAGGATTTACATTTATAGAGGATAAATCGCCACCTAGAGCTCCAAAAGCTCCTCCCATGGCTCGAAAACGTGCAGTACCATTTAAATTGTCGACAGAATAGCGCATGGCATCAATAATTTCCTGAGCGTTTATTGAAATACTAAAAAGGGAAATGGATAGCAATAATAATGTCTTCTTCATATAAAATTGTGTTTCTATTTTGCAGTAATTAAAAGATTAGCCTCGACCACCTCTTCCGCCTCCACCAGAGGATCGGCTGCCTCCACCTCCTCCAGAAGATCTCCCACCGCTTGAACTTGGGCTATAAGAACGAGAAGGAGTATAATTACTTCTGCTTCTCGAACTTGAACTTTGTGTAGCTCGAGAGGAACGATCCGGATAATACGTGCTGTTTGTACTTTGTCTGCTATTTCGATCGGTAGAATTGGTTGTGTAAGCAGCATTGCTATTGTTTCGTCTGGTGAAATTAGCACTGGTTTGATAACCAGCATTATCGCTGTTTCTATTATAAGTAGCGTTGCCTCTTCTGTTGAAATTGTTACTAACAGCTCTACTACTAGAGTTGACACCTCTTCGGTTATAATTTGAATTAGTTATAGCGTTTTCTCTACTATATCTTCCGGTTGAATATACGCCATTATCGGTGCGTGACCCTCTACGGTAGTGGTTATAGACGTAATTTCCATTGCCATAGATTGGGTATCCCCAACCATAACCTGGATATCCCCAACCAAAGCCTGGATATCCCCAACCAAAACCAGGGTAACCCCATCCTAAGCCCCATCCCCATCCAAGGCCCCAACCTGCATTCCATCCCCAACCTGCATTCCATCCCCATCCACCATACCAGTTGTTCAATCCAAAGCCCCAACCTGGCCAAAAACCATTGTCCCAGCCGTTGTTGTTTATATATATAGAGGTAGTTTGTGGATTGCTTCCCCAAGCAGCATTACCTGAAATAGGTGCCTGAATACTATCGTTTGGGTCAAAATTGGAATAACTTTCTACATCAGTGAATATTTCTTCAGAAGTAGCGTTGTTTTGTAAGGATTGAAAATACAACTTGTACTCGTCTCCGCTATCGTTTTGATTTTGTCTTTGATTATTTTGTGCAACAGCTCCTCCATAAACCCCATCAGTATCGTAATATGAACTGTTTTGATAGGATCCGCAAGAATGGAAAAGCAAACTCATTATTGTGACTAAACCAATTTGAGTGGTAGTATTTAAGGGAAAAAGTGTAGTTTTCATTTTCTATGAGGTTTTTTATTGTTGCACAATACAAAAATAGTTAGTTTTGCCTAACTTTTAGTTAAAAGAAATAAAACAAATTTTGTGCCAAATTATTATATATGAGCAAAAACCTTACAACAAGAGAAGAAGATTATTCAAAATGGTATAATGAGTTAGTGGTTAAAGCTGATTTAGCCGAAAATTCAGGTGTTAGAGGCTGTATGGTGATTAAACCATACGGGTATGCAATTTGGGAAAAAATGCAAGCAGAGTTAGATCGTATGTTTAAAGAAACAGGGCATCAAAATGCTTATTTTCCTTTATTTGTACCCAAAAGTATGTTTGAAGCCGAGGAAAAAAATGCGGAAGGTTTTGCAAAAGAGTGTGCAATTGTAACCCATTATAGATTAAAAAACGATCCAGATAAACCTGGAAAGTTGATGGTGGATCCTAATGCTAAACTAGAAGAGGAATTAATTGTTCGTCCAACAAGTGAGGCAATTATTTGGTCTACCTATAGAGGTTGGGTGCAGTCTTATAGGGATTTACCATTATTAATTAATCAGTGGGCTAATGTAGTTAGATGGGAGATGAGGACACGATTGTTTTTGAGAACTGCTGAGTTTTTGTGGCAAGAAGGGCATACCGCTCATGCAACAAAGAAAGAAGCTATTGAAGAGTCTGAAAAAATGATGAATGTTTACGCTGATTTTGTTCAGAATTTCATGGCAATTCCAGTAATAAAAGGCTTAAAAACAGAAACAGAACGTTTTGCTGGCGCCGAAGAAACATATTGTATCGAAGCCTTAATGCAAGATGGGAAAGCCTTGCAAGCGGGTACGTCTCACTTTTTGGGACAAAATTTCGCGAAAGCCTTTGATGTTAAGTTTGCTAACGCTGAAGGAAAACAAGACTATGTTTGGGGAACTTCTTGGGGAGTTTCGACTCGATTGATGGGAGCATTAGTAATGACGCATTCTGATGACAAAGGATTGGTTTTGCCTCCAAATTTAGCACCCATACAAGTGGTAATTGTGCCAATATATAAGTCAGAAGAACAATTGCAAGCTATTTCTATTGCTGTTGCTACTGTTTCAGCTGCGCTACGCAAACTAAATATTAGTGTAAAGTATGATGATAGAACCACACAGAAACCAGGATTTAAATTTGCAGAGTGGGAATTAAAAGGTGTTCCTGTTCGAATTGCTGTTGGTCCAAAAGATTTAGAGAATGGTACTTTTGAAGTAGCAAGACGTGATAATTTATCCAAAGAGGTTGTGGCAGCAGAAGGAATCGAAAATTACATTTCAAATTTATTATCTCAGATTCAAAAAGATTTATTTGATAATGCCTTAGAGTTTAGAGAAAACCATATAACCGAAGTAAATAGTTTTGAGGAATTTAAGTCGGTATTAGAAGAAAAAGGAGGCTTTATTTCGGCACATTGGGATGGTACAGCAGCAACGGAAGAGAAGATAAAAGAATTGACAAAAGCTACTATTCGTTGTATTCCTTTAGAAAGAGTGGAGGAGGTTGGAAGCTGCATGTTTACTGGGGCTCCCTCTGCTGGAAGAGTGCTTTTTGCTAAGGCATATTAAAAAAAAATAATTTTTTTTACATCAACTATTGCGCTTCTCAAAAATAGTTGTATTTTTGCATCCGCATTACAGAAGCACGGTCCGTTCGTCTATCGGTTAGGACGCCAGGTTTTCATCCTGGTAAGGGGGGTTCGATTCCCCCACGGACTACAAATTTGTTTTGAAGTATAAAGTTTTTCCTGGACTTATCAGGATAATGGTCCGTTCGTCTATCGGTTAGGACGCCAGGTTTTCATCCTGGTAAGGGGGGTTCGATTCCCCCACGGACTACGAATTTTTATTGAATTGATTCCCGAACTTAGAAGAATATTGGTCCGTTCGTCTAGGGGTTAGGACTCCAAGATTTCGTCTTGGTAACAGGGGTTCGATTCCCTTACGGACTACAGAAAAATAATAAAGATAAAAAAAAAATACAATGGCAAATCATAAGTCAGCTCTAAAGAGAATTAGAAGTAACGAAAAGAAAAGAGTGTTAAACAGATACCAACACAAAACTACTCGTAATGCTATCAAAGCGTTAAGAATTGCTACGGATAAGGCTGATGCTACAGCTAAATTGTCTACTGTTATTTCTATGATTGATAAGTTAGCTAAGAAAAATATTATCCACGATAATAAAGCTTCTAATTTAAAATCTAAGTTAACTAAACATGTTGCTAAATTGTAATATAAATAAAGCATAAAAATAAAAACTCCTTTGATAGGAGTTTTTTTTATGCCCATTTTTAGCTGAATTTTTCTTTTAAATAGTCTAGCATTCCTACAGTAATGGGTTTTGGAAGAAAATCAGCAACAACACTGAAGGTCTTTGCTTGTGCTAAATCTTGTGGGTCTATTGTTGAAGAAAGTATAATCACTTTTACAGTGTTGAATTCGTGATATTCTTCACTGGTAAAGATTTCCAAGAATTTCCAACCTCCCATTACAGGCATGTTTAAATCAAGAAATATCAATGCTGGTTTCGATAGGAATTCTGTGGGGTGTTTTTTAAAATTATCATACATTCTAATGGCTTCTTCGCCATTTAAAGCCGTAATGACCTCTTTAGCAAATTCAGTTTTAGAGATAATTTTTTTGCAAATCATCAATGAAATTGGGTCGTCATCAATACAAAAAATGGTGTTATACATTTTTTTTGTTTAAAAGGTTAGTATGAATTGTGTGCCTTTATTTACTTCGCTTTCTACCGTGATGCTGCCACCCAATGATTCAATTTGTGATTTTACTAAATAAAGCCCTAAGCCTTTGCTGTCAGGATAATCGTGAAATCGTTGGTAGAGGCCGAAAATATGTTCGGAATTTCTTTTTAAATCTATTCCAATACCATTGTCTTTGAATTTGACAATGGTTTTGTTGTTTACTTTTTTTGTTGCTATCGAAATTTTTAATTGTTTACTTTCTGATTTATATTTAATAGAATTGGTTAATAAGTTCATTAATATGCTCTCAAGGTATGCCTTGTTGGTATAAATCGTATCTGTAGCTTCAAAATTAAGTTTAAGTTTTGGTTTAGCTTGTTCAATTTGAAAATGCAGTTGGTTAAAAACATGTTCTAATACTTCGTTGATGGATACATTTTCTTTTTGTATTGAAATTTGATCTTTGATTACAATAATTTTTACTAAATCATTGATAGTTTCGTTTAGAAGATGGGTTGATTTTTTGAAGCCATTTACAATTTCTAGTAATTCAGGATCCGTAATGGTAATATCTTCTATTAGGTTTAAGAGACCAATTAAATTTGATAATGGTGCTCTTAAATTATGTGAAGTGATATAGGAAAACTGCTTTAAATCTTTGTTGTTTTGTGTTAATTCTCGAATGAGTTGTTCTTTTTCTTTTTCTTGTTTTCTTTCTTCAGTAACATCTTTTTGAATCGAAATCCAGTGCGAAAGCTGATTATCTGCATTGTAAATTGGAATCATTGAAAAACGTACCCAATATTCTTCTTTGTTTTTTTTCCTAGTTAATGTTTCAATTTGACATTCTCTTTTTTCCGCAATCGCTTTACTGAATTTTTCGTATTCGTCTAAATCTGGGTGTTCGGTATTGAATGGGTTGAATGGTTTTGTTACTACTTTTTTGGATTTGTAACCTGTCATAGTACAAAAGGCATCATTTACATAAATAATATTTGGTATGGTTGCGTTCTCAGAATCCGATTTTGTAATGACTACAGCATCTTTTGTTTGAGTAACTACTGTTTCTAATAATTTTAGATTTTGTTCTTCTTCCTTTTGTTTTGTAATATCTTGAATGGCTCCAATCATTCTATAGGCTCTACCTTCTTTGTCTTTTAAAAGAAAGCCTCTGTCAAGAACATATTTATAAGTGTTGTCGGCACATCTAAAACGGTATTGATCTTGCCATTTTTCGGATTTCTGTTCAATAAATGAATATAATTTAACTGACATTTTGATGCTGTCTTCAGGATGGATTTTATCAAACCACCATGCCGAATTATTGCCTACTTGATCCTCGGTGTAACCAAAAATGGTTTCAATGCCTTTATTCCAAGTTATGGCATCTTCTTGTATTTTCCAATCCCAAATAGTATCGCTAGTTGCTTTGGAAACAATGTCATATTTTTCGTTGGATTCTTTTATTTCATTGGTATTGGATTTTATTTTTTCTAAAATCCGATGGTTTCGTTTGTCGTTTTTTGATAAAATGTATCGAAATAATAAACTTACAAATAAGATAAAAATGATGTCTTTTACTAAGTTGTAGTAGTTGGGGTTGTCAAGCTGAAGTTTATTTGAAAATTTATGCCAAAGAATGGCCATAAATATGGAGAAAAGAATGAAAATGCTAATTATTTGGTTGGTTTTACTTTTCATTACTCAAATATATATAAATTATTTGTTAGAATTATAAATTTCTGTTACTATACTTAGTATTTTAGAAAGAATAGTTCTTGAACTTCTTGTTATTCATTGTTTTGGTAATCCCTATCGGAAAGTTTTTTATATGAAAATAAAGTGTACATTTGCACCCACAAAAAATCACAGATGGAATCTATTAGAAACATTGCAATTATTGCCCACGTCGATCACGGTAAAACCACTTTGGTTGATAAAATTATGTATCACTGTCAATTATTTCGTGACAACGAAAATACAGGTGATTTAATTCTTGATAACAACGACTTAGAGCGTGAAAGAGGGATTACTATTACATCCAAAAACGTATCCGTTGAATATAAAGGAACTAAAATCAATATCATTGATACTCCTGGTCACGCGGATTTTGGTGGTGAAGTAGAACGTGTATTGAATATGGCTGATGGTGTTTGTTTGCTTGTAGATGCTTTTGAGGGACCAATGCCTCAAACGCGTTTCGTTTTACAAAAAGCAATCGATTTGGGATTAAAACCATGTGTGGTTATCAATAAAGTTGACAAAGAAAACTGTACTCCAGAAGAAGTTCACGAAAAAGTTTTTGACTTGATGTTTGAATTGGGTGCACAAGAATGGCAATTAGACTTCCCAACAGTATACGGTTCTGCTAAGAACAACTGGATGTCTGATGATTGGAAAGTTCAAACTCAAAATATCGAACCTTTGTTGGATATGGTAATTGAAAATGTTCCTGCTCCAAAAGTATCTGAAGGTACGCCACAAATGTTGATTACTTCTTTAGATTTCTCTTCATTTACTGGTCGTATTGCGATTGGTCGTTTGGAAAGAGGTGTTATGAATGAAGGTATGCCAATTTCTTTGGTAAAAAGAGATGGTAAAATCATCAAATCAAGAATTAAAGAATTACATACTTTTGAAGGTCTTGGCCGTAAAAAAGTAGCTCAAGTTGTAGCCGGAGATATTTGTGCAATTGTTGGTGTAGAAGGATTTGAAATTGGAGATACTATCGCTGATTTTGAAAATCCAGAAGCGTTACAAACCATCGCAATTGATGAGCCAACAATGAGTATGTTGTTTACGATTAACGATTCTCCTTTCTTTGGTAAAGAAGGAAAATTTGTTACTTCTAGACATATTAGAGAACGTTTGACAAAAGAATTAGAGAAAAACTTGGCCATGAAAGTGGGCGAGACTGATTCTGCTGATAAATTTATGGTTTTTGGTCGTGGTGTATTGCACTTGTCAGTGTTAATCGAAACGATGAGAAGAGAAGGATACGAATTACAAATTGGTCAACCACAAGTTATCATTAAAGAAATTGATGGTGTAAAATGTGAACCAGTTGAAGAATTAACTATCGATTTACCAGAAAACCTTTCAGGTAGAGCTGTAGAGTTTGTTTCTATCCGTAAAGGTGAAATGTTATCTATGGAAGGAAAAGGAGAACGTATGATTGTAAAATTCAACATTCCTTCTCGTGGTATCATCGGTTTACGTAACCAATTGTTGACTGCAACAGCTGGTGAAGCCATTATGTCACATCGTTTTATTGGTTACGAACCTTACAAAGGTGAAATTCCAGGACGTAACAATGGTTCATTGATTTCTATGGAAAACGGAAAAGCGATTCCTTACTCTATCGACAAATTACAAGACAGAGGTAAATTCTTTGTGGATCCTAACGAGGATATCTACGAAGGTCAGGTAATTGGCGAAAACACCCGTAGTGATGATATGACGGTTAACGTTACTAAAACTAAAAAGTTATCCAACGTACGTTCTTCAGGAGCCGATGATAAAGCAAGAATTATCCCAGCGATTAAATTCTCTTTAGAAGAAGCTTTAGAGTACATCCAAAAAGATGAGTATGTTGAGGTAACTCCAAAATCATTACGTTTACGTAAGATTTACTTGTCTGAAACCGATAGAAAAAGATATAAAATCTAATTCTTTTCAAATACACTACTTAAAATCCCAAATTCCAGAGTCAATGGAGTTTGGGATTTTTTTATGGTGTTTCCCGCCAGAAAAAGGCGGACCGGGCTATCCGCTATATCTTTTTGGGGCTAGAAAAAAGCCCCAAAAAGGATGCCGCTGCTATCCCTAACACAATATATATACCATTTGAAATTATAGTTTATCATTCATTTTTATTGTAATTTTTGAGTCAGCTACAAGAGAAAATTTTGCCTCTTCATATTTTGGTGGTCCCATAAAACCTTTCGCATTATTGGAACAAGCTACCGCTTCTTTTGGCATTCCGATAAAGTTTTTATCCAATTTTCCATTGTTGTTTTCGTCGTGGTATACCATAATCGTGTACTCGGATTTGGGTAAATCATTAAAAACAACAGTAGCCGAATTGGATTTTATAGTTGAAGAAGCGGTTTTAAAAGCACTTTTTAAAAACTTTCCTTTCGAGTTATAGACTTCTGCAGTAAGCTTTCCAGTGTTGTTTTTTATTCCAGTAATAGTTATAGTAAGGCTTGTATTTTGAGAAAAAGCGAGGCTACTTATTCCAAAGAAGAGCAATAGGAGTTTTACCATTTTTGATTTATTTTTTTAAGAGAAACAAGAGAGGGATATCCAATCGCTTGGCCCAAGCTACCTCCGAATGGTTTTCACCGGGGAAGAATTTTGACATCCAATTGATTGAAGAATACCCTTTTTCTTTCATCACAACATCAACTTTTTGTTGTAGTGGTGGGTACAATGCGTCCAAAGTTTGGTCGCCATAATCAAAGTAGATTCTATGATTTTTGGGATTGGGAAGCTTCTTTTTGAGGTAATCTACAAAGGCATTTGGAATGGGATTATTTTCTGAAGAAAAAGTGCCTGGCCAATGTGTAGATAAACAAGCCGCTCCTCCAAAAACTTTAGGATACTCGCAAATTGCATACATCGAAATGAGTCCTCCCATACTTGAGCCAGCAACGAAAGTGTTTTTTTGGTCTTTTTTTGTAGAGAATGTCTTGTCGATAAAGGGTTTGAGCTCAGTAACCAAAAATTGAAGGTACAAATCAGAATACGGTTTGAAGATGTCCTTGGTTCTACCTGCTTTTTGTAATTGTGCGGTGATGGTGTCTCTTTGAATTGGAGTCAAACTTTCAAATGGTTTTTGAGGGAAATATTCAGGGTGGCGTTTTGCGCCGTTGTTCCAAATACCTACCACAATAAATTTTTGAGTTTTTCCTTCGGCAATTAATTTTCCTGCCACTTCATCTATTTCCCAAGCTTGTTTGTTCCAAGTGCTTTGTGCATCGTATAACGCTTGGCCGTCATGCATATACAAAACGGCATATTTTTCTTTCTCAGTATAGCCATCGGGCAACCAAACATCAATGTTTCGGGCATCAATAAGTTTTGATTTGAAATTTTCAAAACGCTGTAGCTTGCCTGAAGTGACTTGTACTTGTGCTGTTGCGGCAAACATTAAAAAGAGAACCAAGAAGGTGGTGAGCTGTTTTTTCATTGTAAAGCTATTTAATTTCTAGAATCAAGGCCGATTTTGGGGCTACTTCTAGCGTTCCATTCACATTTATTTCCTTGCCACTTAGTGCTTCTTTTGCATTGAAAGTAGACGGAATCATGTCTTGATAGGTTTTCATGTCCAAGGTGATTTTTTTATCGTTTTTATTCAAAATCACCATTATTTTTTGAGTATCGGTGTATCGAAAATAAACGTAAGCTTCATTTTTTTCTGGAACATAATGTTTGAATTTTCCATTGTGGATAGTGGTGGCTGTTTTTCTCCAATTGAAAAGATGGGTAAAGAATTTTTGTGCCTCTACTTCTTCATTAGTTAATCCTTTTCCAGTAACTGCATTTTTGGAGTCTCCTTCCCAACCGCCATAAAAATCGACCCTTCTGAAACCATCATTGCCAGGTTTTTCTTGTCTGTACAATAATTCAGTACCATAATACATTTGCGGAATTCCTCGCATAGTAGCATATAGCGTCATCGCTAATTTCCAATGGTCCAGATTGTGTTGTAATCTAGTATAAATGCGATCCATATCGTGATTATCTGGGAAAATGAGCAAATTATTGGGGTTCGGAAATTGGAAATCTTGCCCCATACTTTTGTACACTTCTTTCCAAGTTGATTCCCAATCGTTTTTAGTATTCAAGGCTTTTACCAAATTGTCGGTTAAAGCAAAATCCATTAAGGATGGTAAGTAGCACTGGTATCCGTCTCTATTTTTTTTGTCTTTTTGCCAATAGGCGGCGATTTCTGTGACATGGGTCATTTCTTCACCCACGATATTAAAGTTGGGATATTCTTCTAGAATGGTTTTGGTCCATTTGGCCAAGAAATCTTTGTCTGCATACGAAAAGGTGTCTTCTCTAAAACCAGAAAGCCCAGCATATTCTACCCACCAAATGGTGTTTTGAATCAAGAAACTCGCCATTAATGGATTTCGTTGATTTAAATCGGGCATATGTCCGTCAAACCAACCATCAGTATAGCCTTTTTTATCTTGTTCGGTGGCATAAGGATCCAAAAGTGTCGATTTCAAGTGATTGGTTCTTGCTTTGGTATCCGGAAAATTAACCCAATTCTTCATCGGCATGTCTTTGATGAAGTAATATTCAGAACCACAATGATTTAAAACTACATCCCAAATCAAACCTATGTTTCTTTTTTTGGCTTCTTGCACTAGTCTTTTAAAATCTTCATTGGTACCGTAGCGGGAATCAATTTTATAAAAATCAGTTGCTGCATAACCATGGTAAGAATATTTAGGCATATTGTTTTCAACCAATGGCGTATTCCAAATTTGAGTATACCCAAGCGATTGAATGTAATCTAGATTGTTAATAATTCCTTGAATGTCTCCACCGTGTCTTCCGCTTTCGTCAGCGCGATTGGCTTTTTCTAGACTTCCTGGCAGGTTATCATTTTTGGGATTACCATTTGCAAAACGATCAGGCATTATTAAGAGTATAGCATCTTTGTTAGTGAAGCTTTCTCTGTTCGCGCTGTTGTTTTCTCTTGCCAATAAAGGAAAATCTTTTGTAATGATGGTTTTTCCCTTTTTCTTGAATTCAATCTTAGCTTTTCCAACTTTGGTATCGGGAGCGATGTTGATTGTCACAAAAAGATAGTTTGGATTTTCAACTTTCTCTGTTTTTACAATACTTACTCCTTCGTATTTTGTTGTAGGTTCTAAATCTTGAATATGGTTTCCGTAAACCAATAAAGTGATTTGATTGAGTTTCATTCCCACCCACCAATTGGCTGGTTCAATGCGTTGGATTTGTGCTTGAATTGAAGTGGTAATTACTAGAAATAGAATGGTGATTTTTTTCATAAATACAATATTTTAAAAGGAAACTTGTCTTAAAATGGTTTTTCCAAAAGGAATAAGAGTCACTTTTTCAGTGGTTTGGGTACTGTTTTTTTTTAAAGTTACCTCTATTTTACCATCTTTAAATTTAGCATTATTTTTCTCAATAAAGGAGTAACTTAACTTTTCTTTAGGAGCATATTCTACATCGTAAAAACCAATTTTGTACTGTCTCCCTTTTATTTCTTCGGCTTGAATGGGTAGCGCAAAAACTTGAGCTCCATAAGTGAAGTATTTTTCGTTGTTATTGTCCTTTTTGACAATGATTTCCGCTTCAAATTTTAGTGTAAGCTCCTCTTTTTCTTGACAATTTTCTTCAAAAAGTAAAAATCCGTTGACCTCTTTGTATGGTTTTGATGCAATTATTTTAGTCGCCCAATTCGGTTTTCTGATTTTTAGATTAAGTTTTACCTTTAAAGGATTATGTATTCTAAATGTAAACTGGTTTTCAAAGGGATATTGAGTAATCTCTTCAATTTGAACGGGTTTGTTTTCTATGGTTGTTTTTACAGTTGAAGGACCAAGCAAACTTGCGACAAGTGTAGTGTTATCTTCTAGCAACCAAGATTTTTCTAGGAAATAAGATGTAATCCTACCGGCATTTGGATTGCAACAAACGGCTACATCTTGATGCGCTGGTGAGTATTTGTATCGGGTTTGTTTTCTATCGGGTTCTATTTCACCATTTTTGGTTCCCATCATTTCAAAAGAGTTGTCTGTTTTTAGATAGGCTATGCACGAATGATTAGGATTTCGGCTCCCTTGTGCAGCATTATAAAATATAGTTTCGATGTCATCTCCGAGATGTGCTTCTCCATTTTTTTGTAGCAATACACTGTAGCTGTCCAAAAGTTCGTGTATAGAGCAATATTCATAACCTGTATGTGCTGCATTGGCTTTTCTTTCAGCTATCCATTCATCTCCTATTGGTCCTCCTGTAGTGGTGGTAACTTCTCTGATGCGTTGTATAAAAGTAACAAGGGCTTGTTCCATCTCAGGATTTCTTTTGGCATAAGTAGCCACAATTAAAGGTCGTAAATGTTCAAATGTATGAACGCCGTGCGACTGCAGTTTGTAATTTGGATTTAAAAGGTTTTGTAACTGCGCATCTTTTTCAGATTGATACGTTTTTGAGTAATCTAAGTACAAGAATAGGGCATAGTCTAGGTATTTTTGTTCTTTGGTGATTTGGTACATCTTGTCTAAAACATCTGTAAACGTTAAGCCGTGAGAAACTCCACCATTGAATTTTTCCCCTGAACTGAACGGACTTGACGCGTTTATAGGATAATTTTGCATGACATTATTGACGGCTTTTACTAATGAATTCCAAACTTTAGGATCTTTTGAGAAGTCATAATAAGCTAATAAACCACGGTACAAAGTGGCTTTTGCCCATAATTCTCCGTTTTCTGAATTAAACTTGTAACGTAGTTCAGGGTCGTAGATTCCAAGATAGCCGTCAGCATCTTGTGTGGCTAAGATTTCGTTGATATGTTTTTTTACTTTTTGTAAAGCCTTGGTATCATTCAGCAAAATGGCATTTCTAATATATCCATCCCACCAATTGGATTGTGTTTCGCTATTCCACCATTTGTATTGTTCATCTCCTTCGGCATCTCCTTCTTTTTGGTTGCCCAAATCTTTTGCTTTACTGTGTTTTTGCAGTCTCCCTTTTCCATATATGGGATCATTAATCAAATCGGGAACTAATTCGTCAAGATGACCAACAAAACCCTTCATGTCATTTTCCATTTGATTTTTTATCCAGCCCGAAGGCGTAATGCTTCCAAAAGGAAGTGCCGTGTACTGTTCCTGTTTTTTTTGTTGTGCATTCATAGTGCTAAAAAAAAATAAAGCAAAAAGAATATAATAGTCTTTCATAGTATTGAAATTGACGTTTCTGAAGTCGTATCTTTTACTTTTTCAAATAAAAAAACTCAATGTACCAAAATTAGTGGAATAAACGGTGCAGAATTAATCCTATTTTATTCAATTATGATACTATATTGAATATATGTAATTATATTTGATGAATACATGAATAGTATTGTATTATGAAGCCGATTTTAGAACAAATTAGATTGCAGCAACCCAATGCTACTTTTTATAGCTATCGATTTGAAATTCCTTTTTTTGAATTCAAATGGCATTATCATCCCGAATATGAATTGACTTATATTGTCAAAGGCAATGGTTTTCGGTTAGTAGGAAATAGCTATGCGTCTTTTGGGGATGGGGATTTGGTTTTGATAGGTCCAAATTTGCCACATACTTGGGTAGGGAAATCTAAAGATGATTCGTTGTTTGAAGCAGTTGTGTTACAGTTTTCTTCCTCATTTATAGCGTCTTTTTTAGGTTTTGAGGAAAGTGATGCTTTGCAAAAAATGGTAGTCAATGCCCAAAAAGGACTTTTTTTTACTGCTTCGAACGAGGGAATTAAAAACGAGATGATTCAACTTACGGAGACTTCGGGTTTTGAACGTATTCTTTCTTTTTTGTCAGTTTTGAATCAATTGAGTGCTGCGGAATCTGTTCCATTGACCACAGAAAAATTTGTGCCATTATATTCTTTAGAAACAGAAAAACGAATTAATAAAGTTTGTGGTTATTTGGAGCAAAACTTCACTAAAACAATTACTTTGGCTGAGGTAGCGAATTTGATTTCGCTTTCGGAAAGTAATTTCTGCAAATTTTTTAAAAAAGCAACAGGTAAAACTTTCTCAGATTATTTGAATGATATTCGGATACAAGAAAGCTGCCAAATTTTATTAAAAACAGATTTGGATATCAATCAGATTGCTATGCAATGCGGTTATGAGTCTTTGAGTTATTTTAACCGAATATTTTTGAAGAAAAAAGGTTTGACGCCGAGACAATTCCGGCAGTCAAACCTTTTATAAATTATCGTTTTAGAGCAAAATGGCCTTTGATTTCTCGACCATCTTCGAGTACGACAGTGTACCAATAGTCATCTGAAGGTAGTGGTTGGCCATTAAAAGTTCCGTCCCAACCATTACTGTTCGGGAAAATTTGTGTGAGCAATTTACCGTATCGATCAAAAATACGAATCACAGATTTTGAGTTGGCGGCAGTATTGGTCCCTTTTACATTCCAATAATCGTTGTATCCATCTCCGTTTGGGGTGAAGTATTTGGGCGCACCAACAACAGCGATTTCTTTGCTCACAATGCCACATCCATTTTTATCATTGATATAAATTGTGTGAATGCCAGAAGGAATGTTTTCAAATACATTCGAGTAAGAAAAAGGACCTGTTATGTCATTTAAACTGTATTCATAGTCGCCACTACCTGATACATTGATGGTTACTTTGTTTACATCGGTCAAATCAACAATTTCAACAGATTCGATTTTGGCAATGTCGGAGGCGGTTACTTTTATTGTTCTCGTTCTACTACATCCTTGTGGAGTAACAACGTCAACGGTATAGAGTCCTTCGCTATTAACATTTATGGTATAATTTATTTGTCCAGATAAAACAGCTCCGTCTTTTTTCCAAATATAGGTGTAATTGGATATTGGACTTCCATCATTAATTCCAGCGTTGAGTTGTACAGAGAAGGTTGGTAAATTGGTACATACTAAGGCATCCTCAGATCCATCTGTATTTAAATTAATATTCGGCAATGGATTTACCACAAATGAGAGTAAGGTTTCTTCAATGCAGGTTGTGTTTTTTGGGTTTTCAACTGTTGCTCTAACATTTTGCGTAGCGGTGATAAAAGGATTAGGTAAAGGACTTGGTAATGGAGTATTGTTAGCATCAAAATAACGAACTACCATTCCAGTTTGACCATTTAATAATTGGCTTTCTATAGTGCTGGTATCAAAAGCATTTTGCCCATCGGTATCGCTAGGGTTGGCATCATCACAAGCAGCAGGAATAGTTACTGCATTAGCAACCGGATGAACGTCTACTATAAATTTGATGGTTGTTTCGTCATAACAAGGAATGCTGTTGTTTGTGTTGGTAATGGTGTTCGTTACTCGAGCTTTTATGGTTTGTGATCTAGTCGAAAAATTAGATGGAAACGGACTGGGCAACGGATTGTTATTTTCGTCAAAATAGGTAACCGCCACATTGGTTTGTCCTTTTAGTAAATCGGCTTGTAAAGTTGCGGTATTGAATGTAAAAATGCCATCATTGCTAATTTCATCACACTCTTTGTAGTCTGTAATTGGATTGGCAACAGGTAATTTTTCAACGGTTAGTGTCACATAATTTCCTAAGCCAAAACAAGCGTTGTCAAGAGTAGAATCCACTCTTACATAAATAGAGTGTTGATTTGCTATGGTATTTCTGTAAGATGTAGTATTCGTGATTTCGTTAGTTTCAGCCAAAGCATCAGCTTGTGTAGGGAAATATTTTATAGTGTAGGCTGTAGCTGGTGAAGGAAGTATTGCTTGGATATCACTTGTTACACTACTAAAATTAAAGGTGGCGATTCCATCTCTGTCGTCGTTTGCCGTATCTACATAATCATCGCAAACCGTAAAATTGCGCTGAAAAGAGGCTGGAATTTGTGTAGCCGAAACGATTAATTTGATCTCACTGGTTCTAAAGCATCCATTGGCGTTTTCTACTCTTGCCCAAACGCTTCCTATACCACTGGTATATTTGGTTGGGTCAGCAATTTTTGTTGCTGCATCATTGTTTGTAGCTCCAGCAGCAGTTTTAAAATAAGTAAACGATTCGTTTAGATAATTTGTACTAATGAAACTATTTTTTTCGGTGAGATTAAAATCAGAGATACCATCAATGTTATCATCACATTGTTTCAACGTGATACTTGAGGCGACAGTTGGAAGTGCTAATGTGGTTAATGTTGCCACTGTAGAAGTTAAACCACAAGAGTTTCCTACTCTGTTCAATTGCACACGATAGCTGTAGCCATTCATATTGGCGGCAATGCCATTGACTTGTAGTGTTTTGGTTGTAACACCAGCATAGTTTGCGTTATTGGTTAGTGACGTCCAAGTTGTACCATCAGTACTCAATTCCCATTGAAAACTTTCTGCATTAGAGACCACTTCAAAAGTAGTACTTTGCAGTAGACATTGTGATTGACTCACCGGTTGTGTGGTAATTATTATTGGAGCAGCTAGTATGTAATTTGCACTGGGAGTAGTATATCCAGTACCGGATGTAACAATTCCTTTGTCGTTTACGGTCACTGGACTATTTCCTAATAATCCATCTGCTTCAGCATCTTGGAATCCAGCTTCGATGACGTCTTTGCAACCATCATCATCACTATCTAATTCAAAATAGTTGAAGTTACCATCCGCATCAGAATCCGCTATGGTATACATTAATTTTCCGCTATCAGGAGCAGTTTCTAAGCTATCTAATAAACCATTCAACCCTACATTACCGTCTACTTTGCCGTCTTTGTTCGCATCGACGGCAATGTGTCCTGCTTCAACTAGGTCATAGATACCATCATTGTCGCTATCAAGGTCTAGGTTGTCATAGCCCGTAAAATTGATGGTTGCATCAGTATCAGAGTTAATGGGTTGTAATCCAGGTTCAAAGGCGTCATCCAAACCGTCTTTGTTTGTATCTACACTTGAAAAAGATCTAAACCCTTTTCCTTGAGCTTCAATACTGTCAGGAATTCCGTCATTATCACTATCTAAATCTAAGGCATTTGGAATGCCATCAGCATCAGAGTCCGTTCCTATGTTTTGACTTAGCATAAATGCCGCACGATTGCTTGTCGTTTCTGAAAGATTATAATGCTTAAAAGTTAAGGCTGTAATTTTGTATCCTTGAATTTTGAAGCGTGCGCCACCTTGGGGAATAGGTGTGGTGCTTTTAAATCTAAAACGAATTTCGAAAGAGGTAAATTCTTTGACGCCACTTTCATAAATACCATCAAAATTAGTGTCAATTATGACATCATCAAACGGATTGGTAATAGTCAACGTCTGATTTGTGGGAGCACTAACTATGAAATCACCCTCACCATTGGCTAAATCTGCAACAGGCGTAGTTTGGGAAGTCCCATCTATTATGTATTGAAAAGTAATAATTTCAGGTTTTTTAAAGGTCAAAGTATAGTTATTTGGAGTATTTTTAACAGGAGGTACTTCGGAAACAAATCCATAAAAAGGATAACCCGAAATCGTTCCTGTGCCTGTTATAGTTCCGTCATAATCACTTGATGCTAAGGTGTTATTTTGGTTGAGTAACATAGTACTGCTTTCGGTACTGTTTACTAGGCCATCATTGTCCCAATCAATATCAATGTTGTTGTTTGTACCATCATTGTCATCGTCTTTGGCGCAATCACTAACGGGTATTTTATCTGAAAAAACATCACTCAAACAGCCCGAAATACTTCCTCTAACTTGATAATAACCCGGTGTAGTAGGTGTATAGGTATTGGTAATTGCTCCGGCTATCTCTGTATCATCTTTGTACCATTGAAAGGTGTCATAGGCAGACAAGGTGCTAATCTTTAAAACCACATTTGGGATACAAGATGAGGTACCAATGGCTATTTTATCGGATACGATTTCTGGTTTCAAATCAAAACCAGAATAGTAGCCACCATAAGTAGCCGCTCCATTTGTTGCAAAATAGGAAACATATACTTGTTTGGTCGATTTTACTGCAATGTTACCTGTTAAATTAGAAATAGTATATTTAACAAAATCAGGATTACCAGTAATGGATTGGGGGCTAGCAGCAATGGGTATATTATTTATTAAAACCGTTGCTCCAGTTTCTGTAATGATATTCAATCCACCATCATAAATGACACTACCAATTTCCTGAATATTTGGAATGTTATCTACCACGTTTGGTGTTGAACAGTTCAAAGGTGGCACAAAAAACATGTTTTGATTGGCTGGCGAAGCAGTTCCTCCGATACTTTGGTAGGCAAAAACTTTTTCAGAAGAGGTTACATACAGACTACCATTGATAAAATTAGTTCCATCTATCGCCACATATTCTCCTTTGTTCAAGGTAGCAAAAGGAGCTGTGGCACCGTTAAGAAATATTTTGGTTTGGTCTGTATGGGCTACCAATAAAACTCGTTCCAATTCATCTGTTCCTAATCCTTTGGCAAAAATATACTCGGTTCCTGTGCGTTCAATAGGAACAATTTGATCAAACCCTACATCTCTTCCTACTGGGGCCTGTTGGCCATTATTATTTGTTCCAAGAACAGTACTATTACTACCACAAAATGAACCTGCATTGACTACTACCGCTTTATCCGATTCGACCAAGGCGCCAATCATTTTCGCACTATTCGAAGGAATACTCGCTGAACTATTGTTTTCTAATGCCAAAACATAACTTTCATTTTTGTTAAGTGTCACTGTTATTGGACCATTGATCACAGTTCCATCGGTCAAAATAGTCCCGATCGGTATATTCGAAATCGTGACTTTCGTTCCGTTTTCTGTCGCCAAAATAGAGGCGAAATTCAGTAGTGTAGGGTCAAATAAAGGATTCAACATTGCTCCCAAACGGAATGTTTTTCCCAAAGCACTATTTCCTTTGGAGACCAATCCACCAGCATGGTTATAACCATTAAAGCCATTTCTTGCAGCATTCACACGAATATTAGCATACACCAAATCTTCGGCCTCAATTACATATCCTTTGTTTTTTACAATTCCAATGGTGTTTTTTGGAGTAAACAATTGCGTAAAATCTCCCGTTCCTATAAAATAGCGAAAAGGGGTTACGTTATTCACCACACCCGAAATTACATTGCCGCCATTCTCAATGATTTTAAACGGTACATCTTTAGTGTTTGGAGTAGAAATATAAATGTAATGATCTTCCACTACATTCGATTGAGCTGCAATAGGAGGTAAGTAATGGGTTTTACTAAACTGAGCTTGCAAAGTCAAAACAAAAAATAGTGAAATAAAGTAAAAAAGGTTCTTCATAGTTTGGTTAAAAGTGCGATTTATGGTTTTACCAAATGGTTATTTTTATTTTTAAGAGCAGCAACAATAGACTTTATTAGGCAACATCGTCCTGTTATCCGCTGTATCTTTTCTTTTTTAAAGGAAAAAGGAAAAGCATGCCGCTAGTCCTGAATACTTTCTGGAGGGCTAAAAGCTAAGATAAAGAGTACTAGCCAACACTAATTCTATCGAATTTTAGATTGTAAAGTCAAAAATAGGTTTAATAAGTGGATTAAAAAAGAGTACTAAAAAAGAATTATTTATAAGCTTTTATGCAAACTCAAGGCGTCTTTTTTAATGTTTTTTGAATGAAAAGCAATTTTTTTATAAAAGAGCGTAGCAATTATCGTTTTAAACTAAAATGTCCTTTGATGCTTCTACCATCAGCAAAAATAAGTTGAAACCAGTAATCATCCGATGGCAAAGGAGCAGCATTTAAAGTTCCATTCCAAAAATCGCCTGAAGTTGTTAATTCCTTAAGTAGTTTTCCGTATCGGTCAAAAATCACGATTCTGGATTGTGGCAAAGTGTTTAAATTATTGATTTTCCAAACATCATTAAATCCATCTCCATTTGGGGTAAAAAAGCGAGGGTAATCCAAAACATAAATTAATTCACTAGTAGTAATCCCACATCCATTTTTATCTCGGATCGTAATGGTGTAGATTCCCGGAGGCACATTCGTAAAAAGAGCATCGTCTTGGTAGCTAGAGCCATCTAATGAAAATTCATAGTTTCCAGTTCCCTTGTAATTTACTGTGATGGTGTTTTTATTCCCCGCAAAATCTTTGACCACGGCACTCTCATAGATTGCTTTTTCAGAAGCTTTGACGATAAATGTTTTTGTTTTTTTACACCCTTTATCGTTAGTCACGGTTACAGTGTAAGTCCCCACTTGTTGTACCGTAATGGCAGCAGTAGTAGCGCCAGTATTCCATAAATAACTTGAAAAACCCGAATCTACACTCAGAAGTAAGTTGCTTCCAGCACATAAAAAAGTAGTTTCTTCTTTAAAATTAATTGGATCAAAAGTGTTGACTATCAAGGTAATTGGTGTTATTCCATAGCAATCCTGACCATTTTTAATTCGAGCATAAATCGTTTGTTGCAAAGCTTGAGTGGTCGTAAAAACAGGACCTATTTTGTTCTTTTCTGCCAAAGCATCGGCAAACGAAAGATAGTATTCAGCCGCCAAACCCGTAGGCAAACCATTCAACAATTGAGGCGTTACCAATGTAGCTAAATCAAATCGATGCAATCCATCTAGCGTACCATCTTCGTCACAAACAGCAATAGGATTCGGACTCGGAACAACTGTTGCAGCCGTACTCAACGTAACTGTTGCAATTTTAGAACAGCCATAATTGGAGCTAGCTTTCACATAAAGCACTTGATTTGGACTCGAATTACTAAAGCTCGTTAAATTGGTTATTGCGTTGGTCGCGTTCTGTGCATCAGTCAAGTTGCTGTGCCAAGTAGTTTTTGTAATGTTTACATCATTATTTTTTAGATTGGCATCAGAAGTACTTAAATCATAAGTGGTCAAGCCATCTGCGTCAATATCGCATTGCACTACAGTGCTGTTATTCAATAGCAAGTCAGGTGTGTATTCTATTTTGATTTCTTCTGAGATGATACAAGTTGACGAAAATGCCACGTCAACTCTATAGGTTCCAGCTGAGGTAACTTGATAGGTAGGTTGATTTGCGCCATTAATTTTTACTCCATTTCTAAACCATTCAAAAGTATGTGTTGCCGGTAAATTCGTGTTTAAAAGGAAAGATTCTCCAAAACAAATCGGGTTATTGGTGGCCAACAAACGATCAGGTCCCAAATCGATTTTAGAGCTAAAGCTACCAGCTTCAATAAAAACCGCCGAGTTATAATTTACTAATCTATCATCGGCAATCACTAGTTTTATTTCATAGGTTTTACCAGCGGTAACTTTGGAGCTTGCGGTTAAAACTTTAGTTTGTCCAGCATAATTTATGGGACTTGTAAAAGAATTATATCCTCCAAAATATACCTCGTTTTTGGCAGGACATCCGGGATTGATACTATTGTTAGTGTTAGTTGGACTGATAAACGGATGCACGCTAGTTGAGGCCACAGGAGTTGTAGATTCTGGAAGAACAGCTAAATTTTGATACGGAGCGGTGCTTCCTTTTTCTTTAATCAAAAAAGCAAATCCATCTGAAAATTCGCAAGGATAATACGAGTAGTATTCATTAGAAGCAAACAAGTAATTAAAACTTATAAAATCAGTCAAAGGCACAAAATCAAACCCGATCACTGAGGCATTAATACTTGAAATCCCCAAAATAGCATTCAAATCAGCATCGCCTTTCCAATTAGAAACTCCATTATTAATTCCACTATCGTCTTGATCAATCAAGTATGGGCCGGGAGTGTTGTTACTGCTCCACGTACTTAAAAACAGCCCTTGTTTGAAAGGGAACGAAGTACCGTTAGCATCAAAAAAGCCTAAACTTTTGCTACCAGTAGTAAAGGTGTCTCCCGATTCACTAAAATTAGCAACTTGTGCGCAGGAACTATTGACCAATACTTTTTCAACTAAATGCTGAGTGTTAAACGTATCGTCTACTTTGATATATTGCGCTTTTGCTTTTTGAAAAAAACTAAAAAAAGCAAGTATAAAAAGAAAGGATTTGATTTTCATAGTACAGCAAATATACTATAAATCGCGCTTTTTTAAGATTTTGTAAGACAATAAGTTAAGAGCAACAATCCATCCCAACACGATAAGAATGGTGGTAATAGCTACGCCATAGTCCTTAGTATTCTCAACGCCAATTTGAGTGCCAATGGTTTTGACCAATGATAATCTAGAAAAAGGTTCTACTATCAAATTCGACATCGCTTCCAATGGGAAAAATTGGGTAATATATCCCGCAATTGGACTATCTGGAAAGATTTTAAAAGTTAAAATACCCTTTGCGATTCCTTCAGCGAAGGATAAAACCAATAAGAAACCTAGTGCAAAAGCCGAACGTTTGACTAAAATTCCCAAGAACAAACACAAAGAAAAGAATCCGACCAATTTTATAAAAAAAGCAAGAATGTATTCTAAATCAGAGAAAATGATGCTCACTTCAGTATAGGAAGAGAAACACAATCCCAGAAGTAAACTCATTACAAAAACAAATACAGTCGAAGCTAAGGCAAAAGCAACAACAGTTAAAAATTTAGAAAGTACCAGTTCTTTTTTGCTCATGCCGTCGATGAGGTTTTGTTTCAGCGTTCCATAACTGTACTCATTGGCCATCATTGATACAATGACAATAGCCAAAAAGAATTTTAAGATAGCCGCGATATAGGTATTAAAATGCCAAATAAAAGGAAAGTTGAAAATCCCCATTTCGGCCAAATGAAATTTGAATACACCCAAATCAAATTTGATGGATGCTATTAAGGCGATGAAAGAAAGTAATATGAAATACGTTAATGTTAGTATTCTACTGGCTTTGTTGAGCCAGATTTTTTGTAATTCTATAGCGAGTAATCGTTTCATGAGTTATTTATTGGAAAGGTTAAGAGATAAAAAAACTATTTTTTGGTCAAGGCTAAAAATTGCTCTTCCAAACTGTTTTTTCTTTTGACTAAATGATTGAGCGCAATACCATTTTCAAACAAAAACTGATTCAAGTCCGAAGCTTTCAAGTCCGTTTTTAGATAGACTAATACTTTGCTTTCTTCTGCTGCAATTTTATCCACAGCTGAATGTGTAGCAAGCACTATTTTAAGTTTGGCATTGTCATCTGCTTCAAGTTCAAAAAAGCCTTCATTTGCTGCCATTCCGTCTACTAAACCCGCATATAAAATTTCTCCTTTTCTCAAAACCACTACATGCGAACATACTTTTTCTACTTCATCCAAAAGATGCGAAGCTAACAGTATTGTTGTGCCTAAACTGGCTACTTTTTTTATGATGTCTCGAATTTGGTGAATGCCTTGTGGATCTAAACCATTAGTGGGTTCGTCTAGAATTAAGATTTCGGGATCGTTGAGCAAAGCGGAGGCAATGGCCAAGCGCTGTTTCATCCCCAAAGAAAACGTACTGAATTTACTGTCTTTTCTCTCGATAAGTCCTACCAGTTCTAATTTTTCTTCTATTTTAGAATAATTGATGTTTTTAATTTTGCAAACCAGTTTGAGGTTTTCATAGGCAGACATGTAGGGATAGAAATTAGGGCGCTCGATAATGGCTCCCACTTTTTTTAAGGCTTCATGTGTTGGCAGCGCTCCATCAAACCATTGGTATTCTCCTGAAGTAGCGTTTACAACATTTAGTGTAATTCCCAAAGTTGTTGATTTTCCGCTTCCATTAGGTCCTAAAATGCCGTAAACATTCCCTTTTTTTATTTCAAACGAAACGTTTTTTAACGCTTGGATTTTTCCGTAGCGTTTGTTGAGGTTTTTGATGGTGAGTATCGTTTCCAAAGGTTCTTGATTTTGTTTCTTGTAGGACGAGTCAAATGGTATTTTGTTACTTTTAAAATAGAAAATACTGTAAATTTGTAGAAAAGTCAGATTTTATGAGTGAGCCATTAATGGTTTTTAAAAAGCCAACCTATCCAATCAACAAGCCATTGATGGAATATTTAGAACGTTTTGAACGTATTTCTAAAGTGCCTATTTTTTATGACGATTTATTGCGTTTTTCAGGAGCTATAAATGTATACGATAAGAATAATAACGATACCCTATGGATTCGTGTGTATTATAATGAATTTGAGCGTAATGAAATTGATTTGACCTTGATGAAAATCTATTCGTTATTGCATTCAGACGGAAATTTGAACATCATCAAATTTCTAAATATCGATTCAATTGATTATTGCACTTTTGGAAATTCAAAACCTTTCCGTGTGAAAGTGCGAAATATACTCAACGATAATTATACCCATTTTTATATCAAAAAAGCCGATGCTTCAAGAGTGTATGGTTTAGAATTTGAACATATTCTTTCTCCAGACAAAATAAACTTTTTGGTGTATAATGACACTTTGATTGAGGAGCATATTATGGGAATTCCAGGAGATGTTTTTATGAAAAACTTGTTGAAGGATTGTTCCGAAACAGCAAAAGCACAAATTGCGAAAGAGTTTGTCAAATTCAATGAACGTTGCATGATTCGGCTTTTAGGGGATATGCGTTCTTATAATTATGTGATTGTTCCCACACACGATTTTGATCAAGTAGTGTATCGAATTCGCGCTATTGATTTTGATCAACAGACTTATGAAGGCAATTTTAAAGTGTACCGCCCTCAGTTTTTTAAAGAGAACTATCCCATGATTCTTTTAGTTAAGGATAAACTCCAAGAAAGTTCTATCGAACAATATAAATACGAAGAGCGTTCAGCTATGGCCAAACGTATAAAATCCTATGAAAATAGAATAAAGCGATTGGTTCAAATCATGACAAATGATCCCGTTGCTCCAATTGAACATGTGAATCAATTAAAACTTGAATTGTACAATTATACACATGATATCAATTTTAAAAATGCGAAATCCATGGGGGGAATTATGAATGCAGCATTTGATTTTATTACCCGTAATTTTAAAAACACCAATACTATTCGACCTGGATTTTAGTATTTTTTAATCGTTTGTATTTCTTTATTATGACAAAAAACACCAATAAACCCTTATTGTTTATTTTCATTACTGTTCTAGTTGACGTAATTGGTTTAGGTATTATCATTCCGATTGTTCCCAAATTAATTGAAAATCTTACGGGTCTAGGCATCAACGAGGCTTCTAAATATGGAGGATGGCTGATTTTTTCATTTGCAATGATGCAGTTTGTTTTTTCTCCAATTTTAGGAGGACTTAGTGATCGTTTTGGTAGACGTCCTATTTTGTTATTATCGCTTTTTGGGTTGGGTTTAGATTATATCTTTCATGCCTTCGCGCCATCAATTACTTGGCTTTTTGTAGGTAGAATTATTGCCGGAATCATGGGAGCGAGTTTTAGCACAGCTACGGCTTACATTGCGGATATTAGTACACCCGAAAAAAGAGCACAAAATTTTGGATTAATTGGTGCGGCTTTTGGCTTGGGGTTTATTATAGGTCCCGTAATTGGTGGAATCAGTAGCAAATGGGGGACCAATGTTCCTTTTTTAATTGCTGCTGGACTTACGTTAATTAATGTAACCTATGGCTATTTTGTTTTACCAGAATCCTTGTCCAAAGATAATCGAAGGGCATTTAATTGGAAACGAGCTAATCCAATTAGTTCGTTGAAAAATTTAAGAAAGTATCCGGTGGTTTCAGGTTTAGTAATTTCTTTAGTCCTTACTTTTATTGCTTCACATGCCGTACAATCCAATTGGTCGTTTTATACCATGTATAAATTCAACTGGACTAGCGAAACCGTAGGCTATTCGTTAGCTGTAGTTGGAGCTTTAATTGCTTTTGTTCAAGGATTTTTGATTCGAAAAATTATTCCTCGTTTGGGACAAGTCAAATCCATTTATTTAGGCATGTCTTTTTCAGCTTTGGGCTTATTGCTTTTCGGATTGGCTTCAGAAAGTTGGATGATGTTTCTTTTTTTAATCCCATATTGTTTGGGAGGAATTGCTGGACCTAGTATTCAAGGGGTGATTTCTAGTCAAGTACCCGCCAATGAACAAGGTGAATTGCAAGGGGCGTTAACTAGCTTGATGAGTTTGTGTGGAGTGTTTGGGCCTTTATTAATGACCAATTTGTTTGCTTTTGCTACAGCCAAAAATAGTGTATTTCATGTGCCTGGCGCTCCATTTTTTCTTGCCACTTTTTTTACTTTAGTTAGTTTTTTTCTTTCTTATAAAGTATTGTCTAAAAAGTTTTAAAGCTAAAATCTTTTTTTAAGTAGTTAAAGGATAGTGTTTTGGATACAAATTATTGGGTTTGTTTTTGTAAATTTATGATGGTTTCTTTATTCAATTTTTTTAAAATATAATTTAAATCTTCAGGTAAGATCAATGAAAAGTAAATGGATAATTGTGTTTGTTTTTAGTCTTAGTTATATTGCTAATGCGCAAGATATTGCTTCGTCTATACCTCATTTTTTACCTTTGGTTGGCCAAAATGATGTCGCTATAAATGAGGATTTTTCGATGAAAAATAATTTTATTAAAAACAAATCAGAGCAAGCGGCTCCTTGGTTTGTTGAGCGATTTAAAGTAACAGCTGGATTTTATGGAGCTTTAAATAATACTACGGTGAGTTTGGATGGAACTAATGGCGAAGTTGGGACTGCTATCGATTTTGAAAGAGATTTAGGTTTTTCAAAACAATCCCCTACTTATTTATTGGGCTTTGATTGGCATATTTCAAAACGATCCAAATTTGTTATTAATTATTATAATCTCAATAGAAGTGCTGATTATAAATTGAAAAAAGAAATCAATTTCGGAGACCAAACCTTTCAAATCAATGCGGATATCAACGCTTATTTTAACACTACAATTTACAGATTGTCCTATGGATATGCATTTTTAAGCAGGCCAAAATATGAAGTGGGGCTGAATTTAGGAAGTCATATCGTAGGGGCTTCAACAGGAATTTCCTTAAATAATAAAAATGGTACTATTAATGTTTCGGAAAGGTTTGGTTTTACGGCTCCATTACCTGACATTGGAATTTGGGGTGGATGGGCCATTACTGATCGTTGGGCTTTGACGGCTGAATATATTTATTTTTTGTTGCAAATAAATGAATATCAGGGATCAATTAAGGGGTTTGATACTTGCTTAACCTATAGAGTAGTACCGAAACTAGATATAAGTGCAGGTATTACAAGTTATGCTTTTAATTTGAAAATGGAAAGAAAATTTATTGTAGGCCATTTAGAATGGGGAAATGAAGGGGTTTTTATTAAAGCAGCTTATTCTTTTGGGCATAAAAAATGGCAATAAAAAAGCCGACTTGTACCACACAAGCCGACTTTCTTAAACAAATAAAAACTAAAAAAAAATCTTAGAAACAGTAAGCGTTTTCAGCTACTAGTTTTGATGTAATGATTTCTCTTAAACCTACCACATTTGGCATGTTTGTATATTTAGTATAACGACGAAGTCCCATTAACATCATACGTTGTTCATCACCTTCAGCAAACGATGCGATACCTTCTTTTCCTCTTTGAGTAATGATATCTACTGCTTTGTATAAGTACAACTGTGCCATAGCAATTTGTTCTTTTACGGCAGCTTCACCTTTTGTCTTAGCTAATTTTTCTGTTCTCAATATAGTACTTTCAGCCATGTAGATTTCGATAAGGATATCCGCAGCAGCCATAAGCAATTGTTGGTGACCATCTAATTCTGGACCGTATTTTTGAACCGCTCCACCAGCAACCATCAAGAAAGCTTTTTTCAATTTGCCAATCATTTCTTTCTCCTCAGCAAATAATTCTGAATAATCAGGAGTTTCGAAAGAAGGAATTCCCATTAATTCTGCTTGCACTTCAGAAGCTGGACCCAACAAATCTACGTGTCCTTTCATGGCTTTTTTAATCAACATACCTACTGATAACATACGGTTGATTTCGTTTGTACCTTCGTAAATACGTGCGATACGAGCATCTCTCCAAGCACTTTCCATAGGAGTATCTTCAGAGAATCCCATTCCACCAAAAATTTGAATTCCTTCATCAGAACAGTTTTGAACGTCTTCAGAAACCGCTACTTTCAATATAGAACACTCGATAGCATATTCTTCAACCCCTTTTAATTCTGCTTCTTGATGTGAAGAACCGGCAGCTTCGCGTTCTGCGATTCTGTCTTCGATATCTTTTGCTGCACGGTAAGAGGCACTTTCACCTGCGTAGCATGAAGTAGCCATTTCAGCTAATTTAGAACGGATAGCTCCAAATTGAGAAATAGGAGTGTTGAATTGAATTCTTTCATTGGCATAGTTAACTGCTCCAGAGATAACTCTTCTTTGTGCATCCAAACAAGCCGCTGCTAATTTGATACGTCCTACGTTCAAGGCGTTCATTGCAATTTTGAATCCGTTTCCTCTCTCAGACAACATGTTTTCTACAGGAACTTTGGTTTCGTTAAAGAACACCTGACGAGTAGAAGAAGCACGAATTCCTAATTTATGCTCTTCTTCATTCATAGAAATTCCGTTAGCTGGATCGTTTTCTACGATGAAACCTGTAATGTTTTTGTCATCACCAATTCTAGCGAAAACAATGAAAAGCGAACAAAATCCTGCGTTTGAAATCCACATTTTTTGTCCTGTGATGGTGTAATATTTTCCATCTTCAGATAAAACTGCTTTTGTTTTTCCTGAATTCGCATCTGATCCAGCTCCTGGCTCAGTCAAACAATACGCACCAAACCATTCGCCTGAAGCCAATTTTGGAACATACTTTAATTTTTGTTCTTCTGTTCCGTACAATGTAATTGGCATAGTTCCAATACCTGTGTGTGCTCCAAATGCAGTTGAAAATGAACCAGTAGCTCCAGAGATATAGTCACAAACCAACATAGTCGATACGAATCCCATTCCTAAACCACCGTAAGCTTCTGGAACAGCAACACCTAATAAACCTAATTCACCCGCTTTACGCATGGTTTCTTCGGTGTAAGCATAATCTTTTTTCTCAAAGCGATCTTTGTGTGCCCATAATTCTTTGTCTACGAACTCTTTTACAGAGTCACGCATCATTAACTGCTCTTCATTAAAATCTTCTGGGGTGAAAATATCTTCACATTTTGTTTCTTTTACGATGAATTGACCACCTCTTGTTTTATTGCTCATGATTTTTTTTTTAGATGAAAGATGAAAGAATCAAGAAGAAAGATTGTTGTCTAACTTACTTATGAAACCTGTTGTCATCTTTTGAAATTCAATTATTTTATTTTCTATTTCTTCTGTTTTTTCTTTTGATAAATAGTCATTTTGACAAGCTATCAATAACTGTGTCTGTAATTCAAATGATGAACCTAAACTAATATTCAAATAATGTTGAAAATGTTTATTTCCTCTATTTGAACCTTCTGCAATATTTGAAGGCATTGAGACTGAACATCGATTCATTTGACTAGATAAACTATAAGTTTCTGATTTTGGAAAAGTAAAAGTCAGCTTGTAAATGTCATTTGTAATTTCCATTGCTAAAATCCAAATTTTCAAATTCTTAAAGTTATGCCTCATAAGTTTTTGTTTCTTTGCTCTTGTGTCTTGCCTCTTGTGTCTTGCCTCTTTGCTCTTTTTTCTCTTTTACACCAACTCGAAAATCCCCGCACTTCCTTGTCCTGTACCTACGCACATAGAAACAATTCCGTATTTGTTGCCTCTGCGTTTCATTTCGTCGAATAATTGAACCGAAAGTTTAGCACCTGTACAACCTAGAGGGTGACCTAAAGCAATAGCTCCACCGTTTACGTTGATGATTTCAGGATTTAAGTTCAATTCTCTAGTTACTGCTAAAGCTTGAGAAGCAAAAGCCTCATTCAACTCAATCAAATCGATGTCATTTAGTGTCAATCCGGCTTGTTTTAAGGCTTTTGGAATGGCTTTTACTGGGCCAATTCCCATAATTCTTGGTTCTACACCTGCAGAAGCAAAGTTTACCAAACGAGCAATCGGCTGAATGTTTAATTCTTTTACCATTTCTTCGCTCATCACCAAAACGAAAGCAGCACCATCACTCATTTGAGAAGAGTTACCAGCAGTTACACTTCCATCGGCAGCAAAAACAGGACGCAAACCTGCCAAAGCTTCCAATGAAGTACCAGCTCTAGGTCCTTCATCTTTAGTTACTACATACGATTTGGTTTCTTTTTTACCATTTTCATTGATAAAAGTTTGCTCAACTGTAATAGGTACAATTTGGTTGTCAAATTTTCCTTCTGCTTGGGCTTTTAAGGCTTTATTGTGCGATTGAAAAGCAAACTCATCTTGGTCAGCACGAGAAATATTGAATTGTTTCGCCACCGCTTCTGATGTTAATCCCATTCCCCAGTAGTAATCTTCGTGACCAGCTGCAGCCACTTTGTAATCTGGTGTTGGTTTGTAACCTCCCATTGGAATATAACTCATACTTTCTGCTCCACCGGCAATGATGCAATGTGCCATTCCAGATTGAATTTTGGCTGTTGCCATTCCGATAGTTTCTAATCCAGAGGCACAGTATCTGTTTACGGTTACACCTGGTACATCATTCACTTTTAATCCCATTAAAGAAATCAAACGTCCGACATTTAGACCTTGCTCAGCTTCTGGCATGGCATTGCCTACCATAACGTCGTCAATACGGGTTTTGTCAAAATCAGGCAACTCATTCATCATGTATTGAATAGTCTCTGCTGCTAATTCATCTGGGCGTTTGAATCTAAAAACTCCCTTTGGTGCTTTTCCTACGGCAGTACGATAAGCTTTTACTATATATGCTGTTTTCATTGTTATAAAGTATTAAGATTGGAGAATTAAGTATTAAGATTTTCCAATCGTTATTTGTTATTAGTTTTTAGAGATTTTTGAAGGGCAAAATTCATATTACTCACTTCAACTAAATTATGGATGATTGGAGTAATTTTTACTTCTTCAACTAATTCTAAGCGTTTTGAAATCATTAATTGAGTGATTAATTCATAAGTAGAACCATTTGCAATACCAAGAAAATGCACAAACTCATTATTTGAGTTTCTTCCTGAGCCCTCAGCAATATTTGATGGAATAGAAACGGCACATTTTTTAATTTGATGTGTTAAGTTAAATTTCTCATCAGAAGGTAATTCTGAAGTAACTTTGTAAACATCCACAGCAATATCCATTGCTTTTTGCCAAATCTTTAATTTCTCAAATTGATGCATATTTCTAGGTCTTGATACTTAATACTTAATTCTTTGTACTTCAATCTAGTTTCTCAACGGTTTCCCTTTAGTTAACATAAATTGAATTCTCTCCAATGTCTTTCTTTCTGTACAAAGCGATAAGAAAGCTTCTCTTTCGATATCCAATAAGTATTGTTCAGATACTAAGGTCGCTTCAGATAAGTCACCACCAGCCATTACATAGGCCAATTTATTGGCGATTTTCTTATCGTGTTCAGAGATGTATTTACCAGCTTGCATTTGGTCAGTTCCTACTAAGAACATTCCCAAGGCTTGTTTTCCTAATACTTTTACATCTTTTCTGCGGATAGGTTGTGTGTAACCAGCTTCGGCCATCAATAAAGCATGTTTTTTAGCCTCAGCAATCTGACGATCTTTGTTGACTACCACTATATCTTTACCATGTTGTAAAATACCTAAGTCAAAAGCTTCATAAGCAGATGTAGATACTTTGGCCATAGCCACTGTTAAGAAATACTCTTGAAGAACATTCAATTCTACGTCGTTTTTACGGAACAAATCAGACGCTCTCAACGCCATTTCTTTTGAACCACCACCACCAGGAATTACACCTACACCAAATTCTACTAATCCAATGTACGATTCAGCTGCAGCCACTACTTTATCAGCATGAAGTGTCATTTCGCAACCACCGCCTAATGTCATACCGTGTGGAGCCACTACTACTGGAATTCCAGAGTAACGTACACGCATCATAGTATCTTGGAACATTTTGATAGCCATGTTCAATTCGTCGTATTCTTGTTCAACAGCCATCATGAAGATCATTCCAATATTGGCTCCAACAGAAAAGTTTGCTGCTTGATTTCCAATTACTAAACCTTGGTATTCTTTCTCGGCTAGATCGATGGCTTTGTTAATGCCTTGCAATACATCGCCACCAATAGTATTCATTTTAGATTGGAATTCTAGGTTTAAGATACCATCTCCCAAATCTTGAATAATGGCGCCACTGTTGCTCCATACTTTTTTGGTTTCGCGTATGTTGTTCAAGATGATGAATGCATCCTGACCAGGAACTTTTGTTTGTGATTTTGTTGGAACATTGTAGAAATAAGTAGCCCCTTCTTTCACAGTATAAAAACTAGTATTTCCAGCAGCAATCATTTCGGTAACCCATGCAGCAGGTGCTAGACCTTCAGCTTGCATAATTTCAATTCCTTTTTCAACACCTATTGCATCCCAAATTTCGAATGGTCCATTTTCCCATCCAAAACCAGCTTTCATAGCGTCGTCAATTTTGTATAATTCATCTGATATTTCAGGAATTCTATTCGAAACATAAGCAAACATTCCAGCGAAACTTTTTCTATAGAATTCACCCGCTTTGTCTTTTCCTTTTACTAAAACTTTAAATCTATTGATTGGTTTGTCAATTGTTTTAGTCAATTCCAAAGTGGCAAAAGAAGCTCTTTTCGAAGCACGATATTCTAAAGTGTCTAAGTCTAAAGATAAAATTTCTTTACCTTCTTTTTTGTAAAAACCTTGTCCTGTTTTACTTCCCAACCATTTGTTTTCCATCATTTTGTTGACGAAATCGGGTAGTTGGAATAACTCGTGTTGCTCATCAGTTGGACAGTTTTCGTAGATTCCGTTGGCCACATGCACCAAAGTATCTAGTCCTACAACGTCAACCGTTCTGAAGGTAGCCGATTTTGGACGACCAATAACTGGTCCCGTCAATTTATCAACTTCTTCAATAGTTAATCCCAATTCTTTTACCAAGTGAAACAAACTTTGTATTCCGTAGATTCCGATTCTGTTTCCGATAAAAGCTGGAGTATCCTTGGCTACAACCGATGTTTTTCCTAAGAATTTCTCACCGTATCCAGTTAAGAAATCCAGAACTTCTGTTGAAGTTTGTGGACCTGGAATGATTTCGAATAATTTTAAGTAACGCGCTGGGTTAAAAAAGTGCGTACCACAGAAATGTTTTTGGAAATCTTCGCTGCGACCTTCACTCATGAAGTGAATCGGAATACCAGAAGTGTTTGAGGTTACCAAAGTACCTGGTTTCCTGAATTTTTCAATTTGTTCAAAAACCATTTTTTTGATGTCTAAACGCTCAACAACCACCTCGATAATCCAATCAACACCAGCAATTTTCGCCATATCATCGGTAGTGTTACCTGTAGTAATACGGTTAGCAAATTTTTGATTGTAAATAGGAGAAGGTTTTGACTTTAAAGCGGTAGCTAGACTATCATTTACCAATCGGTTTCTAACGATTTTACTCTCGATAGTTAATCCTTTTTTGGCTTCTGCATCTGTCAACTCTCTTGGAACAATGTCCAAAAGCAAGACTTCAACACCAATGTTGGCAAAATGGCAAGCAATTCCAGAACCCATAATTCCAGACCCGATTACTGCGACTTTTTTAATTGTGCGTTTCATACTTAGTTACTATTTTTTTTCTATTTTTTTTAAAATGGTGCAATTCATTTAGAATGGATTCAGAGTATTTTGAATTGGTTTAACTTACAGCAATTCATCTGTTTCTGAACTATTGAAAATATTTTTTTCATGAATCAATTCGTTGATAATTTCTGCGACCTCCAAAAAATGGAGTAATTTTTCTTCCGAAACATGTTGCTTTACTGTTTCATTAAATTTTAGTACCGTGTTTTTTGAAAGTTCTCTTTTTTCCTTTCCAAAAGGAGTTAGATATAGTAAAACTCCTCTACCGTCATCTGGATTTTTCTTTCTGTAGATCAATCCTTTTTCTTCCATAGTTTTCAAAGTTCGTGTCAAACTCGTAGCTTCCATTCCCATTCTTGGTCCTAAAGCAGTCGAAGGTGTTCCGTCTTCTTTGTCTATACTCAATAAGGCAAATCCAGTTGCCATTGTAGCATCATATTTGGCGGCTTCTTCGTTATACATTCTAGAAACGGCTTGCCAAGTTGCTCTTAAAACATAATCAATTGTTTTGTCTTTCATAGTTTACTATATCGATTTCAAATATATACAAAAATACTATGCATGCATATTATTTTTTTAATTTTTTTATAAAAATAAATAAACTCCTTTCTATTTCAAGAGTTTATGGTGCTGTTAAACTATTTTTTTTGCTAATACCTTAAGATTTTGCTAACAAAAAGTAGAGATGTTTAAATTAGTAAAAAAAAGAGAGAGAATTTTAACTCTCAGTTTATGCATTAACTACCTATAACACCCCCAAAAAAAAGTCCTGAACTACAAATTCAGGACTTTTAGGTTCGTTTCAAATTGTTTTTAAGATTGACCGTAGATTTTATTGTATAAATCTCGGTACATTTCTAATACAATTTTACGTTTTAGTTTCAGGGTTGGGGTAAGTTGACCGCCATCAATTGACCAAACGTCTGGTGTTAATTCAAAGCGTTTTATTTTTTCCCAATTTCCAAATTTAGCATTCAAGTGATCTACTTCTTCTTGTATACGAGCAACTACTTTTGGATTAGAAATGATTTCTTGATTGGTTTTACCTACTTCAATTCCGTGTAGTTTTTCCCATTCTTTGATGAATTCAAAACTTGGTTGAATAAAAGCAGCCGGCATTTTTTCGCCATCTCCAATGACCATGATTTGTTCAATAAAACGGGATTGTTTCATGGTGTTTTCAATCAATTGTGGGGCAATGTATTTTCCTCCTGAGGTTTTAAACATTTCTTTTTTGCGATCCGTAATTTTTAAGAAACCTTCAGCATCAATGTTACCGATGTCTCCTGTATGAAAAAATCCATCAACAATTACCTCGGCAGTCTTTTCTTGATCTTTGTAATACCCCATCATAACATTAGGTCCTTGGCAAAGAATTTCGCCATCTTCAGCAATCTTTACGGTTACACCATCAATTAGTTTGCCTACAGTTCCCACTTTGAAGCCTTTATTTCTCATGTCGTTTACCGAGATTACAGGTGAAGTTTCTGTTAAACCATAACCTTCCATCACTGGAATTTCAGCTGCCGCAAACACTCTACACAAGCGGGTTTGTAGCGCAGCACTACCAGAAACCATCAAATCCAGGTTGCCACCCAAACCTTCTTTCCATTTACTGAAAATGAGTTTTCGAGCAATTTTTAATTGGAATTCGTACCAAAATCCGTTCGCTCCATAGGGTTCGTAACGCAATCCTAAATTGATAGCCCAAAAGAACAAGGCTTTTTTGATACCGCTCAACTCGGCTCCTTTGGCATAAATTTTATCGTATACTTTTTCTAGTAAACGTGGAACCGCAGTAATTACATTTGGACGAACTTCTTTGATGTTATCGCTAATTTTTTCTATAGATTCTCCAAAGTATACCGAAACACCATAATATTGGTACAAATACAAAATCATTCGTTCAAAAATATGGCAAATAGGCAAGAAGCTTAATGCCGTATTTTTTCCGGGTTCAAACGGAATTCTAGGTGCACTATTCAATACATTTGAAACAATATTCTGATGCGAAAGCATAACTCCTTTTGGTTTTCCAGTAGTTCCAGAGGTATAAATAATGGTAGCCAACTCTTGAGTCGTCACATTATTTTTGCGGTCTTCCACCACATCTTGATTGCTGGTGTCTGCCCCAAGAGTCAATAGTGAAGACCAGTTTTCGCAACCTTCAATTTCATTAAAAGAATAGATTCCTTTCAAAGCCGGAACGTTGGCTTTTATATTTTTAACTTTATTGTAAACATCTACATCCGAAACAAAGCAATATAAAGAACCAGAGTGGTTCAAAATGTATTCGTAGTCTTCCTCGCCAATAGTTGGATAAATAGGCACGGTTTGAGCTCCGGTTTGGAGTACACCAATATCCATAATATGCCATTCGGTTCTGTTATTGGAGGATATAATGGCAATTTTATCATTTTTTTGAATCCCCATTCTAATTAAGGCCCTAGAAATGGTATTTGCTTTTGAAATATAATCTTCAGTAGAAGTTTTGATCCAAACTCCATTTTGCTTGGTGACCAAAGCATCGGGAATTGAGTTGAATTTCTCTAATTGGTAATAAGGGAAATCAAATAGGCGTGTGATAGTTACCATTATAATTGAATTGAATTTTTCGCAAATTAATTAAAAAATGCAAACAATAGTAAGTTTTTAAAAACTAATTATTATGCTGAATACTAATTATTTGGTATTCAACGAAATCGATTTCATAATTTGGGAAATTTTAGTTTTTTTAAGTAGGAACCAAATAATTTTTTAAAAAATGGGAAAATTAAATAGTTGTGTTTTATGCGTTTGGAGAGCAATAATACTTTGTATTCTAGGTAGTGATTGTATTTATTTTAAATGATTTATTTATTTTCGTGTAAATGGTATTGTATAAAAAAAGCTCATTCTGTTAGGAATGAGCTTTTTGTTGAGAATAAAAAAATTATCGTTTTTCAATCCATTTTCTAGCGTTTACAAAAGCTTCTAACCAAGGCGAAACTTCATCTTTTTGTCCGTTGTCTGGGTAATATGCCCAGTTCCAAGGGAAAATAGAACGCTCAATATGTGGCATCATCACCAAGTGACGACCAGTTGTATCACATAGCATAGCCGTGTTGTAATCGGAACCATTAGGGTTAGAAGGATAGCCTTCGTAACCGTATTTTGCAACGATATTATAATTCGCTTCTTGTTCTGGTAGATGGAATTTTCCTTCGCCGTGCGACACCCAAACTCCCAATGTAGCACCTTCTAAGCTAGAAAGCATTACCGAGTTGTTTTTTTGCACTTTTACCGAGGTAAAGATACTCTCGTGTTTGTTCGAAGTATTGTGGTGCATTTTTCCGTGTACTTTGTGTTCAGGATTGATTAATTCTAATTCCATCCATAACTGACAACCGTTGCAAATCCCCACAGATAAAGTGTCTTCGCGTTTGAAGAAGTTTTTCAAAGCGGTATTGGCTTTTTCGTTGTACAAGAAAGCACCCGCCCAACCTTTGGCAGAGCCCAAAACATCCGAGTTAGAGAAACCACCCACAGCACCGATAAACTGAATGTCTTCCAGTGTCTCACGACCTGAAATCAAATCGGTCATATGTACATCTTTCACATCAAAACCAGCCAAGTACATTGCGTTGGCCATTTCACGCTCGGAATTACTTCCTTTTTCACGAATAATAGCTGCTTTTGGCCTAGGTTTACTAGCGTCAATGATAGCTTTCTTTCCGTCAAAATGCGCTGGGAATTGATAGTCTAATGGTTGGTTTTTGTAGTTCGCATAACGCGCTTCAGCCATGCCGTTACGAGATTGCTTAGCGTCTAATAAATAAGACGTTTTAAACCAAGTATCTCTTGTTTCATTTACATTAAAAGTAAACGTATCTGCATTGTTTTGGATGGTTACCAAATCTCCTTCGGTAACGGTTCCAATTTTGAAAATTTCTATATTTTGAGCGGCAAAAAGGGCTTCAATGGCTGCATCGGCTTGGAAAACCACAGCAATATTTTCATTAAATAATGTTTTTACTGTATCCGCTTCACCAAGAACGCTCAAGTCATACGTAGCACCTAAGTCTACTTCGGCAAACGAAAGTTCTAATAAAGTAGTAATCAAACCACCACTGCCTACGTCGTGACCCGCTTTAATTTGGCGGTTTTTGATAGCGTCTTGTAGGGTATTGAAAGCGGTTTTAAAATAAGCTGCATTGGTAATGCTTGGCACATCAGTTCCTACTTTGTTCAAAATTTGAGCAAAAGATGAACCTCCCAATTTGAAGCTATCTTGAGATAAGTTTAAATAGTAAATGTTGCCACCATTGCGTTGTAAAACAGGTTCAACAACTTTGGTAATATTGGTACAATTTCCTGCCGCCGAAATAATCACTGTTCCTGGAGCAATAACCTCGTCGTTAGGATATTTTTGTTTCATTGAAAGTGAATCTTTACCCGTTGGGATATTGATTCCTAATTCGATAGCAAAATCAGAACACGCTTGCACTGCTTCGTACAAACGAGCATCTTCGCCTTCGTTTTTACAAGCCCACATCCAGTTCGCCGATAAAGAAACCGATTGTAAACCGTCTTTTAAAGGAGCCCAAACAATATTTGAAAGTGCTTCTGCAATCGCTGTTCTTGTTCCCGCTACAGGATCAACCAGCGAAGCTACTGGCGAGTGACCTACAGTGGTCGCAATTCCTTCTTTTCCTTTAAAATCTAGAGCCATTACTCCCACATTGTTCAGTGGTAATTGCAATGGACCAGCACATTGTTGTTTGGCCACGCGACCTCCCACACAACGGTCTACTTTATTGGTTAACCAGTCTTTACAAGCGACAGCCTCTAATTGCAATACTTGATTAAGATAGTTCGGGATATTTTCAGTAGTATAATTTAGTTCAGTATAATTTACGGCTACTTTTTTGTCAGTCATTATCGTTTTTGGAGAACTTCCAAAGAAATCTTCCAAAGCATAATCCATAGGTTTTACACCAGTTGATTTGGATTCGAAGGTGAAACGATGGTCGTTCGTAACGTCACCAACTTGGTACATTGGAGAGCGTTCTCTATCGGCAATACGCTGTAAGGTGTCGATATCTTTTTCACCAATCACCAATCCCATACGCTCTTGCGATTCGTTACCAATGATTTCTTTAGCAGAAAGCGTTGGGTCACCTACTGGTAATTTATCCAAATCAATCAATCCACCAGTTTCTTCTACCAATTCCGAAAGACAGTTTAGGTGTCCACCTGCACCGTGATCGTGAATAGATACGATAGGATTGTGGTCACTTTCTACTAGTCCACGAATGGCATTTGCGGCACGTTTTTGCATTTCAGGATTAGAACGTTGGATAGCGTTTAATTCAATCCCAGAGCCAAAAGCACCTGTATCGGCTGAAGAAACCGCAGCACCACCCATTCCAATTCTATAGTTTTCTCCACCTAAAATAACGATTTTATCGCCAGCGGTAGGTTTCTTTTTTATCGCTTGATCTAATTTTCCGTAACCAATTCCACCCGCTTGCATGATAACTTTGTCATAACCAATTTTACGGTTGTTTTCTTCGTGTTCGAAAGTCAAAACAGAACCAGTAATCAATGGTTGTCCAAATTTGTTTCCAAAATCAGACGCTCCATTCGAAGCTTTGATTAAAATATCCATAGGCGTTTGGTACAACCAAGGTCTTTCGGCCATTCCATTTTCCCAAGAATGTTCATTAGTCAATCGAGAATAGGCAGTCATATAAACCGCTGTACCAGCTAGAGGCAACGAACCTTGTCCACCAGCTAAACGGTCACGAATTTCTCCTCCAGAACCTGTTGCAGCTCCGTTGAAAGGCTCTACAGTAGTTGGGAAGTTGTGGGTTTCGGCTTTTAAGGAAAGTACTGAGTCAAATTCTTTTTCTTCGTAGAAATCAGGTTTATCAGCACTTTTTGGTGCAAATTGGGTCACTTTTGGTCCTTTTACAAAAGCCACATTATCTTTATAGGCAGAAACAATATCGTTTGGATTCGTTTCTGACGTTTTTTTAATTAATTTGAAAAGAGAAGTCGGTTTTTCTTCACCATCAATTACAAAAGTTCCGTTGAAAATTTTGTGACGACAATGCTCTGAATTCGCTTGCGAGAACGCAAAAATCTCGGAGTCGGTTAATTTTCTACCTAATTTAGTGGCTAAATTAGAAAGATACTCCACTTCTTCTGGACTTAAGGCTAACCCTTCGGATTGGTTATAGGCTTCAATATCATCGATTTCCAAAATAGGTTCTGGTTGGATATTGATAGTAAAAATATCTTGGTTGAGCTCGCTGAATTTTTGCGAAAGCATAGGGTCAAAATCCGAAAAATCTTCGGTAACACGTTGAAATTCCTCGATTCTGATGATGCCAGAAATCCCCATATTTTGAGTGATTTCAACTGCATTGGTACTCCAAGGCGTAATCATAGTGGCGCGAGGACCAACAAAAAAATCCGACAAGACGGATTTTTCTATTTTAGTGGCATCAGCAAATAGCCAGTTGAGTTTTGAGATGTCTTGAGCCGACATTTCGTCTTCGCTCAATGCGTTCTGCGTTTGTACGGCAAAAACAGTGTTACTTTGGTTTTCAAAGAAATGAATCATTGTTGTAGTGTTTGTTGTATTGCGGTGCAAATTTAGTTTAAATAAATAGTAAGTACAAATGCCGAAAGCAAGTCTTTTTTATTATTATTTCGGAAACGCTTTATTTTGATAAGCCCCCAAATCAGGAGGTAAGGTTCTGCTTGTTCCTAAAATATCTAATGGAATTAAATAACTAGAATTCCCTTTGGCAAAAGCCGCCGAAGTGTTGTCAATGTTGAGTTGGTTTTGATTGACTTTGAAAAATTTTGGGTCTTTGTTTAATATTATCCCACTGTAGTGTGTAGCATCCGTTTCAAACTGATACAAAGGGTCATTAGTAAATGAATTACTGCTATTGTTGAATTTGAGCAAACAATGATTGAATTGATAATTGAAAACCGAAGTAGCTTTTTTATTCAACAACATTTCATTAGCATAAGAACCATAAATGATGCAGTTGTTAAAAGTAGCTTGCGTCAAATCTTTAGACTCAGGAACGGCGCCTGAGATAAAGTTGCTGACCAAAACCGCGACTTGTGAAGAACTGTTCCAATTGTTATTGAAAGTTGAATGGGTAAAACGGTAATCGCCACCATACAAACAAGCCAAACTCGCTACACCTGCATTGTTTATTACTACATTTTCGCCTACGATTTTGCCCGTTTGAGCCAGAATGCCGTAGTTGCTAGAATTATAGATTTGAGTATTTTTTAGTTGTACAGTTGTGCCATCGTTATTTTGAATCAAAAGTCCGATGGTTGCATTTTTTACAGTCAAATGGTTGATGCGGTTATTGGTGCTTCCGTTGGTTAGCCATAACGCTCCCCATTGTCCTGCAACATCAGAAAATCCGGGCTCTAAACGATCGCCTTCAAAAACGACTTCATTTTCTAAAGCTTTTGTGGTCGAGGTGGTTCCGTTGATTTGAATACTTCCTTGATTGGCTACGATTAATCCAGAATTGGCGTGAAAATGCACCCGAGTCCCCGCATCAAAAACAGCTGTTTTTCCAGAAGGAACTGCGGCATAACCATAAATCACATAGGGTTTTGTATTGGTAAAATGCAACTCATTGCCATTGATTGGGTCGTTTTCGTCCAAATAAAAACCTTCTATTTTTTCGCTTCCAATCGGGAGGGTTTCGGTCGTGCCATCTGCGAATCGTTGTGGATAAAGAAAAATAGCATCTTGTATTAAAGTAACCAATGCAACCGTTTGCAAATTGGCGCCACTATCAAATTGAATTTTATCCGTATACAAAAAATCAGTAGGGTTGGCATCAGCGATACTTGCTGTGGTTTCGATGAAAATATACAAGCTGTCTTTGGCCAACAACGTAATGTCTTTGAAGATTTTACCTGCTGTTCCTTGCTGTCCGTCTACGGTCATTCTGTATTTCGAATTGAGTCCTTTTTCGAATTGAATAATCGGAATAGTGATGTCGTTTTTACTTTTATTATAGACTTTTAGTTGGTACGTACTCGAACCAATGTTGGTAAAAACCGTGTCTAAATACACCGTATCCTTAGAAAATTTCAAATCGCCCGTGCTAGCCACAGTTTCAAAATCAGCTCGGCAAGAACCCAGGAGCAGTATCATTCCAAGAATAAAAACGGTAGCAATCGAGCGCATTTTTTTGTTTTTTATTTTGGTAAAAATAGCGATTAATTAGAATATTATGTTTAGCGAACACTATTTTGATTGGATTGTCTTACTTGGCGCGAAAGGATATTTAAAATGTTAGTAAAAAAGGGCTGACATTTTTGAGAGACAAAATACTTAGCTTATTTTTACAGTAAAATAGGAAGTGCTATGAAAATAAATAAAGAAAAAATGCTCCAATTTTGCAATGACTTTTCGAAAAATACGTTGATGGAGACCTTAAATATTGAATATATTGATGCTGGCGAAGGTTTTTTGGTGGCCAAAATGCCGGTCAATTCAGCAGTACATCAGCCAATGGGATTGTTGCACGGCGGTGCTTCTGTGGCTTTGGCAGAGAGTGTTGGGAGTGCGGCTTCCCACTTTTTTATCAATCCGGAAGCACAAGAAGTTCGCGGGATTGAAATCTCGGCCAATCATCTAAAGAGCATACGAGAAGGATTTGTTTTCGGCACCGCCAAAATAATTCATAAAGGTAAAACCGTACATTTATGGGAAATAAAAATCACCGACGAAGTCGGAAATTTGATTTCCTTATGTAAATTGACCAATATGGTTTTGCCAAAAAAAGTTTAATTGTTTTATTACTATTCAAAAACAGCAAGTTATGATTGATTTTTTTATAAAAGTACAACAGCAAATTGCTTTAAACTTGCCTTTTGTTCTGTATCACAAACCTCAAAAAAGTAAAATAGTTGGTTTTTTTCAAAAAAACGACCATCTGTTTTTTGTCAATGATTTTAAAGAAAGTGGTTTTGTGTTTGCTCCATTTAATGATGAACAGCAATTAATTATTCCCTTGAAAGAATCTGTGAAATGGGAAGCTATAATACCTACTATTGAACTGGATGAAGTCAAAAATAGCGACTTTGAACCGCATTTGGAGGGTAAAGCGGCTTTTGTAGCAATGGTACAAAAAGGAATTGAAGCCATTCATCAAGGAAATTTTGATAAAGTAGTGCTTTCTAGGCAAGAAAAAGTAAAAGTGACTGATTTTGATATTGTCAAGACCTTTGAAAAATTACTCGCTTTATATCCTGATGCGTTTACTTATTGTTGGTTTCATCCCAAAATTGGTTTATGGATGGGAGCTTCTCCTGAACGCTTAATTAAAGCCAAGCAGTCCCATTATTACACTACAGCCTTAGCTGGAACTCAGCCGTTTAAACATAATTTGCATCAAGTAATTTGGGGTGATAAAGAAAAAAAAGAACAACAATTTGTAACGGATTCGATTTTAGATAATCTTAAAGCGTACACTTCTGAATTTAATGTGTCTAGCCCTTATACCTATAGAGCAGGTAATTTAGTTCATATAAAAACAGATATCGAAGGAGTGTTGAAACGAAAATTTAATCTTAAAGAATTGGTAAGTGTATTGCATCCAACCCCTGCAATTTGTGGTTTGCCCAAAGAAGCTGCTAAGTCGTTTATCTTAGCGAATGAAAATTATGAACGCACTTATTATACCGGATATTTAGGGGAATTAAATTGTAAAGGTGATTATGTCAATAAACCCAAATCACATCTTTTCGTTAATTTGAGGTGCATGCAATTGCAAATAGATGCCTCTCATGAAATTTCTCATGCTTATTTGTATATGGGTTGCGGAATTACCGCAGAAAGTCAACCTGAAAAAGAATGGGAGGAAAGCGTAAACAAATCGCTGACTATGAAACGTGTTTTGTTGGGATAATGAAAATAAGAAAGGAAAAAGTACTTAGCATACAATAAAAAAATTTGTAAAAATGAAATTAGATATATTGGCCTTTGGTGCCCATCCAGACGACGTAGAATTAGGCTGTGCCGGAACCATTTTAAAAGAAGTCGCTTTAGGGAAAAAAGTAGGCATCGTAGATTTGACAAGAGGGGAGTTGGGCACGCGTGGTTCGGCCGAAATTAGAGACAAAGAAGCTGCCGCTGCTGCTGCTATTTTAGGCGTTTCGGTGCGCGAGAATCTAGCGTTTCGAGATGGCTTTTTTGTAAATGATGAAGCACACCAACTCGAAATCATAAAAATGATACGTAAATACCAACCCGATATCGTGTTGTGCAATGCCGTTGATGACCGCCATATAGACCATCCCAAGGGAAGCCAACTGGTTTCGGATGCTTGTTTTTTGTCGGGTTTGATGCGAATTTTTACAAGTTTAGATGGCGAAGAACAAAAAGCATGGCGTCCTAATGTAGTGTATCATTACATTCAATGGAAAAATATTGTGCCCGATTTTGTGGTAGATATTACAGGTTATGTAGAGCAAAAAACAGCGGCTATTTTGGCCTATAGTTCTCAGTTTTATGATCCCAATTCCAAAGAACCTGAGTCGCCGATTTCGAGCAAAAACTTCTTGGAAAGCTTGAATTATCGTTCCCGAGATTTAGGACGTTTAACAGGACTCGAACACGCCGAAGGTTTTACTGTCGAAAGGTATTTGGCTGTCAATAGCTTAAGCGATTTGAAGTAAAATTCTAGTATTTTTTTAAAAAAATCTTTGCAGAAGCAAACAATTGTGCTATATTTGCAACCGCTAAGCAAAATGGTGGTTGTAGCTCAGCTGGTTAGAGTAGCGGTTTGTGGTGCCGCGGGTCGCCGGTTCGAACCCGGTCAGCCACCCAAAATAAAAAGCCTTGAAGAAATTCAAGGCTTTTTTTGTGGGGTTTGGTGAAGGATTTGAAAAAAAAATTGATTAGAACATATTAAAAAAAACTCTGAATACAAATCCGAGCTGTCTGATTCAATTTAGATTTATGTATCATTAATTTTATTAAAATACCGCTCGTTTTTTGAGATATATTCAGTTAGTACGGTTAAGATTTCTTGTACATAATTTTTTTCCAATTTAAAATATTGACAATTAACAGCCTGATTAGAATTGCATTTTATTTTGAGAAATTTACAATAAATTGGTACACCTTTAATATCTTCAAAATCATACCAAGAATGATTCTCTGCGTGATAGCGACAAACAAAACAATTTTTAACTTTAAAATTTTGATTAGAAAAATCAGCTACTCCTTTTTTAAAAATTTCAGGATAATCGTGCCCATAATCATTTGAGATTACATGATTGACAATTTTTTTATATTCTGTTTCTAGTAGTTTTTTTATTTGTTTTAAATTTTTTTGTTTCAAGAGACATCTACCATCCTTATCAAGAGTAAATAAATTGAAGTCTTTTTGGCATTCACCATTGCAAATTGAAGTATTTATCTCTGATTTGAAATTTTTGAATTTTATTCTTGAATCCTCTACTCTTAAATATTTTTTATTTATTGGCTCAAAGTCTTCATCATTTTTAATTTCAAATTCAATAATCCTATAATTTGAATTTAGTTTTTTTTCAGTTGAAAAATGAGTAACCGCAATTTCAATGAATATTTTGTCCTTATTGTTTTTTCCTGTTAGCATTAAATCCGGGATAAAAGAACCTTCTCTTTTTTCAATAGATATTTTATCAAAGAACTCAATAAGATTAAACTTGTTTAAGGTCTTTTGAAGTTTGCATTTAAAATTAAGTTCTTTTTCAAAGTGATTACAGGTTCTTTTTTTATATAACTCAATTATAAATGGTTTTTGTGTATTTAAACATTCGGTATAATTTTCATAAAACAATTTTTTTCCAAGTAAATGTAAATATGTCTCTCCCGAACACGTCACAACTTTTTTATGGGCAAAATGATGTATCTTAATCTTTCCAAGTTTAGCAATTAGCTCTTTTCCACAACTTATACAAAAGAACTTAGATCTAAATCTGTTTTCTTCATTTAAGCTGTCAATATTAATCAGCTTCTCATTTTCATCTTTTGCATATTTGAATTTAATCATTGCTTATATTAATTGATTCCTTAATTTTTTTCAATTATAAATTCAATATTTTATATTGATTTTAAGTATAGTCTTTTATTTATTAATTATAAAATAATGTTTAAATAGGTTAATTAATTTCAAATAATATGATTCTTTATTATAGCCCCGACAGCAGCGGCTTCCTCTGCTTTTTTTGCTGCTTGAAAAGCAAAGATACACCAGATAGCGGGACCTATGCTGGCAAAAAAAACTACTTCCCCTGCACCTTAGAAGGCAACTAATGTAAAGGTTTGTCTACTGCAGGACGTTCGGGTCTGTTGGCCAATTCCCAAGCCATAGCAAAGGCCAATTGGGCTCTTTTGGCTAGGGCATCAAACTCGATTTTGCTGACTTCATCGGTTTTTTTATGGTAGTCCTCGTGCACACCATTGAACAAAAATACCGACGGGATGCCATTTTTGGCAAAGTTGTAATGGTCGGAACGCTCATAAAAATGATTGGGATCCTTCTTGTCGTTGTATTTGAAATCCAAATCCAATTTGGTGTATTTTTCGTTGGCTGCCACAGTGATTTCGTGTAGCTGACTCGACAATCTATCGGCACCAATGACATAAACGTAATTATTGGTTTTGGGATGGTCAAAATCGCGACGTCCAATCATGTCAATATTGATGTCGGCGATGGTGTTTTTTAAGGGAAACAATGGGTTTTGGGCATAAAAACGAGAGCCGTGCAAGCCGTGTTCTTCGCCTGTTACATGCAAAATTAAAATGGAACGTTTTGGACCGTGACCTTGTTTTTTTGCCAGTTGAAAGGCTTGTGCGATTTCTAAAAGCGCCACGGTTCCTGAGCCATCGTCGTCGGCGCCGTTGTAAACGTCACCATTTTTAACACCTACATGGTCGTAATGGGCTGAAATAACCAAGATTTCGTCTGGTTTTTCAGTTCCTTTGATGAAAGCCCAAATGTTCTCGGAGTCATTGAGTTTTGATCCGTAACGGGTGTTCATGAACTCAGCGGGTACTTTTTGATAATAGTCGGAGGCGCCGTCTGGAAATGAAATGCCGTTTTTTTTGTATTGTTCGATGAGATAGCGACCGGCTTTTTTTTGACCTTCGGTTCCTGTGTCGCGTCCTTCCATTTTGTCGGAAGCTACGATAGTCAGGTGTTTTTTTAGGTCGGCTTGGGTAATCGTAGCCAGGTACTTTTCTACGGGTGCTGCTTTGGGTTTGTTTTGTGCCGTACAGGAAAGGCTAACAAATACAGCACATACTAATGCTTTTTGTATCATTTTTAAGGATTTTATTTACCGAAGATTATATTTTTATTTGTGTTGTTTGATTACCGCAGATTCGCTGACTTTTTTCAAGTTTTGTGTTTTTTATAGCAAATTCAAAAAATATGTTTACATCGGCATAGTTTAATTTGCGACTCGAGCAAAAGCGAATAGACGAAGTAATTTGCGGTTAACTTTTTTATTTTTTTAAAATTTCGTTTAAGAAAAGTTGCATGTGTTCAAAGGAACGTTTTGCAGCTTTTTCATTGTAAGCGGCTCCTTTGGAGTTGTCGTTTCCTGCGTTTGGATCGGTAAAGGAGTGCACGGCATTGGCATAATAAATCATTTCCCAATCGGCTTTGGCGTCACGCATTTCTTGTTGAAAGGCCGCAATTTCTTCTTTGGGTACAAAGGGGTCATCGGCACCGTGACAAGCTAAAACTTTAGCTTGGATTGGAGTAGTGGTACGAGCGGCATCTTTACCTAAACCACCGTGAAAGGATACCACTCCTTTGATGTTCATATTGCCTCGTGCGGCTTCTAAAGCACCTGTTCCTCCGAAGCAAAAACCAATCACGGCAATATTATCAGCATTAGCGCCTGATTGAATGAGTTGTGCCAAGGCTAGGCTAATTCTTTTTTGATACAAATCGGTGTTCTTTTTGTAATAACCTGCATTTTTCCCAGCTTCGGCATTGTCTTTTGGATAATTTCCTTCGCCATAAATATCCGCAATAAAGGCGTGATACCCTAGATTTGACAATTTGATTGCGGTTTGTTTGGAATGGTCATCAATACCTTTCCACGCGGGAAGAATCAGAATTCCTGGTTTTTGGCTGCTTTTTTTCTTAGGTTGGATAGCAAAGCCGTTAAGTTTTTGATTGCCATCTTGATAGGAAACGGCTTTTAATTGGGCATTACTTGATAGACTACACAATAGTAGCGTCAAGAATAGGACAGTTATATTTCTCATAGGGTTAGTTTTTAACAAATATCAGTAATATTACTCAAAAAAAATACCCTCGTGAAAAATTTACGAGGGCATTTGAAGTATCGATTGCGATTACTCACCGGGATGATAGGTTTTCTCAGCATTTTTTTGGACGTCTTCTTTGTAAAATAAAACGTCTTTGAATTGGGCGTTTTGATACATTTTGGCTTGGTCAAAAAAGTGTTTCGAGTTGGGGTCTCCCGAATTTCCTCCTGCCAATAAAGATTTGGCTTTTATCTTTGGACCAAATTCAACCGCACAAATAAAGCTGTTGCCGTTGTAACCGTATCGTTTTTTGCTGTTGTTTTGGTACGAACTTTTGAAAGCAGGCAAACTTCCCCACAATACAGAAGCGGTACCCATTGCTAAACTTTCTTTATTGTCGTCATATGTTAAGTCAATATCTCCCGAAGGACGTTGAAAACGGTTGATGTCACCCCACGGAACTTCCCATTTTCCAAATTTGGCTTGCAGTTCTTGTATAACTTCTCTTAATTGTGGTAACATGTCATCAATGCCAGCTGTTTTGGCAAACTCGGTCATGTTTTCTACTTGGTCTTTTTCACCTTCGTCAATGTAGACTTTTTGTAAAATTGGATTCAATTTGAACGCCCATTCATTAGCCAAAGTGGTAGCCACAGAATTTACATTCGAATAATAATTCCAATTTTTCAACACTTGGATTGGAGCTGCCAAATCTTTGAATTTGGGTTCTTGAGTTTGTGCGTCTTTTTGAAAATTAGCAATCAAAGCAGGAAGTAACACTTCAAAAGCCGAAAGTTTGGTGTCGTAACCATCCTTAATTAAATCGTCTAGCGTGTATTTTTTGTCTTGACTGAAAATACGAACGGCATTAACTCCTCTGAAGTTTTCTCCGTCAGGCGCCATATATGGTAAATAGTTGGATTCTTTTGGGCTATTGTTGCCTGCTACAGAATAGGGAGTGGAGTTGCAATTTTGTAACCAGCCGTTAGTTGGATTGTACAAATGCACGGTTTCGGATATTGGATGTAAACCTTTCCATTGGGTTTTGGAGGTGCTTCCATCGACTACTTTGGCCCAATTGAGACTTTTGTCGCGCATTGGAATATAGTTCCCGTGCCAATAGGCTATGTTGCCTTTGTTGTCGGCATACACAGTATTGTTGGAGGTGTTGGCTTTTAAATCCATTGCTTTTTGGTAGTCCTTGAAATCCTTTGATTTGGTTCTCACCCAACTTTGTACCAAACTTTCCATATTGCGGTTTTTGGATTTCAAACTAATCCATTTTCCGTCTCGTTTAGCCATAATCGGACCGTGAATTGTAAAATAGGTCTTGATGGTTTTGGAGGCCATTTGTCCTTTGTCCAAATACTTAATGACGATGTTTTTTTCTTTTACTGGTAATAATTTTCCATCGTATTCATAAAAAAGTTTCCCCTTTTGGTCGACTATTTTTTCTGCATACATATCGGCTACATCTACATTCGAAGACGTATGCATCCAGCCACAGTTTTCATTAAAACCTTGGTAAATAAAAAATTGTCCCCAAGTCACGGCTCCGTAGGCATTTAATCCTTCTTGACTACTGATTTGGATTTCGGGTCTGAAATAAAAAGTAGTATGTGGATTGATGTACAAAAGTGCATTTCCCGAAATTGATTTTGAAGGCGCAATGGCAAATCCATTCGACCCCGTTTGCACATTCACGTCTCTTTCAACGTAAGCAACTTTGTCGTTGTTGCCAGAGTAAAAAGCTTTCAATTCACCAGTGGTTAAATCGGCGGTGCTAATCGCGCCAATACTGCCGTCGGTCCAAAGCAAAGGAAACCAAGGTTCAAAACGAGTCAGCAATAATGGTTTTACTTCAGGATGTTTATACAAGTAATAGTTGATGGCATCAGCATAACTGTTCATTAATTTTTTGAGCCAAGGTGCTGCTTTTTTGTAATCGGCTTTGGCTTCTTCGGCGTCTATGAGCAAACGGGTTTCTAGATCGTTGTACAAAACACTAGCGCCTTTTATTTCAGCCAAGCGACCTAATTTTTCGATATAGTTCATTTCGACACGCTTAAAGTCGTCTTCGCATTGCGCATACAACATACCAAAAACCGCATCAGCATCAGTCTTTCCGTATACGTGAGCAATGCCCCAATTGTCTCTGATGATAGTAACTTGTTTGGCTTGTTGCTCCATTCGTTTTACCTCGGCAGCAGTTAATTGTTGTGCCCAAATTGATGTCAGTGGACTCAATAGTAGCATCCAAACAATCGCCCAATAGTGTTGTGTTTTCATTTTATTGGATATTAAATTTTTGACCTTCAATCAAAACGCTCATTTCTAAAGATTTGATACTCACAAGATGATTTTTGGGTGCTTTCTTGATTTCTTTAGGATTTTTGACCACGATGACTTCGCTTTCGCCTACGACTTCAACAGTTTTGTCTCTCACAACAATGGCGGTACTTTCGTCAATGCCAATTCCAACGTGATTCGGGAAATCGACTAGGCCTGTCAGTAAGCGATTGTAACGACTTCTTTTTAGAAAATGCTGGTCAATAATAACGTTTTTTACTAAGCCCAAACCTGAGTTGATTTCAAGGTTGTCATAACGGATATTATCAAAAGTTTCAGTGTATTTGGTTTCTAATTTTTGGTTCCCCGTAATCATATTTTCACACATAACCGCTGCACCTGCGCTAGTTCCTGCAATAGTGCTCCCGTTTTGATGGGCTTTGTGAATGGCATCATAAATCGGAGTGCCACGAACGACTCCCATAAATCGGGTTTGGTCTCCACCGCTGATGAAGATGAGTTTGGCTTTTTGCAACGAATCCGTAAGGACTTTATTTTGACTCGTAGTTTTGTCAAAATTGAGCATTACGATAGGATGAGGAGTTAATTTGCTTAACTGTTTTTTGAAATAAATATAAGCACTATCAGGTTCTTCACTTGACATAGGAAGCACCACAATAAAATCTTTGGTTTTTAAGTCAGCTACTTTAAGCATCTGATTCATCAATACATCAGAGCGTTTTCCGCCACCAATGATGAATAATTTTCCTTTGTTTTTTTGAGCGAATGCCGTTAGATTGAACAGTAAAAATAAGGATAGAAAATGAGAAATAAATTTAAATTTGGATTGAGACATATTGTTAAGTAGTATTAAATAAAAATGCTAGGTTTCTATTGATTTGTTATTCTCAAATGATTCTAAATTTTCTATTTTTTTTTCTTATTTATTTGAAAAAAATAACCGCATCAATTTTCTGTAAAGTATTGGTATTAAAGGAAAAAAAAGAGTATGTTTAGTTACAGTGAACATTTTTTTTTGTTTAAAAAGTATCTTTTTAGAATATTTTTCTAGATCATTTTTTTTGTAATAAAAATTACCTTTACTCTTTTCGATTCACTTAAATTTTAATTCAAAATTTTTGAATAACCTAATTAGGATTACAAAGTTACATTGCGCTTAAACGCACAACCTAACTCAATTATAGAATCGGTTTTGGCGATGCCTGGAATATTATCGATTTTTTCGTACAAAACTTTTCTCATATGTTCGTGATCTTTTGCGATCAACTTTACATACAGCGTAAAAGAACCGGTAATAAAATAGCATTCGGTTATCTCAGGTATTTGTTTTAATTCCTCAATCACTCTTTTGGAGTCGGCATCTTTGTTCAAAGTAATGCCTGTAAATGCTCCCCAATCATAACCAATCTTTTTTTCATTGATTACAGGTTTGATCCCAGCGAGTACACCTTGCTCAATTAATCGGTTGATTCGTTGATGCACCATGGTATTGGAAATTTTGAGACTTGTGGCAATAGCAGAAAAAGCCATTCTACCATCTTTTTCCAATTCTTTAATGATATTGATATCAAATTCATCTAATACTTCCATTTTTTTATCTATTTATAAGTTAAAATCACTTTTTTTTTATTCATAAAAGTAATTATTTTTAATTCATTTCAAAATGAAAGTGGAATTTCGATTTCAAAAATACCAAAATGACTTTAATTTTAATCAAAAAAAATAAAAAAATATTTATTTAAAGAATATTTAAGTCAAAAAACACTTTTTTTTAGAATAATTAAATTAATTGAATTACTTTTGGCACTTATAAATTAATTTAAGACCATTAATATGAAACATACAGCACAAATTCTTTCTTCAAAATCTGAAGTGTTGATTGCAAAAGAAGACCAATACGGCGCACATAATTATCATCCGTTACCAGTAGTTTTAGAGCGAGGGGAAGGGGTTTATGTTTGGGATGTTGATGGTAAAAAATACTTTGATTTTTTGTCTGCTTATTCAGCCGTAAATCAAGGACATTGTCATCCAAAAATTGTTGGAGCAATGGTAGAACAAGCACAAAAGTTGACCTTAACATCTCGTGCTTTTCACAATGACAAATTAGGTGTTTTCGAAGAATACGTTACAGATTATTTCGGCTTCGATAAAGTATTACCAATGAATACCGGAGCTGAAGCGGTAGAAACTGCTTTAAAATTATGCCGTAAATGGGCGTATGAAGTGAAAGGCATTCCAGAAAATCAAGCGCAAGTGATTGTTTGCGAAAATAATTTTCACGGAAGAACTACTACAATTATCTCTTTTTCTAATGATGAAGGAGCGCGTAAAAGTTTTGGTCCATTCACCGAAGGTTTTATCAGAATTCCTTATGACGATATCGATGCTTTAGAAAAAGCATTGCAATCTTCACCTAACATTGCAGGTTTTTTAGTGGAGCCTATTCAAGGTGAAGCAGGGGTTTATGTGCCTTCCGAAGGGTATTTAGCAAAAGCTAAAGCACTTTGTGAAGCAAATAATGCTCTTTTTATTGCAGATGAAGTGCAAACGGGAATCGCTCGTACTGGTCGTTTATTGGCTACTTGCGGCAATTGTTCTTGTGAAAAAGGTTGTACTAAAACGCCTGAAGTAAAACCAGATATTCTTATTCTCGGAAAAGCCATTTCTGGCGGAGTGTATCCAGTGTCGGCTGTTTTGGCCAATAATGAGATTATGAATGTAATAAAACCAGGGCAACACGGTTCTACTTTTGGAGGGAATCCAGTGGCAGCAGCTGTGGCTATAGCAGCTTTGGAGGTGATAAAAGAGGAAAATTTAGCTGCTAACGCAGATCGTTTAGGAAATATTCTAAGACTAGGTTTAAATGATATAGCAGCCAAAAACCCATTGATTACTTTGGTTAGAGGAAAAGGTTTGCTGAATGCTATTGTGATCAATAGCGATGAAGATTCTGATTTGGCTTGGGATATTTGTTTGCGATTTAGAGATTATGGTTTGTTGGCTAAACCTACACATGGGAACAAAATTCGTTTTGCGCCACCCTTGGTGATTACCGAGGAGCAAATTCAAGAATGTTTGGCGATTATTGAAAAGGCGTTAAATGACTTCATCTAGAAATTTGTATGAAACCAATTAAGTTAATTAAAAATAGATCCGATATTGGAGCAGGAACTCGAGGCTCTGATTTAGGGGTAGATGCTATTGAAATTGCAGCGATCAATCAAGGAAGTGATTACTTTAATCAGTTTCCATTTGAAGATATTAAGACTCATAACGAATCGATTTACGATAAAGATCGAAGTACAGTGGCCAAAAGGATAGAACATGTGGTAGAACAATGTGTTCGTGTTTCGAATGCTGTTCAAAAAAATTTGAAAGACTATTTTCCAATTGTGTTATCCGGAGATCATTCCTCAGCATTAGGAACCATAAGTGGGATTAAATCAACATTTCCTGAGCAAAACGTTGGTGTAATTTGGATTGATGCACACGCCGATTTGCATTCGCCCTACACTTCACCTTCTGGAAATATACACGGAATGCCTTTAGCGGCAGCATTGGCCAATGATAATTTGGATGCTAAAACCAATGCTGTAGATCAAGATACCCAAAAGTATTGGGAAGAAATGAAACAGATAGGCTACAAAGGCCCAAAAATTCAACCAGAGAATTTGGTGTATTTTGGTGTTCGCGATACCGAAGAAGCAGAAGATCAACAAATGGAACGATTGTCTATTCGCAATTATAAAGTAGACGAAGTGCGTTATAGAGGTTTAGAGACTTGTGTGGCAGAAGCTTTGGTAAAGCTGTCTCATTGCGAAGTTTTGTATATATCCTTTGATGTGGATTCCATGGATTGCGATTTAATTTCCTACGGAACAGGAACACCTGTAGCCAAAGGATTTGATCAATATGAAATCATTGCTATCATTGAACAGATAATAAAAACCAAAAAAGTAGTTTGTATTGAAATAGTAGAAGTTAATCCCTTATTAGATACGAAAGGAAACAAGATGGCAGAAACGGCTTTTCAAGTACTGGAGGCGGTTACGTCAACTCTAGTATTACCTATTGAGTAAGAAGTTTTTTATATGTTAATTTTAGTTGAAAAGGCTTACAATCGTTTGGATTGTAAGCCTTTTTTTTCGGGTAAGCTAATTTAGTAAAAGAGAGTGAATCACTTTTGAAAGAGTAATGGTAAATAAAAGTCATCATTGCTTGTATTCATTCCATATTTTAAAACTTTAAAATTCAATGCAATTAAAAAGTTGATTTTAATCGGCAAAAAGATTAGTATCCCAGATAATCAAAAACCTTTTCAGAGAATTTTAGATTGATTTCTCGACACTCTTCCAATATGCCTGAATAATTTTGTGCTTTTTTACAATCAGATTTAAAGGTATCAATTGTGGAAAAAACGGGTTGGTATTTAAAAGTATAAAATTTCGAGGAGTTAGGGAAAACCACCACTTTTTTATTCATCAATAAACTCCAGTACATAGCATGATAACTATCGGTTATGATGGTGTCTGTTTTGGCAATAAATGATACAATATCTTCTAAACTTGTAGTATTTGAAGTTGAAGGATAATCCTTGAACTTGTCTAAAACTTTGCGATTGTTGAGCGTTTTTTTATGAAAGATTAATCCAATTTCGTTACTTACCTCTGATTTTGTATCTAGGATAGGATGTAGACAACTCGCACAAGGCACCCATTCTTCTTTCATGTCATAATCTCTCACACCGACTAAACCAAATTTTTTGGTGTCAATATTGTATGATGTTATTTTACCATAAGCTTTTGGATTTTTTTCATTATGCCCCAATCCCCACAAAACCATTTTTTTATTTTTTTGGCTTAATTTTTCAAAAGCATGAATTTGTTTATCAAAGCTTCCTCGATTAAGCAACCCACCTCCGCCTATAATCAAAGAATTCTGAGAAATGGTATCAATAAAATTTTGTTTGACTGTTGGAACTAAACTTTTATAATCAAAAATGTCCAAAGATTGCTGTAGTTGATCAAAGTAATGGTGTGGAGCACAGTAATAATCTCCTATGTTTTTTTCATCAATCCTGTGGATGTTTACGATACCATGATTCTCTTGTAGATTACGGGTTATTGTGTTTAATGTTTTTTCCGATGAAATAGCTTTTTGAATAGAATTCAGTAAGTGAAGCATATTTTAAATTGATAGGTTAAGGTGATAAATCTATAAAATATAAATACATGATTTAGATTATATTTAATAAATTATGAAAGGATTGTTTATAAAGTGTTTTTAAAATAATAAAATAATATTTTTAATACTAATATTCTTTAAATCTATAAATTTTGAGCTGCTTTCTTCCTATAATGCATAATTCATTACTACAAATAAGGAATAAAAAAAATCGACCAAATTACTTTAGTATTAAATGAAATAGGAATGACTTTTTTTATTATTACTTCTTTATTTTTGCAAACTTATAATCGAATAATAAATGATCCGAAACAAAAAAATTGCAATTATTACTACAAATTCATTTGGTTACATAGATTTTGTTGCTGAGAAATTGCGTGATAAAAATATAGATTTACTTTTTATTAATATTGACGCAATCCCTTTTTCTTATAGTAACAAATTAGTAAGGTTTTTTAATTTGTTTTTAAAACTAATTCTTGGTTTTGGATTAAAAGAAATCAATAGAACTGATTTTATTATAAATGCCATTAAGAAAAGAGGAAAATTAGATCAAGTTCTTATCATTAGGCCTGATAAGCTCCAAAAAAAAGCTTTAGTGTTTGTCAGAGAAAATTGTACAGAAATGAATACTTTTTTATTTGATGGGATAGAAAATTTTAAAGAACAAAAAAAGCTCCTTAGTTATTTCGATTCAGTTTATAGTTACGATAGAAATGATGTTACAAAATACAATTTAAAGTTTTTGACAAACTTTATTTTTGACGACAGTATTGAAACAACAATAAATTCACAAAAAGTATTTAATATATCTTCGTTTGATAATAGATTTGTGTTATTGGAGAAATTAGCTTTGGAATTGAAAAAAAACAATATTTCTTATAGGTTTATTGTGAAAAAGAAGAAACATGAAACACATTCTAATGTTGAAATAATTGATAAGTATTTGCCTTTGAATGAAGTGAAAAAAATAATCGCAGCTAGTGATATTTTGGTAGATATTCAAAAAGAAAAACAAACTGGATTAAGTTTTAGAGTTTTTGAATCTCTGGGGTACAATAAAAAATTAATAACTAATAACCCAGATATTAAAAATTATGATTTTTATGACGAAAGAAACATTTATGTTTTAGAAGGTGATGACTTTTCTATACCAAAAGAATTTTTTGAGTCTGAATATATAAAGGTAAGTCCTGAAATTTTGGAAAATTATAAATTGGATTGTTGGATTAAAAAAGTATTTAATGTTTAGTCATTCAATGATTGGTAAAACTCATAGTATTTTTTTTGCATAGTATTCAAATCATGATTTTGTTTTACTAATCTAAAAGCGTTTGTTTTTATTTTTGATTCCAATTCAGGTTCATTTAAAACAGTTAAAATTGCATCCGACAATGCATCTGAATCTTTTAGGTTTGCTAAAAATCCAGTCTCACCATTTTTGATTACCTCTGGAATTCCTCCTGCCATTGTTGCGACTACAGGTATTTTACAAGCAAAGGCTTCATAAATGGTTAGTGGGAGCCCTTCTGTAATTGAGGTATTAAGGAAAATGTTAAATTCTGGAAGTAAGTCAGTAACATTGTTTCTAAAACCAGTCAAAAAGACATCATCTTGTAAATCATTGGTTTTGATATAATCAATTAAGCTCATTTTTAGAGGTCCATCTCCAATTATAAAAAACTTTAAAGGAATTTTTTTATCGTTTTTTTCTTTTACTTTCTTGGCAGTATCTATAAAAGTAAAGAGGTCTTTTTGTTTGGTTAATCCTGCAATATTTCCAATTATTTTTGTTTCAGGCGAAAGATTGAATTCTTTGTGTAATAGATTTTTGTTAGTATGTGAGGCAAATTTTTCAACATCAATAGCATCATAAATGGTCAATAGACGATTATTGTCAGTAATTATGTTTTCAAAGATTGCTTCTACTGCTTTAGAGACACAAACAATTTTCTTAATACTAGGATGTGAATATTTATACCTATTTGCAATTTTATCTTTTATTCGATTATTTCTTTTTCGGCTTAGAATTAATGATGTTGAATTATTAACATATTTCATGGCTATTAAACCTGCATTTAAGGCTGAAGAATCATGAATATGTAGTATTGAGATTGATTTTTTTCTACAAATTTTAATAATTGCAAGTACCAGGTTAATTAATTTGAGTTTGTTTTTCTCATAGGTAAAATAATTAGCCTTGTCTTTTTTACAAATTCCTGCTAATACAGAGTTTGATGGACATAGAATGTATTGGGTTATGTCATTTTTTTCTTTCAAAAGATTATAAACCGTGTACATTTGAGCATCACCTCCTCTAAGTTCAGTAATTGAAGTTACATTTAAAATTTTCATTTTATATAGAAATTTATTGCAAAATTATCTATTTTTTTTCTCATTTAATTGTAATAAAATTATAAACATTTCTTAGTGTTTTTAAAATAATTTATAACATAGTTCCTTTTTTGAATTTTGTAGGAAAGTTTTAATTATAGAAAAAAATATTTTATAAACATATTTTTTTGGAAATACAATTCCTTTTTAATTTTGAATAGGTTAAAATTTACTTTCAAAATCCAAACAGTTTGTAAAACGCTTAGCAAAACTTACCTTTGCCGTTACGATTTTATTTGAGAGAAGCCAAAGTATTAGTAGTAGCTTCATTTTATTCCTCATTTTTAATTCATTTTAGTATATGAAATATGTTGTAAGTCCTTTATTTGCTGCTTTTGATACAAAAATTCAAGAGTGTATCTCTACTTTTCAATCATCAGGAATTCTTTTTGGAGACGGTCAACGTAATACGATAAAGTTGTTTGAATGGGATGATTGCACTATCAATATAAAATCATTTAAAATTCCGAATCTAATCAATAAAATCGCCTATCGTTACTTCAGAAAGTCAAAAGCGAGAAGATCTTTTGAATACGCAACGACTTTGCTAGAAAAAGGAATTGGTACTCCTCAGCCCATCGCTTATTTAGAGAATTATAATTGGCTTGGTTTAACGAGTAGTTTTTATGTTAGTGAACATTTGGAAACCGAATTAACCTTTCGTGAATTGGTTGAAGTTCCTAATTATCCCGAACATGAAATTATTTTAAGACAGTTTACTAAATTCTGTTTCGACTTGCACGAGAAAGGAGTTGAGTTCTTAGACCATTCGCCTGGGAATACTTTAATCAAAAAAGTAGGAGAGGAGCACTATGCTTTCTATTTGGTAGACTTGAATAGAATGAATTTTCATTCCACTATGGATTTTGATATGAGAATGAAAAACCTAAGTCGATTGACACCAAAGGAGGAAATGATTGCTGTAATGAGTGAGGAATATGCAAAGTTTTACGCTCAACCCAAAGAAGTTGTTTTTAAAAAAATGTGGTTTTTTACTCAAGAATTTCAACAAAAATTCGCCAAAAAGCAACGATTGAAAAAGCAACTAAAATTTTGGAAGGCTTAGTTGTTCGAACGCAATTTTTTTAATTCTTTAAAGCGTTCATAAACGCTGTAGGCATTCAAATAGCATATAATCATTCCTTTCTTTCCATCTAATATTCCTAATCGAATAATGTATTGATATAGGAATTGATATACGGGTCGAATATAAAAATGAAAAATATTTGGAACCGTACCTTTGTTCAATTCCTCTATGGCTTTCATTTTTCCATAGTGTATCATTTTGTATTTGTAACTAGAATAATCAGTATAAGAATAGTGCAGGAGTTTATTCTTAACTATGCCTGATTTTCCATTTACAATCAGTTTTTCGTGAACTATTTTATTAATGTCGTAATAGCAGTTTTCTTTTCGGAAAAGGCGATAAATTTTATCGGTTTGCCAGCCACTAAAACGTAAGGGTTTCTTATTGAACAAGAAAGTTCGGCTGAATTCGTAGGCTACAATAGCGTTTTCTTTTTGAATGATGGTTTTTATTTCTTCTTCGAGAGCTGGGTTGATTCTTTCGTCGGCATCAATAAAAAGAATCCACGGATAGGAAGCCAAATTAATCGCAAAATTACGTTGGTCGGCGTAGTTGATAAACTTGTTTTGAATGATTTTTACATGTTCAAAACTAGACGCAATGCTCACCGTAGCATCTGTACTGTAAGAATCTACAATAATGATTTCATCAGCAAAAGCCAAGTTTTCGATGGCACTATTTATATTGCTTTCTTCATTGAAAGTGATTATTAAAGCACTTAAACCCTTACTTAATTTTGCAGAAATGCGACCACTACTTTTCAAAATCAGTTATGTTTTGATCTAGAAATTGATTTAACTTCGCTGTGAAAAATTCAGGTTTGAATTCTTGATACAATTCAAGCGCCTCTTTTTTAAGCTCTTTTTCTGATTTTGAAGCAAATAATTCAGGTTTAAAATCTTGAAGATGAACGGAACAGTGTCGAATGCCATCTTCAAAAGTGGCCCAAATTTTCTTTTCTATCCAAGGCGAAAAGAGTATAAAAGAAGGTTTGTTTAACGCTTTTGCCATATTGATCGCCCCTCCGTCATTGCCTATAATCACGTCACATTCGTTCATAAGGGCTATATAAGAGCGCAAATCTCCTCCTAATACCTCAAAATAAATCTTTTGTTGGGTTTCTTTTTGGCAAGCATTATAAACGGCTTTGGCAGCTTCTAACTGTTTTGGAAAATAATTGAAAAGTATGGCAACATCTCTATTGCAAGCAATGGTATCTACTACGGTAGCCATATAGTGCAGTGGATAGGTTTTTAAGTTCTCACTGCCCAAAAGGCTAATCATTATTTTCTTTTTATCGCTTTTTACAAGATGCTGTTCTAAAAGTATCTTCGCTTTACTGGTTTCTTCCTCTGTAACGAATAATTTAGGTAAAGGATCGATGGATATTGATAATCCTAACGGTTTGAGTAACGAAAGGCGTCTTTCGATAGCTAAACCAAGATTGGTTTCTGGATAAGCTTCAAACGGAACATTATCAGTGTATAAAAAAGTACGTCCTGGTTTTTTATAGGATATTTTTCTTTTGGCACCACTTAAGGCTACAATCAACCAGCTTTCTAGTTTTGAGTACGCATCAATCAATAAATCGTATTTTGTAGCTCGTATGGAAAGTCCTAATTGTAACAAAGCACGCTTGCTTTTACGATGTTTTTCTTGAAATAAAATGATGTTGTCAATACTTGAATTCCCTTCCAAAACTGGAGTTGTAGCTTCATAAACCAAATAATCAATTTGAGCATTGGGATAGGCTTTTCTTAGATTATTACATATGATAGAACTGATAAGAACATCACCAATCATCTTTTGTTGTATGACTAATATTTTCATTTTATTTCGGCATCTTTTTTATAGTTACAAATTGAAGGAAAAAAAACAACTATTGCTAATTTGTTCTAGAAATAAAAAATTCCAAATTCCTCTTGAAGTCAATTGGAATTTGGAATTTCAGTAGTATCTTTTTGAGATTAAACCGCTACATCATATTCGCGAAGTGCATTGTTTAGTGAGGTTTTTAAATCAGTTGAAGGTTTACGAGTTCCAATAATTAAAGCGCAAGGAACTTGGAATTCACCAGCAGCGAATTTTTTAGTATAACTTCCAGGAATTACCACTGAACGTGCAGGAACAAAGCCTTTCATTTCAACAGGTTCATCACCAGTAACGTCAATAATTTTTGTAGAGGCAGTTAGACAAACGTTAGCTCCAAGAACCGCTTCTTTTCCTACGTGAACACCTTCTACAACAATACAACGTGAGCCAATGAAAGCACCATCTTCAATAATTACTGGAGCTGCTTGTAATGGTTCTAGCACACCACCAATTCCAACACCACCACTTAAGTGTACGTTTTTACCAATCTGTGCACAACTTCCAACTGTAGCCCAGGTATCTACCATAGTTCCTTCGTCTACATAAGCTCCAATGTTCACATAACTAGGCATTAAAATCACACCACTAGAGATATAGGCTCCATAACGAGCTACAGCATTAGGAACTACACGAATTCCTTTTTCAGCATATCCTCTTTTTAATAGCATTTTGTCATGATACTCAAAAATTCCAGATTCCCAAGTTTCCATTTTTTGAATAGGGAAATACATTACCACTGCTTTTTTTACCCATTCATTTACTTGCCATCCATCTCCAACAGGTTCTGCAACACGAAGTTTACCCGAATCAAGTAATTCGATTACTTCTCTAATTGCATCAGTTGTAGTGGTTTCTTGTAATAAAGCTCTGTTTTCCCAAGCTTGTTCTATAATAGTTTGTAATTTGTTCATGTTAAAAATATTTTTTACAAAGATAATTCGATTTTTTGTAAATCTAACTTTGTTCAATTAATAGTAACATTTTTAATCTTTTTGTGAAAAATAATTAGTAAAACGAATCTATAAGCGTAAAACAAAAGAAAATTCCATTTTCGATATCGATATCGAAAGGCAAATGATAAAAATCATATTTTAAAAAATGTGTACTATATATTTTTGCCCATTATCTTATTGTACGATAAGCAATACAAAAATAAAACCAACCTTAAACCAGAAAAATGGAATCAAATCAGTTATTTAAACAGCCAACTATCATTGATAAAGAGGTAGTTTGGGACAAGTCGAGAATCATTATGAGTAAAACCGACCATCGTGGAATCATCGAATATGCTAATGAGGTTTTTGTAGATGTTTGCGGATACGAAGATTACGAACTTATGGGGCAACCTCATAGTATAATTAGACATCCAGATATGCCAAAAGTACTTTTTAAAGTATTGTGGGAAAATCTAAAACTAGGAGGTAATTTTCACGCAGTGGTTAAAAATCTAGCAAAATCAGGAAGATACTATTGGGTGGTTACTGATTTTGAATCAACCAAAAATGAAGATGGAGAAATTACCCATTATTTTGGAAGAAGAAGAGCAGTTCCTCAAGAAATAATCACTAATCATATTGAACCATTATATAGAAAGTTGTTACAAATTGAGAAGGCAAGCGGGGTTGAATACAGCGAAAAATATTTGATAGGATTTTTAGAAGAAAAAAATCGTTCATACGTTGAATACATTAATGATTTGTTTACGGAATACGAACGTTCTCAAAAACCAGATACTCCAATCGCGGTTGAAGAGGAAAGAGGTTTCTTTAAACGTTTTTTCGGTATTCTTTAGTTTTTTTGCATTACAATATCCAAACCGCTTTACTGTATGGGAGCGGTTTGTGTTTTTTACTCAATAGATTTCTTTGTGTATCTTTGCTTCAATAAAAAAGTTACAAATGCCAAGAATTCTCGCCATAGATTACGGACAAAAACGCACTGGAATTGCAGTTACTGATGAGTTGCAAATTATTGCTTCGGGTTTAACAACTATCGCATCGGCTACTACAATTGATTTCTTGAAGGAGTATTTTGCCAAAGAAAAAGTAGAAGCGGTATTGATTGGAGAACCCAAACAAATGAACGGAGAGCCTTCTCAAAGCGCTTCCATCATCAAAGGATTTGTGACGCATTTTACCAATCATTTTCCCGAGATGAAAGTTATTCGTGTCGATGAAAGATTTACTTCTAAAATGGCTTTTCAGACCATGATTGATAGCGGATTAAACAAGAAACAACGCCAAAACAAAGCGCTTATCGATGAAATATCGGCTACAATAATGCTACAAGATTATCTGAACCGAAAGTAGTTTTTGTTTTTTATTGTTAGGTTTTGAATGAAGACCCAACGTTGTTGGTAGAAGTTAGTGAATGTTTCCAAAGTGTAAAAAAATATAAAACAACAATAGTTTATAGAAAGCCTCTTTTTCAATCAGAAATTGAGGCTTTTTTATTCTTTTGCTACTAATAATTTGGTGTTTTTTAGAATATTCTCAGAAAGGTTAATCAACCAAATCAATTGTTCGATAATGAGTTGAGCTTCTTGCATCAAAACTTTATTGGCGGCATCAGAAGTGTCCTTTTCAGTGATTTCTTTTAATCGAATGGCCAAAAGTTCTGTAAATCCTTTCGCTTTTTCAGAGTTTGAAATAGGAAGGATTGAAGAGGAATAAGAAGGGTTTAATACCGATAATGCTTCGTCTAAGTTTTGTAAGACAGTTGCCATTACACGATTGAAGGCATCTGAAGCAGCCGTTGTTTGGTGTGATTGAATGTAGGTTCCCATTGATGCAATGGAAGAAAGTAAGGTGTGATTCAAAACAGTCAATTTGTATACTTGAGCAATCTTTTTTTGTTGTGATTTGGGTTCTTGGCTCATCCGTTGGAACGACGCCATAAGATTCCCAATCTCAATAAAGGCATTTTTTCTAGCGACCTTATAAACCGTTGTAACACTTCCTTTTTTGTTGTAGAAAAGTGCAATTTCATTCAAGTATTTTCTATTGGCAAGAATTACTTTTTCTATATGTTTGGGCGTATTTATAAATTCCCATGAAGGCCAAACAAAATGATTGAAAGTATAAGCCAAAACAGCTCCAACTATGGTGTCTATAATTCTAAATTCAATCACACTAGCACTATTGGGCGTAAGTATACTGTATAGGAAAACCACATACATTGTCACAAAAGTAGCACTCGTTTTATAGCTAATATTAGTAAAAGACATTCCTAAAAGCACGCATAAAATAGCCATCAAACTCAAGACTACATTATTGTCAATGAAATAAATACAGCCAAAAGCAATGAAGCCCCCAAGGAAAGTTCCAAAAGTTCGCTGAAACGAACGTTCTTTGGTCAATCCGTATCCAGGGCGCATGATTACGATGATGGTGAGTAATATCCAAAACACATTTTGAAAAGGCAAAATTGTGCCAATCAAAAAGCCAAAAAGTAAGGTAATGGAAAGTCGCAGCGAATGTCTAAAAAGGGTAGAGGAAAAACTCAAGTTATTGATAAAGGTAGACAAAGGATAGTATTGAGGAGTTAGGAATTTTTCTAACTCTTTTCGATTTACTTTCACATCTTCTTCTTTTATTTTTAGATTAAATGCACGCTCAATAATCTTTATTTTTTCGACCTGACTTTCGGCATATTGTAACATTGTGGTCAACATAATCACGCCCTCTTTTGCATCCTCACTACCTAATGTTTTTTCATATGCTAAAATGGTAGCTTCAAATTTTTTCAAATCCTCAACCAAAGAATGCTTGGAACGATAGGTGGTTCTACTTTCAATATTTTTGCTCAATTGCTTCAAGGTTTTTTTCAAATTGGTAGCAATTGTCGAGTAGCTTTTGATAACTTGGGGATGCGCATCAAATTTTTCGTGTAGCGTTTTGTGATCAAAAACGGTAGCCAAGGCCAACTCTAATATTTCGACTAGATTGACAAATACAATCAAGAGTTTTCGGTTTTGAGCCGAATCCGAAGAAAGCGATTGGTTGCCTATCAGCACTTTTCGAATGTTTTCGTGATTGGTGTTGATTTCGACTTGTAAGGCCAGTTGTTTTTCGGTTATCGTTTTTTTGTCGGCGTCAATTTTCCATAAATCAGCTCTTAGTTTTAGATACTTGGCTGTCAAATTGATGCACGAAGCCAGTTGTAATTCAATAAAACGATAGGGATTTAGATAATAAAAGAGCAACGAAATCAAAAGATAAAATAAGCCTCCAGCCAACATTAATGCACTATATTGTAGCATTTCCCAACCAGAATGCAAATGTGCAAAAGCCAAACAAATAGACAATAAACACGAGAAAGAAACCGCTGTAGCTCTTTGTCCATATACGGAAATCATCGAGAATAGAAAAATGAGCAAACCAAAAAGTGGGTAAAAAATAATGCCATAGGGATAGGCAAGATTGACCAATAAATTCGCAAAAGCTACCATGAATGCAGTAACGATGAGCCCGTTAATCTTATGTTTTAAACTACTAGGTATATCGCTAGGGTAAGTAAAAAAAGCACCAAGTGCTATGGCAAAACCCTCTGCAAAATGTCCCAAGTATGCAAAAAACAACACAGGAGTTACTGTAGCTGTGGTAACTTTCAGAGCATTGGTAAAATGCGTACTATCGGCAAATTTTCTTATTTCTTCAATCATGGTAGTAATTTCATTTCAAAGGTAAGAATTGTAGGCTTCTTAAGGTATACAATTGTACTTCGAATTTGGTTAAATCAGGAAAAACGAAACTTATTCTTCATTAGGAATTCGGCATTGTTGAAATTTTACTATTTTTGCCAACCAATAAAAAAGGAAAGAACCCTTTTGTGGCATAAACTTAATTACGATAACAATGATTTTACCAATTATAGGGTACGGTGATCCAGTTTTACGAAAAGTTGGAGAAGAAGTAACTCCTGATTATCCTAACTTAAAAGAAGTAATTGCAAACATGTACGAAACCATGTATAATGCTTCTGGAGTTGGTTTGGCTGCAGAGCAAGTAGGTTTACCTTTACGATTGTTTGTTGTAGACACCACTCCGTTTAGTGATGATGACGATTTAGAAACAGCGGCTCAAAAACAGTTAAAAGGTTTCAAAAAAACATTTATTAATGCCAAAATCATCAAAGAAGAAGGTGAAGAATGGGCTTTTAATGAAGGTTGTTTGAGTATTCCAGATGTTCGCGAGGACGTTTACAGAAAACCGATTGTAACGATTCAATACTGTGAAGAGGATTTTGTGATGAAAACCGAAGTTTTTGATGGATTAATTGCTAGAGTTATTCAACATGAATACGATCATATAGAAGGAATTTTGTTCACGGATAAAATTTCAACTTTGAAAAAAAGATTGATCCAAAAGAAGTTGAAAAATATCATGGAAGGAAAAACATTTCAGGACTACAGAATGAAATTTTTTGCCAAAAAAGGAAGATAAATTAGGGTGTAGTTTTTCGGCTTGTTTTCAAAATATTGCAAGCCAAACTATTAACAACCAACATTAAAAATAGACACAATGAATTTAGAAAAAATTTTAGCGATTTCAGGTAAACCAGGTTTATTTGCATTGAAAGTACAAACAAGAACAGGTTTTGTTGCAGAATCTTTATTAGATGGAAAAAAAGTAACAGTAAGTTTAAAAAGCAACGTGAGTTTGTTGACTGAAATTTCTGTTTATACCTATGATGCTGAGAAGCCATTGGCCGAAGTAATGTCGAATATTGCTAAAAAAGAGAACAACGGAAAAGCTATTTCTCATAAAGAAGACAACGCTACTTTGAATGCTTATTTTAGAGAAGTGCTTCCTGAATATGATGAAGAAAGAGTATACGCATCAGATATCAAAAAAATCTTGAACTGGTACAATATGTTGCAAGAAAGAGGATTGGTTACTGACGATGCTCCACCAGCCGTTGGGAAAGAAGAATCAGTTACTGAAGAAGTGGCTGCTGAAGCAAAGCCCAAAAAAGCGAAAGCTAAAAAAGAGTAGTAGTACTTATACCAATATAAAATCCTGTTGAGTCGTTTTCTTGACAGGATTTTTTTATTTTTACCAAAAACCAATGACCATGAATAATAGAGCCAAGCAATTAGAAGCCTTCGATCGATTGTTAACCATAATGGACGAATTGCGAGAAAAATGCCCTTGGGACAAGAAACAAACCTTGCAATCCTTACGTCACTTAACCATTGAAGAAACCTATGAGTTAGGGGATGCTATTTTGGACAATGATTTGAATGAAGTCAAAAAAGAGCTTGGCGATTTGCTGTTGCATTTGGTTTTTTATGCCAAAATCGGAAGCGAAACACAAGATTTTGATATTGCCGATGTATGTAATGAAATTTGCGAAAAACTCATTCATCGTCATCCTCATATTTATGGAGATACGGTTGTGGAAAATGAAGAAGAGGTAAAGCAAAACTGGGAAAAACTCAAATTGAAAGAAGGGAAAAAATCTGTTTTAGAAGGTGTTCCTAGAAGTTTACCCGCTTTGGTTAAAGCTAGCCGAATTCAAGATAAAGTAAAAGGAGTTGGATTTGATTGGGAAGAACCGCATCAAGTTTGGGACAAAGTGCAAGAGGAATTGCAAGAACTTCAAGAAGAAGTGGCGTCGGAAAATCAAGACAAAATGGAATCAGAGTTTGGAGATGTTTTATTTTCGATGATTAATTATGCCCGTTTTTTAAACATCAATCCAGAAGACGCTTTGGAACGAACCAACAAAAAGTTTATCAAGCGATTTCAATATCTAGAAAGCAAAGCTGAAGAACTAGGGAAACCACTAATGGATATGACTTTGGCTGAAATGGATGTTTTTTGGAATGAAGCCAAGAAGCTTTAAAGAATAACAACCACTCATTATATAAAATTCTACTTTTACATGTCAGAAAACAAAACCGAATTAAAACGATCATTAGGCTTACTCGATGCAACAAGTTTAGTAGCAGGTTCTATGATTGGTTCAGGGATATTTATTGTTACATCAGCGATGGCCAGAGATATTGGTTCTGCCGCATGGTTGCTATTGATTTGGGTTGTTACTGGTTTAATTACTGTAGCTGCTGCTTTGAGTTACGGAGAGTTGGCAGGAATGATGCCTAATGCCGGAGGTCAGTTTGTTTACATTCAAAGGGCTTATGGTCGCTTGGTTTCTTTTCTCTATGGTTGGACTGTTTTTTCGGTTATACAAACGGGTGTAATTGCTGCTATTGCTGTTACATTCGCGAATTACAGTGCTGTATTTTTTCCTGTTTTGGATACCGTTTTATTCCAATCTGGGAGTTTTGTTTTTTCTAATAAACAGGTACTTGCCGTTTTTAGTATTTTTATTTTGACCTATAGTAATACCAAAGGAATCGAGAACGGAAAATGGATTCAATTGATATTAACGGCTACTAAATTATTGGCGCTTTTTGCGCTTATAATTTTAGGAATCTATGTTGGGTTACAAAAAGATATTTTGTCGGCCAATTTTAGCAATATGTGGGAAGCGAGTAAGACAGTTGTACATCCTGATGGCTCTGTTACAGTGACAAAATTAGTTGGTACAGCAATTTTAGGAGCAGCTACTGCTACGATGATAAATTCATTGTTTTCTAGCGATGCATGGAATAATGTCACGTTTATCGCAGGTGAAATAAAAGACCCCAAGAAAAATATTCCAAGAAGTTTGTTTTTGGGAACATTGATTGTTACTGTGATTTATGTTTTGGCCAATTTAGCTTATTTGTCAATATTGCCATTGCACGGAACTCCTAATAGTAATGAAGTAGTTGCAAATGGAATTATGTTCGCCTCCAATGATAGAGTAGGTGCTGCGGCTGCGAGCATGATTATGGGAAATACGGGAGTTTTCGTGATGACTGCATTAATAATGATTTCCACCTTTGGTTGTAATAGTGGATTAATTCTATCTGGTGGTCGTTTATTTTATGCGATGGCTAATCAAGGATTGTTTTTTAGAAAAGCTACAGAACTTAACAAACATCAAGTACCAGCGAAGGCACTTTGGGTACAATGTATTTGGGCATCTGTGCTATGTGTATCTGGAAAGTTTGGTGATTTATTGACCTATGCCACTTTCGCTTCCCTATTGTTTTATATTTTAACGATATTGGGTGTTTTTGTTTTAAGAAAAAAAGAACCCAATGCGTTGCGACCCTACAAAGCATTGGGTTATCCTATTGTTCCTGCACTTTACATTCTTGTTGCTACAGGAATATGTTTGACACTGTTGGTCTATGATTCAGTGAATACTGGAATCGGACTAGCTATTGTTGCTTTGGGAGTTCCTATTTATTTTACCGTTTTTAAGAAAGAGTAACGCGCTTATTCGGCTACTTTTTTTAATTTGTTTAAGTCTTTGATGGCGATTTTTTTTCCAGTCAATTCAATGAGCCCTTTTTTATTAAATTCAGATAAAATTCGGATACAACTTTCGGTTGCTGTGCCAGTCATTCCGGCTAATTCTTCTCTCGAAAGTTGGATTTTTAATGTACTATCTTCATTTTTTCCAAAAGTCTCTTGTAGATTGATTAAAGTTTCAGCTAGTCTGTTTTTTACTGTTTTTTGAGCCATTGAGACTACATGCAAATCCGATTCTTTCAAGTCTCCACATATACTTTTCATCAAACTTAATGAAAATTGGTTGTTATTAGTAAAGAAATTCAAAATCTCAGTTTTTGGAATAAAACAGACTTCCATATCTTCTAGTGCTACCGCTGTAAGATTTGCGGGTTCATCACTCACCATGGAACGCTGACCAAGAAGTTCGCCAGCTTTTACGAGTTTTACAATTTGATCTTTTCCGTTGGTACTTAGCTTAGAGAGTTTGCAAAAACCTTCTTTTATACAATATACACCGTTTAAAGTTTCTCCTTCTTGAAAAATAGGGTCACCTTTTTTTATAGTATAGGATGTTTTACAATTAGCAATTTTTAAGAGTTCTTCTTTGGTTAGAGCTTTTAAAGAGCTAAATTGACGTACTATACATTGCTCACATTTACTCATCAATGTCTGGAATAATTTTGTGCAAAAATAAACAAAATTATGATAAAAATCATATTTTTAGGTTAATCAATTTGTAATCTTTGCGGTACTTTAATAGGAAAAATTTAACATGAAAAAAGAGAATTGTTTTCACTGTGGCTTAGAAATTGAGAAGGCCGAAGAAATCCATTTTGATACTAAAATTTTTTGCTGTAACGGTTGTATTACAGTTTATGAAATATTTAGTGCGAATGACCTTTCTTGCTATTATGATTTTGAAAAATCGCCAGGTGCAACACCTCTCGATATTGCAGGAAAATACGACTTTTTAGATAATTCAGCTATTGTTGCCAAGCTTCTTGATTTCCAAGAAGAGAACACAGAAATCATTACCTTAAATATTCCACATATTCATTGCAGTTCTTGTATTTGGATTTTAGAAAATCTACAACGATTACAACCTGGAATCAATACTTCGCAGGTTAATTTTCCAGAGAAAAAAGTTAGAATCAATTACAATCCAAGCTTGGTAACGGTAAAAGATATCGTTTATCTTTTGAGTTCTATTGGGTATGAACCCTACATAAGTCTTGAGAATTACGAGACTGGAAAAGAAAAGATTGATAGAAGTTTGACGTACAAGTTAGGAGTAGCTTTTTTTAGTTTTGGAAACATCATGTTGCTTTCTTTTCCTGAGTATTTTGAGGTTGAAGAATATTGGTTGGATCAATATCGCGGTTTTTTTCGTTGGTTGATTTTTGCCCTTTCTTTACCCAGTTTCTTTTATTCGGCAAGTGGATATTATGTCTCGGCTTATAAAAGTATTCGTTCCAAAATGCTGAACATTGATATTCCAATTGCGCTTGGAATAGTGGTAATGTTTGTCAGAAGTACCTTTGATATTATCATGGATTACGGCTCTGGATTTTTTGATAGTTTATGTGGGCTGATTTTTTTCATGCTCTTGGGAAAAATGTTTCAGATAAAAACCTATAGTTTTTTGAGTTTTGAAAGAGATTTTAAATCCTATTTTCCCATCGCGATAACTAGAATTAATCCTGATACTTCCGAAGAAAGTATACCTGTTTTTGATATCCAAAAAGGAGATCGTTTATTGATTCGAAATCAAGAGTTGATACCTGTTGACGGCATTTTAATTAGTGAAAAAGCAGAGATTGATTATAGTTTTGTTACTGGAGAAGCAATCCCAATTGTAAAAAGTTCAGGAGATAAGGTTTTTGCTGGAGGAAAACAAATTGGGAAAGTAATCGAAATGGAAGTATTGCATTCTGTTTCTCAAAGTTATTTGACGCAGTTATGGAGTAATGATGTTTTTCAGAAGAAAGTCGAGCAAAAACACAAAACCATTACCGATGCGATTTCGCGTTATTTTACCCCTATTTTGTTATTGATTGCATTTGCCGGTTTTGGGTATTGGATATTTTTTGATGCCAATACTGCTTTCAATGTTTTCACCGCAGTTTTGATTGTAGCTTGTCCTTGTGCTTTGGCTTTGACCGCGCCATTCACTATGGGCAATGTGTTGCGCATTAATGGAAAACAAAAGTTCTATCTCAAAAATGCTTTGGTAATCGAACAATTGGCTAAAGTCGATACTCTAGTTTTTGATAAAACAGGAACTATAACGACCAATAAAAAATCAAATATTAGCTATCAGGGTATCGCGTTTAGCGTTGAAGAACAAGCTTTGATTAAGAGTGTTTTAAGAGCTTCTAACCATCCTTTGAGTAGAATGCTTTATGACTTTTTACCAGAAACCAAAAGAGAAAAAGTCATTCTTTTTGATGAAATTCCGGGAAAAGGAATTCAAGCCAAGATTTTTGACAGGCAAATTCAAATTGGTTCCGCTTCTTTTGTGTGCAAAGTACAAGAGGAAGGATTGCAGCAAACCGCGGTTCATATCAAAATTGATGAGGTGTATTACGGTCAGTATATCTTTAATAATGAATATAGAGCAGGATTAGAGGATTTGTTTCAAGTATTGAATAAAAAGTATGAAATAAAAATTTTATCGGGTGATAATGAAGGCGAAAGGCTCACTTTGGAAACCTTACTTCCCAATGGGATTGAATTGATTTTTAATCAAAAACCCGAAGAAAAATTGGCATTTATCAAACATTTGCAAGAGCAAGGCAAAAACGTGATGATGGTGGGCGATGGCCTAAATGATGCTGGAGCCTTAGCACAAAGTAATGTAGGAATTTCAATTTCTGAGAACGTCAATGTATTTTCACCAGCGTGTGATGCGATTCTCGATGCATCAGAATTTTTTAAGTTAAACTACTTTTTAAACCTATCCAAAGACGCTATAAAAACCATAAAAATGAGCTTTGGATTATCCTTATTGTATAACGTAGTAGGACTCTCCTTTGCCATCACTGGAAACCTCTTGCCGTTGGTTGCGGCCATCATTATGCCTCTGAGTACCATTACGATAGTGAGTTTTGTAACGATAATGAGTAACTATTATGCGAGAAAAATAACGACCGCATTATAGTGTACTTCTTCTTTTTTTTACATAATTTTAACAAAATAAGATAAAATATGATAAAAGTCATATTTTGAAATTTTTCTTAAAACTATTTTTGTCTATATAATTCTTATACTATGAGTGTCATTTATCTTTTAATCTCCATCAGTATTTTTGTCGCTATTGGTTTTTTTGTCGCTTTTGTGATTGCCGTAAGAACCGGACAGTACGATGATGATTATACTCCATCGGTGCGAATGCTCTTTGATGATGAGTTAGCCAAAAAAAATCATAAATCAACAATAACAAAAGAAAACTAATTTAATTATGGAAATGCAACAATTTTATTACGACAACAAAATTGTAAAGAAGTTCATTTACGCAACCATCGTTTTTGGAGTTGTGGGAATGCTTGTGGGCCTTATTTTGGCTTTTATGTTTCTGTTTCCCAACGTAACCGAGGGCATTTCTTGGTTAAGTTTTGGTAGATTGAGACCTTTACATACTAATGCTGTTATTTTTGCCTTTGTAGGAAACGCAATGTTTGCCGGGGTTTATTATTCTTTACAGCGATTACTTAAAGCAAGAATGTTTAGCGATTTTTTGAGTAATCTTAATTTTTGGGGTTGGCAGTTAATTATCGTTGCCGCAGCTGTTTCATTGCCATTAGGATATACTTCATCCAAAGAATATGCTGAGCTAGAATGGCCAATTGATATTGCTATTGCGTTGATTTGGGTTGTTTTTGGTATCAATATGATTGGAACAATGCTCAAAAGAAGAGAGCGTCACTTGTATGTAGCGATTTGGTTTTACATAGCTACTTTTATTACTGTAGCTGTTTTACATATTTTCAATAGTTTAGAATTGCCTATTTCGGCAATGAAAAGTTACTCAGTGTATGCTGGAGTTCAAGATGCTTTAGTACAATGGTGGTATGGTCACAACGCAGTAGCATTTTTCTTGACAACACCGTTCTTAGGATTAATGTATTATTTTGTACCTAAAGTAGCCAATCGTCCTGTTTATTCTTATCGTTTATCAATCATTCACTTTTGGTCTCTGATTTTCTTATACATTTGGGCTGGACCACACCACTTATTGTATTCTGCATTGCCAACTTGGGCACAAAATTTAGGAGTAGTTTTCTCAGTAATGTTGATTGCTCCATCTTGGGGAGGTATGATTAATGGATTGTTGACTTTGAGAGGAGTTTGGGACAAAGTTAGAGTTGAGCCTGTTTTGAAATTCTTCGTAGTGGCAATGACGGGTTATGGTATGGCAACTTTTGAAGGACCAATGTTGTCTCTGAAAAATGTTAACGCTATTGCACACTATACGGATTGGATTATTGCACACGTACATGTAGGAGCCTTAGCTTGGAACGGATTTATGGCTTTTGGTATTATTTATTGGTTGATCCCAAGAATGTCAAAAGGAACTTTATACTCTACTAAATTGGCAAATTTCCACTTCTGGATTGGTACTTTAGGGATTATACTTTATGCTTTGCCAATGTATGTTGCTGGTTTCTTACAAGCTTCAATGTGGAAACAGTTCAATCCTGATGGAACATTAACTTATGGAAACTTCTTAGAAACAGTAACTCAAATTATACCAATGTATTGGATGAGAGCTGTTGGTGGTACTTTATATTTAGCAGGAATGTTGGTGTTAGTGTATAACATTGTACAAACAGTGCGCAACAGCGATGCAATTGAAGATGAATTGGCAGAAGCTCCTGCTCTTGAAGAAATCAGTACTAAACGTAAAAGAGGTGAAAAATACCATACTTGGTTAGAAAGAAGACCAATACAAATGGCAATTTTAGCGACTGTAGCTATTTTAATTGGAGGTATCATTCAAATTGTTCCAACTATTATGGTCAAATCGAATATTCCAACAATTGCTAGTGTGAAACCTTATACTCCTCTAGAATTAGAAGGACGTGATTTGTACATCCGTGAAGGTTGTGTTAGTTGCCACTCTCAATCTGTTCGTCCATTCAGGAGTGAGGTAGAGCGTTACGGTCCTCAAGCTAAAGCAGGAGAATTTGTATACGATCATCCATTTCTTTGGGGATCAAAACGTACTGGTCCAGATTTGCAACGTGTTGGTCAAAAATACAATGACAACTGGCACTTTAACCATTTTTGGAGCCCACAAAGTATTTCAGCTGGTTCTATCATGCCTGGTTATAAATGGTTGTTTGATAACAAACCTATGGACGTTTCTATGACTGAAAAGAAAATGAAAGCCATGGCTACCTTAGGAGTTCCATATACTGAGGAACAAATTGCAAACGGACAAAAAGATTTGAGAGCACAAGCTATCAAAATTGAAGAGAGCTTGAAAAATGATCCCGACTTTGTAAAAAGTTACGAGGAAAGTAAAAAGAAAGCAGAGGCAAGAGGGGAGAAATTTGTTCCTATGAACGAAAGAGAGATTGTAGCTTTGATTGCTTACATGCAACGTTTAGGTACTGATATCAAAGTAAAGGACAATAAATAAGAAAGACGATGTTTGAACAAATTAAACACAATATGGAGACAATTGCAGGGATTGCAATTTATCCAGTACTTTCATTGTTGATTTTCTTTTTCTTCTTTGTAGGATTAGCTTTTTGGGTGTTTTCATATAAAAAAGAAACCATTCAAGAAATGAGCAATATTCCACTTGAAGACAATCCTTCTGTATAATTTAAAGCATAAAAAAATGAAAAAATTAATTCCAGCATACGTAAGGGTTCCTCTTATTTTCTTCGCCGTTTTTGGTGCGATGGAGTATTTTATCGACTCAGGGGATCGTCCAGCTTTTATTAAATTTCCAATGGTTTCGGTGTTCTTGTTTGTCTTTCTGTTCTTATTGATTGCAATCGAGATAACTGTAAGCGCTATTGATGCCATTACTTATAGTTTATTGACAGACGAGCAAAAGGCTAAATTAGAAGAAGCTTCTTCTGTAAGTTTAGGAGAAAGTGAATGGTATAAAAATCTAATGAAAAAATTAACCAAATCGGCTCCAATTGAAAAAGAAGGGGAGTTACTTTTGGATCACGATTATGATGGTATTCGTGAGTTAGATAATAGTTTACCACCTTGGTGGGTGTATTTATTCTATGCTTGTATTGCTTTTGCTGCTGTATATTTAATTCGTTATGAAATATTAGGTGCTCCTGACCAAGAAACAGAATTGAAAAATGAAATCGCTCAAGCCAAAATTGAAGTGGCGGAATATATGAAAACAGCTCCTGATTTGATGGATGAGAAAACGGTTACTTTGTTGACGGATCCAGCTGAATTAGCTATTGGAAAAGAAATATTCACGACGAATTGTGTGGCTTGTCACCGTGCAGATGCAGGAGGACAAATTGGTCCAAACTTAACCGATGATCATTGGATTTTAGGTGGAGGAATCAAAAACGTTTTCCATACGATCATGAATGGAGGTCGTGACGGAAAAGGAATGATTTCTTGGAAAGGGACATTAAAACCAAAAGAAATGCAAAAAGTTGCGAGCTATATTTTATCGTTACAAGGAAGCAATCCTAAAGATGCTAAAGCTCCCGAAGGAGAAATATGGGTAGATGATGCTGCTCCAAAAGCAGATGGTACTGCTGCTCCAGTTGCTGTTGCGAAAGATAGTACTCAAGTTAAATAGTATAATTCAAATAATTATATAGCCTGTGTCAAAGTGTTTTGCTTTGACACAGTTGTTTTAAAATGTCTTATAAAAACAAAAGCCATGGCAGTTCTACCTGATGAATCTTTTCGTGATAGTATTGCAACTATCGATAAAGAAGGCAATAGAAAGTACATTTATCCCAAAAAACCTTCAGGGAAATTTTACGACTATCGCAAATGGTTAAGTTATTTTTTGTTGATCATACTTGTTGCCAATCCATTTATTAAAATTAATGGCAATCAGTTCATGATGTTCAATGTTTTAGAACGTCGTTTTAATATTTTTAGCTTTCCTTTTTGGCCACAAGATTTCTATCTTTTTGTGTTGTTTATGGTTGTAGGAGTAGTATTTGTGATACTGTTTACTGTCATTTTCGGACGTATTTTTTGTGGATGGATTTGTCCTCAAACCATCTTCTTAGAAATGGTTTTTAGAAGAATAGAATATTGGATTGAAGGTGACCGCGGAGCTCAAATCCGATTGGATAAGCAAGAATGGAATACCGATAAAATAAGAAAGAAAGCCACAAAATGGTTTATCTTTCTTTTGATTTCTTTCTTTATTGCCAACGTGTTTTTGGCTTATTTGATAGGCAGTGATGTGTTGCTTCACATGATTAAAGATGGGCATAAAGGACATTTGAGTACTTTAATTTCACTATTGATTTTTACGGGAGTATTTTATTTTGTCTTCGCTTGGTTTAGAGAACAAGTTTGTATAATTGCTTGTCCATATGGTCGTTTACAAGGTGTTTTGCTTGATAATAAATCTATCAATGTTGCTTATGATTTTGTTCGTGGAGAAAAAGAAAAAGGGCGTTCAAAATTTAATAAGCAAGAAGACAGAGCGACAACGGGAAAAGGAGACTGCATTGATTGTAAACAATGTATACACGTTTGCCCAACAGGAATTGATATTAGAAATGGAACTCAATTAGAGTGTATCAATTGTACAGCCTGCATCGACGAGTGTGATACGATTATGGAAAGTGTTGGCTTACCCAAAGGATTAATTCGTTACGCTTCAGAAGATGAAATTGAGAAAAACGAGAAATTCAAGTTCACTACTAGAATGAAAGGTTATAGTGCTGTGCTTTTTATTTTAATTGGAATTCTCTCTGGATTGTTGTTTTTGCGTGCAGAAATTGAAACGTCTATTTTACGCTTGCCTGGACAATTGTTTCAACACAAAGGGAATAACATCAGCAATGTGTATACCTTTAAAATCATCAATAAGTCCAACAATGAAATTAAAGATGTCCACTTTAAATTAAAAGACATAAAAGGGACATTGAATGTGGTAGGAAAACAAAATTTTGTGGTGCCAAGGCAAGGTATGAGTAGCGGAACTCTTTTTATCGAAATCAATAAATATTTACTGGAAAGTGATAGGACCAAAGTAGAGATAGAAGTGTACGAAGGAGATGAATTAATACAAACTACAGCGACCAATTTTTTAGGACCTCGTAGTTTTGATTAATACTGTTTTTAATAATTAAATTATAAAAGATGAAATTAAAGTTAAATTGGGGAACATATATTGTAATAGCTTTTGCTTTGTTTATTACGTTTATCCTCTACTTTGTTGTAAAAGTACAATCCGATTCGAAATACGATAATGACTTAGTGGTTGAGGAATATTATAAACACGATATTCATTATCAAGAAGAAATGCAAAGAGTTCAAAATGCGCAAGATTTACCTAATAAGCCTCTAGTATCACAATTGGAAAATGAAGTTACGATTACTTTTCCAGCTAACTTTGATCCAAAAAAAATCACTGGTAATGTAGCTTTGTACCGTCCTTCCAATAAGAAATTGGATTTTCAAGTGAAATTAGCCTTGACAGAACCTGTTTTGCACATTCCCAAAACAAATCTTGTTGGAGGAAGTTGGGATATCAATATGGAATGGCAGTATGAAGGCAAAGCGTATTTGACCAAAGAAACGATTTACATCAAGTAAATAATAAGCATTTAAAGTTATCTCCAAATGTTATATACCGCTTTTTTATTCGGATTAATAAGTAGCTTTCACTGCGTTGGAATGTGTGGGCCTATAGCAATGCTTTTGCCTGTAGATCATACGAATCAGGCTAAGAAGGTAACTCAAATTTTAACCTATCATTTTGGAAGGCTCACGGCTTACGGAAGTATGGGATTGCTTTTTGGACTATTAGGCAAAGGTTTTTTTATGGCTGGAATTCAGCAAAAACTTTCTATTGTTATTGGTATCGTAATGATTGTGGTGGTTTTAATCCCAGAAAACATTTTTGCAAAGTACAATTTTTCGAAACCCATTTATCGATTAATTTCTAGTTTGAAGCAAAAACTAGGAAGTCAATTCAAGCAAAAAACGTATAAATCATTATTTACAATTGGTTTGTTTAATGGTTTTCTACCCTGCGGAATGGTGTATGTAGCTTTGTTTGGAGCTATTGCTATGCAAAGTGCTGAAATGGGAGTTCTTTATATGATTTTGTTTGGATTAGGAACGATTCCTTTGATGAGCACAGTAGTATATATCAACGCTTTCTTGACGCTGAAGGTTCGAAATAAAATTCAAAAAATAATACCTTATGTTGCCGTGTTTATTGGTGTATTGTTTATTCTAAGAGGATTAGGCTTAGGGATTCCATATATTTCGCCCAATACAACAAGTTTATTTGTGCAACAAAATCCAAATTGCCATTAAAAAAAAAACTCTTATACAGTCATAGAAAAAAGTGCCGTTTCAGGTGCTTTTCTTTTTAGTAGTAAGTCAAAAGCCATACAGATATTACGAACAAAAGGTTTTCCAGCTTCTAAGACTGTAATTTTTTGATTCTTGATGGAGATTAGACCGTCTTTTTGCATTTCTTCTAATTGTGTGAGAACCTCAGGGAGTTCTTCAAAATACGTGTCTTCATTTTTCCAAGAAGTTTGAAATTGACACATTAAGTTGAGGATATGCTGTCTGATGATTAGATCTTCGGAAGTTAAAATATGGCCACGATATACTGGTAATTCTCCTTTTTGTAGGCAATCATAGTACTCTTCTAAGGTTTTTACATTTTGAGCAAAACTATACCAACTATCACTAATTGAAGATACCCCTAAACCAATCATTAGTTGGGTTTTAGAAGAGCTGTACCCCATAAAATTACGATGCAATTTCTTGTTTTTGAAGGATTCAAAAAGACTGTCTTCTTCTAAGGCAAAATGATCCATTCCTATCTCATGGTAGCCGTTTTTACTCAATAATTTTTTACCAACTTCATACAATTGACGTTTTACTTCATCTTTTGGGATGTCAGAATCTTTGAATCCTCTTTGTCCATTTCCTTTGATCCATGGCACATGAGCATAGCTGTAAAAAGCCAAACGATCAGGATGTAAAGATTTGGTCTTCTCTATGGTGTCAACTACATCTTCAAGTTGTTGAAATGGAAGGCCAAAAATAATATCGTGACCGATTGAGGTGTACCCAATTTCTTTGGCCCAAAAAGTAACTTTGGCTACATTATGAAATGATTGTACTCTATGAATAGCCGTTTGTACTTTTTCTGAATAATCTTGAACACCAAAACTTACTCGACGAAAACCTATATCATACAGCGATTGAAGTTGTGCTTTAGATGTATTGTTTGGATGTCCTTCAAAGCTAAATTCATAGTTAGGAGCTTTTTTGGCTCTACTCAAAATTCCCAGTAGTAATTTCTCTAAATGTTCCGAAGAAAAGAAAGTAGGGGTTCCACCTCCTAAATGTATTTCTTTGATAATTGGTTTTTGATCTAAAATAGCACAATATAATTCCCACTCTTTTAAAACAGCTTCAATATAGGGTTGCTCTACCAAGTGATTTTTGGTAATTCTTTTATTGCACCCACAAAAAGTGCAAAGGCTTTCACAAAAGGGTAAATGTATGTATAAACTTATGCCTTCCGTTGCATTGCTTTCCTTAAATGATTTTTTAAGTGTTTTCAACCATAAGTCTTTAGAAAAAAGTAATCCATTCCAATACGGTACTGTTGGATAACTAGTATATCTAGGCCCAGGTACATTGTATTTTTGAATTAGATTTTTTTTCATAAGTAACTTAATTTAGATTACAAAAATATATGTAATAGTTTTTTATTGAAATGATATTTATCATAAACCTTAAAATAATGAAATATTAAATACTTAAATCCTAGCTTTTTCGTAAAAAAACAACACTCTTTTTTTTATGGTTAGGACATTTTTTGAATTTTTCTTTTAGTTTATTACAGGATTTTATCAATTGACTTTTTCAAAATTAAATGGTTTTTTTCCATTCAAGTCTATAGTGCTTGAGTTCAATGCTTCCCTCAATAGAACTAATGGATTAAACCCAGAATCACACTTTGGAATTCCAAGCGAACGGAATTATTCAATACTAGCAATTGCTTACAGACTATTCTGAAGTACGAAACTGTGGTCGTAGAATAACTATAAAATCAACTTTAATATGAATTTATTAATTGTCTCAGATTTAACCTTATTAGTTTAGAAAAGAAATATCTAAAGTTGTTTTAAATTCAAGTTTTTTCTTAAAAAATGGGTGGATAAAAAAACCTCCATCGAAGGGATGGAGGCTTTTGGAGTTATTGTTCTGAGTTTAAATTTCGAAGTTGTTTTAGTTTTTCTCTCCAAACCTCTAAACTTTCTTTGTGAATGGCAATGTTTTTTCTAACCTCAAGTACAATTGAATTTTCTTTCTTCGCGTTTTTGGTATTTGTAAAAAACTGAATGTTGTTTTCTAATTGAAAGATTTCATTTTGAACTTCTTCAATTTTACGCATTAAGAATATTTTTTCATTATCTAACTTACGTACATCATTATTTTCTGATAAGTTTTCCATACGGTTAGAAAAACGCATCATATCCGTTTCTTTTTTGCTAAGACTCAATTTCTCGAACAAAGCATCTAAAATTTTATTAAACTTTCCTTCGATATGTCTTCTTGGGAAAGGTACCTTGCCAAAATTTTTCCAGGTTTCGATGTGTTTTTTTATTGCTTCTAAATCGGTTTTATGATCACCAGTGAGTTGAAACTCTTTGATGGTTTCTAAATACGCTTTTTTGTTTTCGAAAGCAGTAATTTCTTCACTGTTTTCCTCGTTGCGTTGCTCTTTTACTTTTGCAAAGTAATGGTTACAGGCTTCTTTGAATTCATTCCAAATTTTATCGGAGTATTTTCTTGGTACATGACCAATTTGTTTCCACTCTTCTTGAATTTGCTTCATGATTGGAGTAGTGGTTGCAAAGTCTTCACTCTCTTGTAATTCTTTGGCCTTAGCTACCAAAGCTATTTTTTTATTTAAATTTTCAGTTTGATCTTTTTTGATGTCTTTATAAAAGGAATTTTTGAAACTATTGAAATTCCTCACAGCTGTCTTAAAGGCAGCCCATGTGGCTTCATTAACATCAGAAGGTACTTTTCCAGCTGCAAAAAAAGCATTTCTAAGCGCTTCTACTTTTTCTATTTGTTGCAGCCATTGAGCATGAGCACTAACTTTTTCTGTAGCTAATTGTTCAATTTTTGCTATGATTTCCTTTTTAGCGGCTAGGTTTTCAAGCTCTGTTCCTCTTTGTTTTTCGAACAATTTTTCGCGTTTATCATGCATTTGTTTAGTCAATTCACTAAACTTATTCCAGATTTCATCACGATGTTCTTTGGAAACAGGCCCAATATCTTCTTTCCAGATTTTATGTAAGTCTTGTAATTCTCGGAAAGCTTTGTTGGTATCTTCTTCTAAAACTAATTCTTCTACACGAGCGATTATTTTTAGTTTTAATTCCAGATTATGTTTAAAATCGATGTCTCTTGCTTCACGGTCTAAATGCAAATAATCATAAAAATTCTCTACATGAAAATGATAATTGTTCCAAACATGATTGTATTTGTCTTTAGGAATTGGTCCAGCATTTTTCCAACGCTCTCTCAGGTCGTTAAAATGTTTCAACGTATCCTTTATATTGGCTTGTGGGTCAATCAAATTTCTCAATTCTTCAACTATCGCTAATCTGGTTTCAAGATTACTTTTTAGACTGCTTTGAAGACTCTTAAAATGGGTGTTTTTATTTTCTTTATATAGCGTATAATAGTGATCAAACTTGCTTTTTAAGGGAAAATGATATTCAAAAGTTTCGTTAGGATCAGTATTTTCAACCCTAAATTCTTCTTTTTTCTCTTCTAAAAGATGGTGGTATTTTGCCAAGAAAGCTTTTTTTATCTCCTCTACATGTTCTTTAATAGACATGACTTTCTCGTTGGTAACTAATTTTTGAAGTTCATGAACAAGAGTGTCCATGTCCAAGGCTTCATAATCCAATAATGGAATAGCATGACGCTCTTTTAGCGTTTCATCTTCACTTTCCTCAGCGTTTGAACTTGCAATTGCATCAAGTATTGCTTGATTGTCTACTAATGCATCATTTTGTAAGGCAGGAATCGCTTCACTGTTAAAAACAGTGTCAGTAGTTTTTTTTATATCAGTAGTTTCTGATAGTTGGCTTCCATCTGCTTGGGGCAGGTTGTCGTACTTTTCTTCTAACATTTTCAAAATGTTTAAGGTTAATTTTTAGGAATGCGAAAGGTACTAAAGGATTGGCTAATTGCAAAATTTTTCCTTTGTTTATAGTGATTATCTATTATATTTTTTACTAGTTTTTTTTAAAAATTCATTCACTATCTTTTAGTATAAAATTATTACTCCAAGTTCAATTCCGTAATTGTAAGATTTTTGCCCTCCAAAGGCTAAGTTTGGATGAATATATACAAGTGAATCAGGTGTTAACTTTAATCCAATTTCAATGAATGTTCTAATTTGGAACCTTTATAGAGGTTTATAAATACGAATTTACATTTTTAAATAAACGAGTTTTTGGTAAAAATATAATGTAACTTGAATGCTATGATTGAAATTCGAATACCTTCTTTTTTATGACTTTACGGTACTAAATTAGAGGTCAAATTCTAAATTCAAAAGCAGTTTTGTTCAGTAAGTTTCATGAAAAATACATCAGGTGACTTTGATGAAACAACGGCTATAAAAGCTAATTTTAGTAATAGCAATAACGTCAGTTGATTGCAGAACTTGTTTGTTTTGATATAGAAGAAAAGGGATATTTTATTTCTGAAATATAAAGAAATAAACAAGAGTATGTATTTGATTTTTAAGAGGAATCAAAAGTGTTATTTATTCCAAATTCGCCATGCTTTTTCGGCTTGTTGAATCAGCATTTCTAATCCATTTATGGTTAGTGCTCCATGTTTTTTTGCTTTTTTTAGAAAAACAGTTTCTGCGGGATTGTAAATTAAATCAAAAGCAATGTGTTTTGGAGTAAAAAACTCATAAGGAATTGCTGGATATTGATTGGTATTTGGACTTGTTCCTAATGGTGTTGTGTTGATGATAATGCTATGATTTTCAAAAATTGTAGCATTCAATAAATCATAACGAATTGTTTTTTCTCTGTTTTCTCTTGATACAAAAGTGTAGAAAATACCTAATTCATCAAGAGCGAAAGCGACACCTTTTGCTGCGCCTCCAGTACCCAGAATCAAAGCCTTGGTATGATGAGGTTGTAAATGGGGTTCTAGTGATTTTTTAAATCCGTAATAGTCGGTATTGTATCCTTTTAATTTTCCTTTTTTGGTAAATTTAATAGTGTTTACAGCTCCTATTACTGAAGCTTTTTTAGAAAGTTTATCCAAAAATGGGAGTATGGCTTCTTTGTAAGGAATAGTTACATTTAATCCTCTTAAATCGGGATTGTTTTTGATTAATTCAGTAAAATAATTGATGTCTTGGATGTCAAAATTTTCATAAGAACATCCTTTGAAAACAGAGGTTTTAAATTTTTCTGTAAAATAACTTTTTGAAAAGGAATAACTAATATTGCGCCCGAGTAATCCATAACGCATCTTTAAAGAATCAATCATTGTTGTTTTTTGTGTTTTGCGATATAGTTTTGAACCATTTTACGATTCCAAACTACTGGAAATAAATCTTCTAATACAATATAATTTTCAAAATTAAGACGCAAAGCATTGCTTAAGTGGAATTTTCCTTTAGTATCGTTTAACAACATTAAATTTAGTCCAGCCAAGCGGTATTCAATTTCATTTTCTTCAGGGAAAAATTCGGCTGCTTGCAATAATGTTTGAATAGCCGATTCAAATTCACCCAAATACTGTAGGATATCTACCCAAAACAACCAAGTATCTAATTGATAATCTCCATATTCAACAGCTTTTCGATAGCCAAATTCAGCTTCTTCAAAGAAATTCATTTGTTTGTTGATGGTAGCATAGCGTTTCCAATACGAACGATTTTGATTGTCAATCGCTAAAGCTTTGTTGACAAAAAATAACGCTTTTTGAAAGTTTTTTTGACGCACATAAAAATCGGTTATCGCAATCCATCCTTTGTCTAATAAGGGATCTTCATGCACCGTTTGATTAAAGAATTTTATAGCTAATGCTTTATTACCCAATTTTTCATAACATTTCCCAATTCGAAGTAAAGCATAAGAGGTAGCGTCGTCAAGTTCTATAGTTCGAGTGTAGCTTGCTATGGCTTCTTCATATTTTTTTAGGCGTTCTAAAGCTTTAGCTTTTTCCATAAAAGCTCCCATGAATTCATCGTCAATAAGCGTGGCATAATCAAAAGCTCGAATGGCATCTTCGTATTCTTTGACGCTATAATGCAAACGACCCAATTGGTGCCAAGCAATTTCACTGTAGGGATTTCTGTCGATGTACTTGTTAAGGTAGGCTATAGCCTCTTGGTTTTGATCCAAAAATTCAAAACAATACACTACGTTATATAAAGCAGATTGATCTTCGATGTCTTCTTCTAAACATTGTATAAAACTTTGTTTGGCTAATTCTAAATTGTCCATAAACAAATACTCCATGCCAATCAAGTTGTAAACATCTGCATAATCATCAGTATATTTTAAGGCGATTTTAAGTTGTTCAACAGCTTTTTCGTGTTGGTCACGTTTGGACCAAATATTTGCTTTTTGAATAAATATTTCTTCGTTTGTTGGCTCAATAGCATACAATTCATTGAGCATTTTTTCGGCCAAGTCTAGTTTGTCATCATACACTAACATTTCAACCTGAACAAGTTTAAGTCCTGTAGATTTTGGATGCTGATCTAATGCTAGTTTTAAGGCTTTTTTTGCCAAGTTGGCTTTTCCCATATCAAGGTAGTGAAGAATGATTTCTTCAAATTCCTCGGAGTCGAAGAAGAACACTTTGTTGGTTTTCAACATCGACTCAAATTTGGATAGGGATAAGCTATAGTCTTCTTCTTCGTTGCTTAATTGCATACTTAAATTGTTTTTGAGTTTGCCTAATTAAAATTAGACAACCTTACTGTTATTGCGAGGTTTTTTTGGAATTGTTGTGAACAATTTAATTAACAAACTCTTTTGGTATTAGTTGTTTTTATGAATTGTATTGTTTTAAATACAAATCCTAAACAAGTGTTATTTGCTTAGCCATAACTTCATTCATTACCTCTAAGATGATAGCGCAACCTTCTCTAATTTCTTCTTCTGAAACAGTTAAAGGAGGTGTAATTCGTATAGCACAGCCTTCAAAAAGTAACCAAAATAGAATTAATCCTCTGTCTTGACATTTTAAGATTACTTCGTTGGTGATTTCGGCGTGTTCCGTCATTGCCGCAAGCATCAATCCTTTTCCTCTGATTTCTTTTATCAAAGGATGTACCAAAAGACTTCTAAACAGTTTTTCTTTTTCTAAAGCTTCTGTCATAAGATTTGTTTCGGTAATTTCTTGCAAAGTGGCCAAACTAGCTGCCGCAATGACAGGGTGACCTCCAAAGGTGGTAATGTGTCCCAATTTTGGGTTATGACTCAATAAATCCATCATTTCTGGTGCTGCTGTAAAAGCGCCAACTGGCATACCTCCGCCCATACCTTTTCCCATAACGACTATATCAGGAACTACATCGTAGTTTTGAAAACCAAATAATTTACCTGTTCTTCCAAATCCAGGTTGAATTTCATCAACAATCATCATAGCACCAACTTCAGTGCAACGTTGTCTTACTTTTTTTAGAAAATCATTTTCTGGCTGAATGAAACCCGCGCCACCTTGAATGGTTTCAAGGATGATTCCTGCAGTTTTAGTGGTTATTTTTTCTAAATCGGCTTCGTTGTTGAAGGTAATAAAATCTACATCTGGAATTAAAGGACGAAAAATTTGCTTTCGTTCTTCAAATCCCATCACACTCATAGAGCCCATAGTGTTCCCGTGATAGGCATTGTGACATGAGATTAATTGGCTTCTGCCTGTGGTTCTTCTTGCTAATTTTAATGCACCTTCAATGGCTTCTGTACCAGAATTGACTAAATAGGTTTTCTTTAAGGGTTCAGGTAATTGTTCCGCCAATAATTTACAAAAAGCAACAGAAGGGCTTTGAGAATACTCGCCATAAACCATAACATGCGAATATTTATCCAATTGATTTTTGATGGCGTCGTTTACACGTTTATTTTGATGGCCCAATGTACAAGCAGATACGCCGGCTACAAAATCTAAATATTTCTTATTATTTGTGTCGTAAATATAGGAACCAATGGCGTGCGAAACTTCCATACCTAACGGATAAGGCGATGTTTGCGCTTGGTATTTGATAAAATCTGTATTCATTTTAATTCTAAGTTATTAGAAAAAAGAGCGTAAATTCTCTTAATTATGGATGTTTTTTGAATACTTAAATCGACTTCAGCTATTTATTTGTTTTTGCTGTAGGTTTCTTTTTGTCGTAATTCAAGGTTTCTTTCCGAGGTTTTATTGGTACACCCGCTCGATCATTGGCTAACTTGGTCTGTTTGGCAATTTTTTCGTTGTCTTTATTTTCCTCTGAGGGGAAAATGTCTTCCTTGGATTTTATTCTTTCGTCTCCTCTCCAAATGAGTCCTTTCAGTTTTCGGGCATTTTCTGGAAGATCTTTCTCTGGATAAATATCTCCATCAACTTCTTTGAAAAAAGTAATGGTTTCTATGGCATTTTTGTCAAAAACTATATTGATTTTACTACTCTTATTTTTGTTGATCCCTATAAGTTCTTTATCGTCATTTCGCATGTAATAAATGACTTCGGTGTTTTTAATGATATCAACATCATGGAGTTTTCCGTCTTTGAATTTACCAAATAAATTTTGGCCCTTTACTTGATTAAATCCTGTTCCTAAGGTGTCTTTGGAGACGATAAACGTGTTATTGAGTACTTTTAAAGAGTCTAATTTTTCCGTTTTTGAATCTCCAATTAGGTGCATGATGTCGCCAGTAATTTGATTTTCAGCATTCCATAAAATCGGATTACCAATAAGCTTTGTCAAGGCTGTTTTTGTGCTCGAATGTATAGAATCGCATTTACCACTCATATCCGTTTTGTAAAAACGAACATTATTGAAAGCTCTTATGATTCGGTTGCCTTCTTTACCTGTAACCATTAATTTTTTGCCATGAATATAGACAGAATCGTTTTCTACAAAGTTAACGGCTACGGCACGTTTGGTTACAAACATAGAATCTTGTTTTTTGTACACTTCGGCATAATGGCCTTTTACAATACCTCGGTTGATAGAGTCTGTAATTTTTACATTTCGCGTTGCGGAAGCAAATTCTCGATTGCGATCATAATATAAACTATCTCCTTTGATTAGTCGATCATCGTATTTGATATAGGATTTATTCAAAAAATGAGCTAAATTTTTCTTGGTGTCATAAAATCCTTTCTCTGTATAAATATAGTTTGCTTTACTTGTAATAGTGGAGGGTCCTAGTAAATAAGAATGTCCTGAGTTACTATAATAGTCGAGATGATTCGATTTAATGGTGTAAGTGGGATTGGTAATCGTTACTGCCGTTAAGAATTGAAATTTCTTTTGTGAAACATAATACCTTCCCGATTTACTTTTAAGTGTATTTTCTTTGTTTACAATGGTTCCGTTAGTATTATAAAATACTTCTTGAGTATTGCGATCAAAATTAATGGTGTCGGTAGCCAAAGTCGCATCTGGTGAACTCATCACTGCATTTCCCGTAGCAAACGCTTTTTTTACATTTCCGTTGTATTCCGCATATTTACTATTTAAAAATAAAGTATCTCCCTGAACCAATTGTACATTTCCAAAGGCTTTGATATAGTTTTCTTTTTGAAAATAATAGGCTTTATTACAAGTCATTACTATGCCATCATGATTCATTCGAACGTTACCTGTAAGTAAGGTAGCATCGGGTGCAGCTACTTGATCAACTGCAAAAAAATCGGAATTTTCAATTACTATTTTTTTTGGAGCCTGAGCCAGGAGATGAGGAGTAATGCTAATTATCAAACAAATACGGATAATAAATACTAGTTTCTTCAATGTGAAATTTTTTTGTCAAATTTATAAAAAACCAATGGAGAATAGGTTTATTAATTTTTTTTGTGTCTGTTAAAATTAGTGTTAAAAAGACTTTTTTATTGTTCTATAAATTACTAACATTTTTGTTCACTCTCACGTTGTAGTAGTGTGAAATTGAAGGGGTAAATTGCTAAGGTTGTATTAAAGGAGTCTTTTTTTAGGTCTTTTTTTGTAAATTTAAAAATTCGAATAGTTATTTCTTCATTTTTCATAATTATGAAGAAATAGTAAAATTTATCTATCATGATTAAAAAAATAGCCTTAATTTTCTTTGCAGGCGCTCTAGTGCTAGCTACGGGATGCAAAACAAAAGATGTAAAAATGAACTCAGAAAATAAAACAACTACTACTGAACACAAAAAAGTGGTCTATCAGGTATTTACTCGTTTGTTTGGGAATACCAATACAACCAATAAACCTTGGGGTACAATTGAAGAAAATGGAGTAGGTAAATTCAATGATTTTACGGATAAAGCCTTACATGAAATTAAAGATTTAGGAGTAACTCATATTTGGTACACAGGGGTGCCGCATCACGCTTTGGTTCGAGATTATACTTCTTACGGAATTTCAAATGACGATCCAGATGTAGTAAAAGGTAGAGCAGGTTCACCATATGCAGTGAAGGATTATTATAATGTAAACCCAGATTTGGCAGTCAATCCTGCCAATAGATTGGCCGAGTTTGAAGCATTGATTGCAAGAACGCACAAGGCAGGAATGAAGGTAATTATTGATATTGTTCCTAATCATATTGCGCGTAAATATGAAGGGAAAAGCAATCCAAAAGGAGTAAAAGATTTTGGTGCCGATGATGATGTTAGCGTTGAATACAAAAGAGATAATAATTTTTATTACATTCCTAATACACGTTTTGAAGTTCCAGATGCTCCGAAACCACTCAATGGAGAAAATCATCCATTGGCAGATGGAAAATTTGATGAATTTCCAGCAAAATGGACAGGAAACGGCTCAAGAATGGCAAAACCCGATAAGAATGATTGGTACGAAACGGTAAAAGTAAATTACGGTATTCGTCCTGATGGAGGAAAAGATTTTCCTGAACTTCCAGCTGGATTTGATAAGAAAGATTATAAAGAGCATTTTGCTTTTTGGTCAGATAAAAATGTGCCAAATTCATGGGTAAAATTCAAAGATATTGCTTTATATTGGATTGCAAAAGGTGTTGATGGATTTCGTTATGATATGGCCGAGATGGTGCCTTACGAATTTTGGAGCTATATGAACTCAGCTATTAAGATGGCTAATCCCGATTCTTTTTTAATGGCAGAAGTATACAATCCAAGAGAATACAGAAATTATATTCATTTGGGTAAAATGGACTATTTGTATGACAAAGTTGAAACCTATGACAAATTAAAAGACGTAATTCAAGGTAGATCATGGCCTGATGAAATTTCAGGAATTCAATATAACATGATGGATATCGAACACCATATGTTGCATTTCTTGGATAATCATGATGAACAACGTCTTGCTAGTCCTGAATTTGCGGGTAGTGGCGAAAGAGGAAAACCTTTAATGGTGGTTTCTACTACTTTGAGTTCTTCACCTACTATGATTTATTTTGGTCAAGAAGTAGGCGAGCCAGGTAAAGAAGACGCTGGTTTTGGAACGCATTCTAGAACATCTATTTTTGATTATATAGGAGTGCCCCATCATCAGCGTTGGATGAATAATGGTAAATTTGATGGAGGTCAATTGTCTTCAAGTGAAAAAGAATTGCGTGATTTTTATAAACGTCTTTTGAATTTTTCATTAAAAAGTTCCGCTTTGATGGGAGGGTATCAAGAAATTCAAGGCGCTAATAGAAATATAGTTCAAGGATATGATAAAGATTTGTACACTTTTGCACGTTGGTCAAAAGAGGAGCAATTGATTGTAGTTGCTAACTTTTCTTCGACTACAGCTAGTAGTTATGAGATGAGAGTTCCGGCTGATTTACTTGCAAAATGGAATGTAAAAGACGGCACGTATACTCTTGTGGACCAATTGTATGGTAAATACAAAACAGAGTTGAAAGTGACCAATGGAGAAGGTAGGGCTTCAATAGCCATCGCTCCGTCAGAATCTTTTATATTAAAATTGCAATAAAAGTTAGTTCTGTTTCATAAAAAAATGCTCCACAATGGGAGCATTTTTTATGAATTGTAATTTGTAAACTCGAATAGTTTCGCTAACTAAGGAACTAATTTATTTTTTTAAAAAGGTTGCCTGATAATTTTCGTTGACTTTATTCCAATTAATCACATTAAAAAAGGCGTCTATATAGTTTTTTCGTTTGTATTGATAATCAATATAATACGAATGTTCCCAGATATCTAGAGCTAAAATTGGTTTTCCGTGATAACCGACTACAGGAACTAAAGGCATCAATGGATTGTCTTGATTTTGGGTGCTAGTAATTTGTAGTTTTCCTTCACGATCGACCACCAACCAAACCCAACCTGAACCAAAATGCTTTGAAGCGGTATTTTTAAATTGAGTAGTGAAATTTTCAAAAGACCCAAAGTCTTTAATTATTGCTCCTGCTAAAGTATCCTTTGGCACACCGCCACCTTTTGGGCCCATTATTTTCCAAAAAAGACTGTGGTTATAGTATCCGCCAGCATTATTTCGAATATCCGCATTATTGATATCTAATTGGGTAAGAACCTCTTCTATTGATAAATTTTCTAAAGGAGTTCCTTTGATTGCTTTATTTAAATTATTAGTGTAAGTTAAGTAATGCTTTGAAAAATGTAGTTCTAATGCTAAAGCTGAAATAGATGGTGATAAGGCATCATATTTATAAGGTAAGGCTTCTACTTGAAAAGAACCATCATCTGCTTTTACATCTTCTGGGTTACCTATGGTGATTTTTTGTTCTGCAGCAGGAAGAGGGACTTCCACTACTTCAATTAATTCTTTTTTATTACAGCTTGTCAACAAAAAAACGAATAAAAAAGAAGTTGTTAAAAAAAAAGAATTTCTCATGATTCACTATTTTTTAATAATTCGTTTACCGTTTCAACATATAAAAGTTTAGCTTCTTCTTGGGATAAATGACTAATTTGAATCCAAGCATTGCTTTTAAATGCGTTTCTTAAGTCAAAATTGTCACTTCTGTTATAATTAGTAGTGCCGAAAGTAGCTTGTTTGTAATAGGCATACAACCGCAGCATTACGTCTGGTGGTAATGGTTGTGTCATCTTAGAAGCTTTTTCAAAAGCTTCCTGAAATTGTATATCTAATTCCTCGTTGGACATTATGCTTTTGTTGCGATAATTGTTTTTCCACCTACTGCTTTTTGATTTAATTCAACATTAATAGGTGTTCCCAAAGGTAAAAATAAATCTACTCTTGAACCAAATTTTATAAAACCAGCATCTGTTCCTTGTATAACTTGCATGCCTTCTTCTGCGTAATTGACAATTCTTCTTGCTAATGCTCCTGCAATTTGGCGGTATAAAATAGCTCCAAAAGTTGTATTTTCAACTACTACAGTTGTTCTTTCGTTTTCTTCACTTGCTTTAGGATGCCAAGCTACAAGGAATTTTCCTGGATGGTATTTGCTGAATTTTACGACACCACTAATGGCATATCTTGTTACATGCACATTGATAGGCGACATGAAAATGGAAACCTGTAAGCGTTTGTCTTTAAAATATTCACCTTCATAAACCTCTTCAATTACTACTACTTTGCCATCAACAGGGGCTAAGATATGATTGTCATTCAAAATTACAGCACGTTTTGGATTTCTGAAAAACTGCAAAATGATAATCAAAAATACCAAAGTAGCAATTTGTATCGCCATTTTGACCCAATTTGTTTCAATATAATCAGTCAATAATAAAACTACTGCTGTAAAAGTAGTTCCTAATAAAATACTTGGGGTTCCTTCTTTATGAAACATAATTTAAAATTTGGTAAAATAAAAATATAATTGGCGCTACAAATATAACACTATCTAGTCGATCTAGTATACCTCCATGACCCGGCATGATATTACCGCTGTCTTTTACTTCGGCAATTCGTTTAAATTTAGATTCAATTAAATCTCCAATCGTACCCATAACACCCACAATTAACGCAATAAATGTCCAGATTAGTATCGATTTTTGGCTAAATTCAGGTTTGGGTTCTATGTATAATTTAGAAATTAAATATCCTGCAAAAATTGCAAAAACAATTCCACCAATAAATCCTTCTATAGTTTTTTTGGGTGAAATTCTTTCAAATAATTTGTGTTTTCCCATCGACTTTCCTACGACGTATGCAAAAGTATCGTTGGTCCAAATCAATATAAACAAACCGATAATGATTTTTGGATTATAATCATTGATACCAAACGAAATTTTAGTTATAAATATAAAAGGTAAGGTAATATAGCCAAGTAGGTATAAGTATTTAGACGAAGTGCTTACTTTTTGAACGGAATCATAAAATAAAAACAATATGCATTTGATGGATACAACTATTGTTATGGCTAATAATGCTAAATCTAATTTCTGAATATTTATTACAAGATTAATTTGAGTTTGAAAGGCTCTATTTATGAAAGTTGTGGTTTCAGTTGCATAATGACTTAGCAAGATAACAGATGCATAGAGTAGTGTTCCTAGTATAATAGGCAATGCAGGTTTCATTTGAACCAAATTGCAAAATTCATATAAGGTTATGATCAAAAAAACACCAAATAGTATAAAAAAACTTTCAGTTGAATAAAGTATTGAAGCGAGTAATAATGTTATATATACAGCCCCTGATAAGGATCGTTTCAGTGTTTCATTCATTATTATAGATCCTCTAGTAGTATAAGGTATAAGTTTTTAGCAGCACTACCATATTGAGTAAAATCTTCTTCTTGTGCTTTTTCGAAATATTTTAGCGTTGTAATATTGCTAGGATATTCTCTTTGGTACTTGTTTTTGATAGCACTTAGTATGTCGCTTTTTCCTGGAATGATTTGACTAGTATTGGCAATAATTACCATATTTACTGGTAATTCATTTGGTTTTTTTTGCTTAATCTGATTCGATGAAAAGGAAATAGATCCTTCATCTGAAACCAAATTTTCACATCTAGCTAATAAAAATTTCGGATTTTGAGGTTTTTCAAAAATAATATTGTTTTCTTGAAGAAGTGGAAAAAGTGTGGGCTCAAAGCAAATTGCTTCACTTTCAAACCAGTCATTTTCTTCCAGTATGTTTTCAAATTGTTCTTTTACTTCCTCCATGGATTCACAATACAAAAACTTTCCGCCATTTCTTTTGAAATTAAAAATAAATTTTTCATCAAAAGGGACGTTTTGTTCATAAGAAATTTTATTAATTTCTTTTTCTTCATTGGAGTTTGTTGGACCAGAACTAAATAATTTTCTGAAAATACTCATATTTGGATTTAGTATTCTTAATAATGAATTGGAAACTGGTCAAAGATAAAAAAATCTTAATTCAAAAGTTGATTTTGAATTAAGATTTTAAAAAAATATGCTATATAATTAATTTCTAAGAAACTTTTTCTTCTAGATTTTTATCGAAGGTTCTCTTTCCAAAAATGGCTTCTAAATCATCTTTAAAAATTACTTCTTTTTCAATTAAAATATCAGCCAATTGGTTCAGTTTATCTTTATTTTCTTTTAATATTTTGATTGCTCTTTGATATTGACCTTCTATTAATTCTGAAATTTCAGCATCAATAATTTTAGCAGTATCATCTGAATATGGTTTTGAAAAGCCATACTCATTTTGACCTGTAGAATCATAATACGTTACATTCCCTATTTTATCGTTTAATCCGTAAATAGTTACCATTGCTCTAGCTTGGCGAGTTACTTTTTCTAAATCACTCAAGGCACCAGTAGAAATTCTATCAAAGGTTACTTTTTCAGCAGCTCTCCCGCCCATAGTTGCACACATTTCGTCTAACATTTGGTCTGTTCTAACGATTTGTCTTTCTTCTGGTAAATACCATGCTGCTCCTAAGCTTTGTCCACGTGGGACAATAGTTACTTTTATAAGTGGTGCAGCATGTTCTAACATCCAACTCACAGTAGCGTGTCCCGCTTCGTGTATCGCTATGGCACGTTTTTCTTCTGGGGTAATGATTTTATTTTTCTTTTCTAATCCACCAATGATTCTATCTACTGCATCTAAGAAATCTTGTCTATCAACTGCGGTTTTGTTGTTTCTAGCTGCAATAAGTGCAGCTTCGTTACAAACATTTGCGATATCAGCACCAGAGAAACCAGGGGTTTGTTTAGCTAAGAAGTCTAAATCTAATCCTTCTACTTTTTTAATTGGTGCTAAGTGAACGGCAAAAATCTCTGCTCTTTCGCGAATATCTGGGAGGTCAACAAAGATTTGTCTGTCAAAACGTCCTGCTCGCATTAACGCTTTGTCTAACACATCTGCTCTGTTAGTAGCTGCTAATACAATTACATTGGAGTTGGTGCCAAAACCATCCATTTCTGTCAAAAGCTGGTTCAAGGTATTTTCACGCTCGTCGTTTCCGCCGGACATATTGTTTTTTCCTCTAGCTCTACCTACAGCATCAATTTCATCAATAAAGATAATGGCTGGCGATTTTTCTTTGGCTTGTTTGAATAAATCACGTACACGTGAAGCACCTACACCTACAAACATTTCCACAAAATCAGAACCTGATAAGGAGAAGAAAGGTACTTGAGCTTCGCCTGCAACAGCTTTAGCTAAAAGAGTTTTACCTGTTCCCGGAGGACCAACTAATAATGCTCCTTTTGGAATTTTACCTCCTAAATTGGTGTATTTTTCTGGATTTTTTAAGAATTCTACAATTTCTTGAATTTCTTCTTTGGCTCCTTCTAATCCAGCAACATCTTTAAAAGTAGTTTTAATGTCTGTTTTTTCATCGAATAATTTGGCTTTAGATTTTCCAATATTGAAAATCTGTCCACCACCTCCAGCTCCGCCACCAGACATTTTTCTCATGATGAAAATCCATACACCAATAATGATGATGATTGGGAGTAGGCTAATTAAAATATCAGACCAATTGTTTTTTTGTAAAAAGTTGAAATCTTTTAATTTCCCTTCCTTAACCGCTTTTTCTAACTTAGTTTGAAAAATTTGGTCATTACCAATTTCTAAGGTGTAATGCGGACCTTTATTAGGTCTATCAAAAACATCTTTGGCTACTTTTTGATGAGTTGCCTCTTTCAATGCAGCAGCATTCAAGAAAACTTCTGCTTCTGATTTGTTATAAACGATAACTTTTTCTATTTGCCCTTTTTCTAAATAGTCATTAAATTTAGAAGAAGTTAACTGAGAAGCCTCTTCTAAACTTGAACCACCTGTTGCAAAGTTTATTAATACAAATATGATTAGTATCGCCGCGTAAATTAACCAAGGACTTATTTTAAATTTATTGGAATTTGGATTATTCTCTTTCGCCATTAGAAGTTAAGTTTCTTTAGTATTTGTTTTCAATAGTTGTTATTTTGGCATCTCCCCATAGACTTTCAATATTGTAATATTCACGGATGTGTTTTTGAAAAACGTGAACTACAATATTCACATAATCCATCAATACCCATTCTGCATTATCAGTACCTTCAACATGCCAAGGTTTATCTTTAAGTTCTTTGGAAACTGTTTTTTGAATAGAGTTCACAATTGCGTTTACTTGAGTGTTGGATGTACCATTGCAAATTATGAAATAATCACATACTGCTGTGTCAATGTCTCTTAAATCAAGAATATCAATATCATTTCCTTTTACCTCTTCGATTCCTTTGATGATGTTTGCTAATAAAACGTCATTATTAATAGTCTTTTTCGCCATGAATTATTTTTATATAAGTTTGTAAAGTTACCATTTTTTGTGATTATTTTTGAACCTTAACATAATATTTAATTATGTTTATTAAAAAAATAATACATGAAGTTAATCAAACTCGATGCCATAGATTCTACAAATGATTTCCTTAAAGGAATTTCGTCACTTCCTGAAACTGTTAATTTTACAGTGGTTACAGCCGAAGTTCAAACAAAAGGGAGGGGACAAATGGGGCAGAAATGGGAATCTGAAAAAGGTAAAAATTTGATTATGAGTATCTTGGTAAGAGATTTTTTTCAAGATATTAATTTGTTATTTCACTTGAATATAGCTTTTGCATTAGCGGTTATTGAGGTTTTAGAAAATTACAAAGTACCAGAATTAAGTATAAAATGGCCAAACGACATAATGTCATATTCCAAAAAAATTGGTGGCATTTTGATTGAAAATAGCATTAAAAGTGATGGAGCCATTGAATCCATAATAGGTTTGGGATTGAATGTCAATCAAACTGATTTTTCGGATTTACCCAAAGCTTCTTCTTTGGCTGTGCTTTGTGAAGTGGAGTTTGATCGTGAATTAATTTTAGAATTGATCGTTAAAAAATTCAAACAAAAAATCAATCTGTGGCAGGAAAATGAACTTTTTTTCTGGAATTATTATTCTCAATTGTTATTTAAGAAAGGGGTTCCCATGCCTTTCGCTGATGAAAAAGGAATCCATTTTATGGGGATTATTCAGGGGGTGTCTTCTGTTGGAAAACTTCAGGTGCTTTTGGAAGATGATAGTGTAGAAGATTTTGATATAAAAGAGATTCAATTACTCTATTAAACAAGAAAAGGGCAATAATCATTACCCTTTTTTGTGAATTATTTCAAACTATGCTTATAATTTGGTCATGTTAGCTGCTAAGGTTTCGATGAATTTACCAATAGGTCCTTTGATCATCATGGACATCATTGGGTTGAATTCACCTTCAAAATCCAATTTTACTTCGCTCGATGCATCAGAAATTGAATCAATCGAAGCGGTAAGTGTAAATGGTAATTTATCACTAGCTGCGCCAAGAACTACTTTGTTAGGAGCAACTTTTTCTTTCATTTTTAGTTTGATTTCAGGCATTCCTTTTAATCCAAAAATAAAAGCATCGTCCCCAATCACTTCAAATTTTGCGATGTTGTCAGGCATTAATTTTTCAAAGTTTCTGACATCTGTCAATAAATCAAATAATTCTTGAGCAGACTTTGATACAGCAACTTTAGGGCTTTCTAAATTCATTTTTTATCTGTTAAATTGTATTATTTTGAAACTCCCCATGTAGAAGGAGAGGCATTCCATTCTCTTAAGGTGCTTTCTTCTTTTTCTGTAATATATTGTTTAGCAACAGCCAAATTGAGTAAATTTTGATAATTACTCAAGGTGAACAAATCTAAATTTGCTTTTTTGAAGTTTTCTTCAGAAACATCAAAACCATAAGTAAAAATTGCTGCCATACCTTTGACATTTGCACCAGCTTCTTTCAAAGCTTCAAAAGCTTGTAAGCTACTTCCGCCTGTACTAATTAAGTCTTCGACAATGACTACACTCTGACCTTTTTGTAGAAAACCTTCTATTTGATTTTGTCTTCCATGTTTTTTAGGTTCTGGTCGAACATAAACAAATGGAAGTCCCATGCTTTCTGCTACTAGCATCCCAATACCTATAGCGCCAGTTGCAACACCAGCAATTACATCAGGTTTGCCAAATTGTTTTTCTATGTGTTTAGAAAACTCGTCTCTAACATAATTTCGTATTGCTGGAAATGAAAGAATTAGACGATTATCACAATAAATAGGGGATTTCCAGCCAGATGCCCAAGTAAAAGGATTTCCGGGATTCAATTTAATTGCATTTATTTGCAAAAGCAATTCGGCTGTTTTTTCGGCTGTAGTTTTATTAAAAATCATAGTGCAAATGTATAAAGTTTTTGTGAACGACAAACCACTTTTTTTGACAAATCAAATTTCTAAAGAAACTGATTTTGAATTGTTTCTTTTGGAAAGCATTGATGTAGAGCGAATTATAGTGAAAATATTTCAGAATAAAATACAAAAAGCTTATTTGTATCATCCTGACGAGAAAGAAATAATGAAGACTTTGAAGGCCAAAATTCCGGTTTGTAAAGCTGGAGGCGGACTTGTCTACAATAAAAAAGGGGAGGTTTTATTTATTTTTAGAAACGGAAAATGGGATTTGCCTAAAGGAGGAATTGAGAAAGGAGAAGCAATAGAGGTTACAGCCATGAGAGAGGTTGAGGAAGAAACCGGAGTTACTAAACTTTCGATTACTAGAAAATTACAAAAAACCTATCATGTTTTTAAACGCAATGGAAAATACAAACTTAAAGTCACGCATTGGTTTGAAATGCAATCCAAATTTGAAGGACAACCCGAAGGTCAGTTGGAAGAAGGTATTGAAAAAGTAGCTTGGCTAAATCCTGAACAAATTAAAGAGGCCTTACAAAACTCGTATGAGAATATAAAATTGTTATTTGAAGAAGAAAAGCTCCTAAAATAGGAGCTTTTCTCTTTTATAAAATGCGATATACTGGGTAATTAAGATGTGCTTTTTCGTAATATATAGAGTGTTTATAAATCCAATCCAGTTGTGCCTCTGGATTTTTGTTGAAAGCACCGTCTTTTGCTTTCAAAGCTTCAAACTCTGATTTTAAATTGGGATTATCTTTTAGTAATTGTGCGGCTGTATCTTCGAAAACATAATCGGAATAGCCTTCTTTTTGTTGTAATAGTGTGTCAAAGAAATTCCAATTAAAAAAGGAATCGACACCTTCAGGTTCCAATGTTTCTAATAGATATTTTACCCCTTTTTGTTGCGTAGGAATTAAAAAATCACCTTTTCTAAAGGCAACTTTTTCAGTCGTAGCTTTTACTGTGGTATTTCTGTGTAAATAATGACCTTCGTAAGCATTAGCTGTGGTTTTAAAATCCGCAATGCGATAGCGTTCTACAGTTATTAGAGTATCGTTTGCTATAGCTTTCATGTTGATTCCGTTGTGTTGTAATACATCAATAATTGGCCAGAAGCCTTGTGGAATAACATAATACTTAGGAATTTCAATTTCTCTGACGGCTTTGAATTCTTTGATGAAAGGAACGTCTTTTTTGTATGGTTTTGTTCGATCATAAAATAAACGATTGCCGGTGGTTGCATCGCTTTTTTTGTAACTTGCTTCAAAGCCTAAAAACGGGAGATTTGTTTTTTTTGTGGTATCCAATTCCCATTTGATAGCATATTTTTTGTTGGGTGCGTATTGCGCTTCATTCTCAACGCGAAGCCTTTTGATTTTTTGATAATTTGCATCTGTAAAATCGATAGCAGATCGCATGTATTCATAAGTTACTTTTACTCTATCAGCATAATTTTTTAGCATATGTGTTTCAACAACAAATCCGATAGTATTGAATAAGGAAGTATAACCTGTTGCAAAACGTGGACTTTCAAAAAACTGCCCAAAGCCTTTATCAGGAGTATCTGAGAAAGTATTGACATAAGGAGTGCTTTCAATTTTCTTTTTTAGTAAATCATTCACGATGTTAGGCATCATTTCTTCGTTTAGAAAATTTCCCAAGACAGTTCCTAATTTGTTGTGTTGGGTCATGATGTAGGTCAATTTATACTGATAATCGGCGCCATTGCTCACGTGATTGTCAATAAAAACATCAGGATTTGTCAAACGGAAAATTGCAACAAAACTTTTAGTGTTTTTGGTGTCTGATTTTATGAAATCGCGATTCAAATCATAGTTTCTGGCATTGCCTCTAAACCCATATTCTTCTGGACCGTTTTGATTGGCACGCGAAGTTGAATTTCGGTTTAAGGCTCCTCCAATGTTGTAAACAGGTATGCATACCAAAACGGTATTTTTGGGTGCTTTTATTTTACCTAAAGCCAAGTCACGATACAATTGCATGCTGGCATCAATACCGTCGGGTTCTCCTGCGTGAATACCATTATTGAGTAAAACTACCGCTTTATTGGTATGTATTTTTTTAAAATCAAACTCTTTTTCAGGATTGAAAATAACAATGTGTAATGGTTTGCCGCTATCGGTTAAACCCATTTCTATGATTTTGATAGTAGCGAAATTTTTGGCTAAAAGTTGGTAATATTGAATTGTTTCTTCGTAAGTAGCCGATTGGTTTCCATTTCCTTTTTCGAAAAAGGTATCGTATTTACTATTCTTTTGTGCCAAAATAGATAATGAAAACAGTAAAAGTAGGTTGGTAATAAACTTCATGGTTTTGTGTTTATGAGAAAAAATCAAATATACTTATTTCTATTTTATTTCGATCATTGCTTTGCCAACTGCTGAAAATAGGCACAGCCAACTATTTTAATTACTTTTGCACCATGAATATACCACATAATTTTAAACCGATTCTTGATAGTTTAGGGATTTCAAGTCTAAATGAGATGCAAGAAGTCTCGCATGAAGCGATTATCAATGCAAACAATGTTTTATTGCTTTCTCCCACCGGATCAGGAAAAACATTGGCTTTTTTATTGCCTATTTTCGAGCTGTTACAACCTGAAATTCTTTCGGTACAATGTTTAATCTTAGTTCCCTCACGTGAATTGGGTTTGCAAATTGAACAAGTTTGGAAAAAAATGAGCACAGGTTACAAAGTAAATGTGTGTTATGGAGGGCATTCTATTGATACCGAGATTAAAAATTTAAGTAATCCACCGGCTGTTTTGATTGGAACGCCAGGAAGAATTGCTGATCATATTGATAGAGGAACTTTTCGTTTGGACAAAATTCAGACACTCGTTTTGGATGAATTTGATAAGTCCTTGCAACTCGGGTTTCATGAACAAATGTCTTTTGTAATTGGAAAATTGTCAAAACTTAACAAACGAGTTTTGGTTTCGGCTACTTCTGGCATTGAGATTCCTAAATATACACGAGTGGTCAATCCTTTGGTTTTAGATTTTATTCCTGAGTCCAAAGAAGAAAATAATCTTTCCTTACAAATGGTTATTTCTAAAGAGAAGGATAAATTGATGACCTTATTTCAGTTGATATGCTCTTTGAAATCTGAAGCCGCGATTGTTTTTTGCAACCATCGAGATGCTGCAGAACGTATTAGCGATACCCTGAATGAAAAAGGGATTTATGCTACTTACTATCATGGTGGTATGGATCAAGAAGAACGAGAACGTGCTTTGATTCAGTTTAGAAATGGGAGTATGAGCTATTTAATTACTACCGATTTAGCTGCTCGTGGATTGGATATCCCAGAAATGAAACACGTTATTCATTATCATTTGCCATTAAAAGAAGAGGAGTTTACACACAGAAATGGTAGAACTGCGCGTATGTTGGCCTCTGGTACGGCTTATTTAATTGTAAACGAAAGTGAAAAAAAACTGGATTACATTGATTATTCTATGCCGGTCTTGGAGTTAAGTTCAACTACAATATTGCCAAAACCACCACAGTTTCAAACAATTTACATTAGCGGAGGTAAAAAAAATAAACTCAATAAGATTGATATTGTTGGTTTCTTTTCTCAAAAGGGGAAGCTAGAAAAAGGTGATTTAGGCTTAATTGAAGTCAAAGATTTTATATCCTTTGCTGCTGTGAAATACAATAAAGTCAAAGATTTACTTCACTTAGTGAAAGAGGAAAAAATGAAAGGAAAAAAATTCAAAATTGAAGTCGCCAGAAAAGTGATCAAAAAAGAGGAGGAGTAGTGCACTGTATCCATATTTTGGAGATCAATTAAATGTATAAAAAAATCGTTAACACATTCAGGTTAACGATTTTTTTATTTACAACAATAGCTGATTACTCTTTTTGTGACCACTGATCATTAAATTTTCTTTACATATTGTGTAATAATAACGATTTGTTGACCATCTACTTTTCCTTCGATGTACTCTGCATTTTCATGATCTAAGCGAATATTTCTAACGGCGGTGCCTTGTTTGGCTACCATACTTGAGCCTTTTACTTTCAAATCTTTAATCAAGACTACAGAATCTCCGTGTTCTAGAATGACGCCATTACTATCTCTGTGGATGATTTTATTTTCATCTTCTTCACCTTCGCCAGTTGCTTGAGCCCATGCCAAATCATCTTCGTCTAGGTACATTTGGTCAAGTAATTCTTGATTGCGCAATCTGCTCAACATTCGCCAAGAAAGTACTTGTACCGGAAGGTGTTCGCTCCACATACTTTCATTTAGACATCGCCAAAGGTTACTATCCATTTTTTCAGGATTTTCTATTTGTTCAATAAGCGTAGCACTGATCAAAACACTTTCATCTAATCCACCTTTTCGAGTGGGAAGAATCTGATATACTTTCAAATCTTCGGTAACACCTGAAAGTTCACATTTTCCTCCACTTCGTTTATTTAATTCTCTTTCTATACTCATTTTATTTTTTTGTTTAGGTGTAAAAGCAGGGCTAATCTTGTTACTGCTGCTATTTGTTTTTAAAGTTATAATTTATGTAATTTTACTCTTACCGCGTCAGGAACAAGCATTTCATAAGCTCCGTGGTTTCGAATGACATCACGCACAATACTCGAACTGATATATGAGGTTCGAGCTGCTGTTAATAAAAAGACGGTTTCGATTTTAGACAGACGGCGATTGGTGTGAGCGATGGCTTTTTCAAATTCAAAGTCGGCTGGATTGCGAAGTCCTCTCAAGATAAAATTTGCTTTAAGCTTGTGACACAAATCGATGGTCAATCCTTCATAAGTAATCACCGTTACTTTAGGTTCATTTTTGAAAGTTTCTTCAATAAAGCGTTTTCTTTCATCTAATGAAAACATGTATTTTTTTTCGGCATTGACACCAATTGCAATAACGATTTCATCAAAAAGAGAGATGCCTCTTTTGATAATGTCTTCGTGACCTAAGGTTATTGGGTCAAATGATCCTGGGAATATGGCTTTTTTCATTTTTTTAAAGTTGTGAGTTGCTAAGGACTTAGTAGCTTAGCTACTAAGAAACTTACTTAAGTGCCAACTCAATTGCATTAGTAAATAAATCTTCGAGCGAGATTCCTGCTGCTCTGGCTTGTTGCGGAATCAAACTTTCGGTGGTTAGACCAGGAATAGTATTCATTTCTAGCATGTGCGGTTCGCCATCTACAATTATGAATTCGCTTCGTGAAAAGCCTTTCATTTTCAAAACTTCATAGGCACGTTTTGCAATGTCGCCTACTTTTTGAGTCATTTCATCAGAAATACGAGCTGGAGTAATTTCTTGTGATTTTCCTTCGTATTTAGCTTCGTAATCAAAGAAATCATTTTCAGAAACAATTTCGGTGATAGGTAAGACTGTGATTTTTCCTTGGTAATTGATTACTCCAACGGAAACTTCGGTGCCATCTAAGAAACTTTCAATAATGATTTCGTTATCTTCTTTATAAGCAACTTCGATAGCGATAGGGAGTTCAGCTTCTGTTTTTACTTTAGAAATTCCAAAACTAGAGCCCGCTTTATTTGGTTTTACGAAGCAAGGCAGTCCTACTTTTTTTACGATTTCGGCTGTGTTGATAAGGTCGCCTTTGTTTAAGTAATATGAAGTCGCGGTTTTGATGCCATAGGGTTTTAAAACTGATAATAAATCTCTTTTGTTGAATGTTAGTGCTGCTTGATAATAATCACAAGCGGTTTGTGGGATACCTAAAAGTTCAAAATAAGCTTGGAGTAAACCGTCTTCACCTGGCGTACCGTGAATGGCATTAAATACACAGTCGAAGGTGATTTTAGTTCCATTTACAGTTACCGAAAAATCATTGCGATCGATTGGGAATTCGGCATCATTTGCATCAACATACACCCATTTTTCTTTAAAAATGTGTATTCTATATCCGTTATATTTGGTTTTGTCTAAAGTTTGGTAAACTACATTTCCGCTGATAAGAGAGATTTTATATTCGCTAGAATAGCCTCCCATGATGATGCCAATATTTTTCATTTTAAATGTTTAATCGGTTAACCGTTTAATCGATCAAAAGATTAAACGTATACAAAACAAAATTATCATTTTTTTTGAAACGAAATACCTTTATCTTTGTTGCTTCTTAAAAATAAATTTATGAGTTTACGTAAGTATTTGACTAGTCGCGTTTTTTTTGGGCAATTGTTTCTAGCCTTTGCTATTATTGCTGTTTTGGGCTATTTATTTATGCATTGGTTGACATTTACAACAGATCATGGACATGAGATTTCTGTTCCAAATTTGGCTAAACTTACAGAGGAACAAGTAGAGGAGAAATTAGACGATTTAGACTTGGATTATGAGCTTTTGGATAGTGTAGATTACAGAGGTGATTATCCAAAATTTAGCGTTGTTGAGCAAGATCCTTTACCAGGAACAAAAGTAAAAGTAGGTCGAAAAGTATATATTAAAATTAATTCTTCAGGTTTTTCTTCCGTTCAGATCCCAAATTTGATAGAGAAGACCTATCGCGAGGCTGTACCTACGCTTAAAGCATTAGGACTAGAAGCAGGAACAGTCACTTACATTCCAAATTTAGCGAAAGACATGGTATTGGAAATGCGCTTTAAAGGTAGAAATTTAAAAGCCGGAGACCGTGTTTTAAAAGCTTCTAAAATTGATTTGGTATTAGGAGATGGTAAAGCCACTTATGAAGATGAAGCAGCCAAAGATAGTTTATTAACTCCTGCTGTAGAATCAGAAACTCCAATGAATGAACAATAATATAGAAACCTTAGATTTAGAAGACGAGTTATTTGAGCATTATCGTTTTGAGGTTCCCAAAGGGCAAGCCATTTTGAGAATCGATAAGTATTTGATGAATTTGATTCAGAATGCTACCCGAAATAAAATTCAGAATGCCGCTACGGATGGGAATATCTTTGTAAATGATATTCCAGTAAAATCCAATTACAAAGTCAAGCCTTTTGATGTAATAACGGTGATGTTATCGCATCCACCCTTTGAAAATCATATTCTTCCAGAAGATCTACCACTAAATATTGTGTATGAAGATGCGGCTTTATTGTTGGTGAATAAAGATCCAGGGATGGTTGTGCATCCTGGTCACGGAAATTACACTGGTACTTTAGTGAATGCATTAGCACATCATTTTGATAATTTGCCGATGAATAGTAGCGAGCGCCCTGGATTGGTACATCGCATTGATAAAGATACTTCAGGATTGTTAGTAGTTGCAAAAACGGAAGCAGCAATGACGCATTTGGCCAAACAATTTGAGGCCAAAACTACAGAGCGTGAATATATTGCTTTGGTATGGGGCAATGTTGTAGCTGATAATGGAACTATTGAAGGAAACCTTGCGCGACACTTGAAAGATAGAATGCAAATGGCTGTTTTTGATGATCCAGAAATTGGGAAACCAGCTATTACTCATTATAAAGTGTTGGAACGTTTTGGTTATGTTACTTTGATTTCTTGTCAGTTAGAAACAGGAAGAACTCACCAAATTAGAGCGCACATGAAGCATATTGGTCATCCGTTGTTTAATGATGAACGTTATGGAGGGCATTTGATTCTAAAAGGGACAACGTTTACAAAATACAAGCAGTTTATAGAAAATTGCTTTAAAGCCTTGCCGAGACAAGCTTTGCATGCTAAAACATTAGGTTTTGTCCATCCTACAACAGGCGAAATGATGCGTTTTGATACAGAAATACCAGCAGATTTTCAGGATTGTATCGATAGATGGCGCAATTACTGCAAGACACACGAAACCAATGAAGAATAAAATAAAAGGACTTGACAACACAATGACAAGTCCTTTTTTATTGGTCACAAATAGAGTTTATAATTGTGTGCTTTCAGTGCATTTCACCTTAGGTTCTAAAAAAATTATCACCGCAAATTCGCAAATTTTAAAATATTCAGAATTGAAATAATTTACGAATTTGCGGTAAAAATTGGGATCCTACCTTGCTGATTTTCAGTTTATAGTGTTTTTCTTGATTAAATCGGAATCTTCTCAATTAGAATGCTATTTTGGCTATCATCAAAATAGGTACACGTTTTTTCGATGATGTTTACGGTCCATTGCGCAATTCCGCATTGTGCAGCATGGTTACAAAAGGTTATATAATCGGTTTGACCTTCTTGATGCATTACTAAAAACTCTATAAATCTTTCTTTATTTGTTGAACTAGCTATTGCCAGAGTATCATAAGTTTCTGTTGCAGTTGTTCTGTAATTGTTACTACCAAAATATTCTACGTGACCATCGGTAACAAAAGTATCGTAACCAATGACCCCCAAGTTGATTAAATCTTGAATGTATTTTGGAAAATCAGCACCTGATTTTACTTTATTATGTGCTTCTTTAATCTGAGCGATTGTAAACATAGACCTTGGTATTTAAAGTGAAATAAAATCGGCTGTTTTGGGAAATGAATTCAATGCATCGACTACAATTTGTGGAGTCGGTTGGGCTAATTTTCTTAATTTGGTATCCATCCAAGCACCATCTACAGTTATCGTTGCACACAAAACATCCTCTCTGTAAAATTCATGTACGATAGACCAGCGTGAAGCATCAGGTTTCATTTTTGCAATTTTCGTTTGCATAACAATGGTATCCGAAAGGTTAATCTCTTTTCTAAAAACACATTCTTCTCTAAACAAAACAGGGCCAAAATGTTGGGTTTTCATCACGTGTAACGTTAGCCCTAATTCTTCTAAAATTTCAATACGATGTTGCGCGCCAAAATCATAATAAGCACTGTGTCGCATATGAAAATTGGGATCTAAATCGGACCAACGAAAAGAGAGTTGTTTGCTAAATGTAGCCATAAATATGTTTTTTTTTTTTTTTGTAATGAGGGGCAAAATTACGAATATATGTGGTTTTTTGGGGAGAAAGAATTTGGATTAACAGAAAGTTGTGTTTTTTACTTCAATCTGTTTTAGCGGTATTTTTTTAATTTGTTGGGAATAGGGATATTGATTGTTTTACTCTAAAATTGTGAATATCTATTTGAATAATTCGCTCTTTTGTTTGTGTTAAAATCTATCTTTGGCACCCTAAAAATAAATAAAGATGAGCACAATTTGGTACGAATGTAAAGTAAAGTACAGAAAAACAGATGAAACTGGCGGACAAAAGATTACTACGGAACCTTATTTGGTAGACGCCTTATCCTACACCGAGGCTGAAAAAAGAATAAACGAAGAAATGGCAACGTATATCAGTGAAGAGTTCAAGATTACCAATATAAAAGTGGGGAACTATGCCGAAATTCATCCTTTTGAAAATGCGGATCGTTGGTTCAAAAGTAAAGTGTCTTTGTTGGCTTTTGATGAAGAAAGTGGCAAAGAGCGCAAAACCAATATGTATCTTTTAGTTCAAGCAAATGATGTAAAAGAGGCGTATGATAATACTACAATCGCGATGAAAAACACCATGGGCGAGTACACTATTCCAGCTATTTCTGAATCTCCTATTGTGGATGTTTTTCCTTATTTTAGTGGAGAAGAAGATGAAACGGAAGCACTAGAACATTTCAATGCCTTAAAAGCATCAACAGCGCCCAAATTCGATACGGACACCTTCGAAACCGAAGCGCTAAAAGCAGAACTACTTGAAGAAATGGAATAATTTTTTCCTAATTTTATATAATCAAAAAGCCTTCAAAAACATTGTCTTTGCAGGCTTTTTGATAAATTACAAAACAGAACTTATTTGTCGATTGATCCCAAAACACGCTTCATAAAGGTGTTCAATGCTTCTTTCTTATCAGTGCCCGTTTTCACCATTTTATGTACTTCCAAAGCGCCATACATATTCGAAATCAATTCGCCAATAACATCCAACTCTTCGTCTTTCAAAGAAGGAACTTCTGTAAGTGCTTCTAAAACTTCTATTGTTTCAATGATGTAATCTTGATCGTTTTCTTCTATAAATTGAGTAAGGTGTTTGATAACAGGTAATTTCATCGGAATAAATGTATATAGATTGGAAATAATTGTAAGTGGTAATTACTCGTTTTATTAAGCGATTTCTTTTACCAAATCGGCTAAAACTTCTGCTTTGTTAGTCTGTGTTTCGTTAACTAATTTTCCTCCAACAAACGTTGCAAAAGTGGGTAGGTTACTCACATTGGCTAACTTTCTAGACTCAGGTGAGTTTTCTGCATCTACCAAAACAAACGTAATGTTTTCGTTTTCGGTGGCCATTTTTTTGAACTTTGGCTTCATAATTCTGCAATTACCACACCAAGAAGCCGAGAATTGAACCACTACTTTTTCGTTTTGTGCTACCAAAGTCCCTAACGTATCTTCGTTTAATTCGATTAACATAATTTTTTGTTTAAAGTTGATAAGACTCTAAGTTTCTAAGTTTTTAATCTTAGCAACTTAGTAACTTAGAGTCTTTCTAAAATTAGTTTAAGCTTAAGTATTCAGCAGTACTTTTTCTGTCAGCAGTCATTGCTTCTTTACCAGCTTCCCAGTTAGCAGGGCAAACTTCACCTTTTACTTGAATGTGAGTGTAAGCATCTACCAAACGTAAATATTCGTTTACATTACGACCTAATGGCATATCGTTTACACTTTCGTGGAAAATTTTACCTGTTTCGTCAATCAAATAAGTAGCTCTGTAAGGTACATTGGATCCTTCGATGATTACTGAATCAGTTTCTTCGCTGTAGCTAGTAGATTCGATATCCAAAATGCCAAGAATATTAGCCAAGTTTCTGTTAGTATCAGCCAAGATTGGATACGTTACTCCCTCGATACCACCATTGTTTTTTGGTGTGTTCAACCAAGCAAAGTGTACTTCGTTAGTATCGCAAGAAGCACCAATAACTATAGTGTTTCTTTTGTTAAATTCTGGTAAAGCGGCTTGAAAAGCGTGTAATTCTGTTGGACATACAAAAGTGAAATCTTTTGGGTACCAGAACAACAATACTTTTTTGTTATTGTTTACTGCTTCTTCAAAAATGTTGATTTTCAAATTATCTCCCATTTCAGAGATAGCATCAACCGCAATACTTGGAAATTTTTTACCTACTAATGACATAATGATTATGATTTAAATTTTGTTTATTTCTGTTTGGCAAATGTAATGAGTAAGTATTCGAGATGCTAAAAGTTTTAATTATAATTAACTATAATCGGATAGTAGTTGCTTATTTTGTAAAAAAATAACAGTTTTTAACGAAAACGTTGTAGATAATTTAAAATATTGATAACTAGTAGTTTGTGAGTCTATTTTGGCTATTTTTTTAGGAGTAGGATACTATAGTCTTTTATAGAAACAAAGTCCCGCTTTATGCTAAGTCTTGCTAGGCTAACCCCGAAAGGGCAATGTCATTAAGTTAAGAGATTTTAGATTAAGAGTAACGATTCTTGATTTTAGATTTTGTGCTAGTAAATTAAAAACCACTTGTTTTTGAGCGACTTACCTATCTGAATGAAATAAAATCGTTACTCTAAAATCAACATGCAAATGATTGATTTTTCCTTAACTAATTTCATTGCCTGAGAGGGCAGGGGGCAATTCCGAAAATTTGATTAGGTTCATAGTCAAAGTATCAATGCACCGCATTAGCAACAAAACAAAAAAATTACATCTTTTAAAAAAAAACATATTTAATTGAACTTATAAAACAAAAAAAGTGGGCACAAAGCCCACTTATCTTTATAGAACAAGATGAATTTACGCTAAGTCAAAACGGTCGGCGTTCATCACTTTGGTCCAAACGTTAATAAAGTCTGTAACAAATTTTTCTTTGTTGTCGTCTTGTGCGTATACCTCAGCATAAGCTCTTAAAACCGAATTAGAACCAAATACCAAATCTACTCTAGTAGCTGTCCATTTGGTTGCCCCAGACTTTTTATCCACAATGTGATACAAATTATCACCTTCGGGTTTCCAACTGTAATTCATATCGGTTAGGTTAACAAAGAAATCATTAGTTAGCGCTCCTTCATTATGCGTAAATACACCATGTTTGGTTCCGCCATAATTTGTGCCCAAAACACGCATACCACCCAATAAAACTGTCATTTCTGACGCTGTTAATCCCAAAAGTTGGGCTTTGTCCAGCATGAGTTCTTCAGGTTGTACTACGTATTTTGCCTTCATGAAATTTCTAAAAGCATCGTTTGTAGGTTCTAGAACTTCAAACGATTCTATATCTGTCATTTCTTGTGTAGCATCTCCTCTACCAGCATGGAAAGGAACTTTTATATTGAAACCACCTTCTTGCGCTGCTTTTTCTACAGCTGCACTTCCACCCAAAACAATCAAGTCGGCAATACTCACTTTTTTAGGCAAACTAGCTTGGATCTCGGTAAGTTTAGCGATTACTTTTTGTAATCGTTCTGGTTCATTGGCTTGCCAATTTTTTTGTGGTGCTAATCGGATTCGTGCTCCATTGGCCCCGCCTCTAAAATCAGAACCTCTATATGTTCTTGCACTATCCCAAGCCGTATTTATTAATTCTGCTCTAGTCAAACCGCTGTTTAATAACTTAACTTTTATTTCTTCGATTTCTGCATCCGATAAAGTGTAGTCTACTTTTGGAATAGGATCTTGCCAAATCAAATCTTCTTGTGGTACATCGGCACCCAAATAGCGTGACTTAGGACCCAAATCACGATGTGTTAACTTGAACCAAGCTCTAGCAAATACTTCCGAAAAATACGCTGGATCTTTATAAAAACGCTCAGAAATCGCTCGGTAAGCAGGATCCATCTTCATGGCCATATCGGCATCTGTCATGATTGGATTTCTTCGAATTGATGGATTGTGTGCGTCTATAGGTTTGTCTTCTTCTTTGATGTTCGTCGGTTCCCATTGCCAAGCTCCCGCTGGACTTTTGGTTAACGCCCAATCATGATTCAATAATAAATCAAAATATTCGTTATCCCAACGAGTAGGGTGAGTGGTCCAAGACCCTTCCAAACCGCTGGTTACGGTATCTCCGGCATTTCCATTTCCTTTAGGGTTCAACCATCCTAAACCTTGGTTTTCAATTGAGCCTCCTTCTGGTTCTGGACCTAATTTTGAAGCATCACCATTCCCGTGAGCTTTTCCTACTGTGTGTCCACCAGCAGTTAATGCTACCGTTTCTTCATCATTCATTGCCATTCGTTGGAAAGTAACACGAACATCATGTGCTGTTTTTAAGGGATCAGGTTGTCCATCTACACCCTCTGGGTTTACATAAATCAACCCCATCATAACAGCAGCTAGAGGATTTTCTAAATCTCTTTCACCAGAGTATCTACTACCTTCACTACCACTTTTGGCTAACCATTCTTTTTCTGCTCCCCAATAGACATCTTTCTCAGGATGCCAAATATCTTCACGACCTCCAGAAAAACCGAATGTTTTGAGCCCCATTGATTCATAGGCCATATTACCGGCTAAAATCATCAAATCGGCCCATGAAATTTTATTACCATATTTCTTTTTAATTGGCCATAATAATCTTCTGGCTTTATCTAAATTCCCATTATCAGGCCAACTGTTTAAGGGAGCAAAGCGTATATTTCCTGTTCCTGCACCTCCACGTCCATCAGCAATTCTGTACGTACCCGCAGAATGCCACGCCATTCTAATCATCAATCCACCATAATGTCCCCAATCAGCAGGCCACCACTCTTGGCTTTCGGTCATGAAAGTTTTTAAATCATTTTTTAATGCTTCTAAATCTAATTTTTTAAATTCTTTGGCATAATTAAAAGATGCTCCTAAAGGGTTGGTTTTGCTATCATGCTGATGAAGAATGTCCAAATTAAGGGATTTAGGCCACCAATCTTGATTGCTTGCGCCAGTGTTTGCGCTTAGGGTTAGCGCACCGCTAGAAAACGGACATTTGCCACTTCCACTAGAAGAATTACTGTTACTTTCCATAGTATGATTATTTAAATTGATATCTTAATGATTGCTAATTTACCATAGTTTTTTATGTTGAATTTTTATTTTCAATAGATAAAAACTATTTTAAAAATGTAAAACATTATGTATAAAGATATTAAATAAAACTTAAACAAAATAATACGATCAAATTAATTCTTACTTTGAAAAGAAAAAAAAGGCATAAAAAAAACCTCTTAGTTTGCGCTAAGAGGTTCTTTGTTGATGTATGTTTTATACAATTTCTGAGTTTAGTTTACTATTTTTTCGGCTAAAGCTAAAATAAATTACTAAACCGATTAACAGCCATACGCCAAAATAAATCCAATTCCAGACACTTAATTCAGCCATCATATACAAACAACAAATTAGGCCTAGTAATGGAATTAAAGATAAATTTTGTTTGTAAGCCCATACAGACAATCCAATTAAAGAAAGTAAGAAAATCCACATTGGAATTTTATGCTTGAACAAGGTAAAACCACTTTCATATTTAATCGCATCTGAAACTGGTAATCCGGCTACAACTTCTGCATATTTTTCCTCATCTTCTGCATGTTTACTCAACAAACTTTCTAGATCTGAAGAAGTTGCTGAAGCAGCTACTCCTTCTAGGGCTACTAAATATTCTGAAACCTTTTGAGTTTCTTCTTTGTTTAATGAAGTCACAATAGAGGAAGGTCCATTTACTTGAGTTTTATTGGTGATGAAATCCATAGTTGCTTTTTCATTCAATCCAAAAGCAAAAACTAATCCTGCAATCAATAGAAGTGGCATGATATATTTTGAATTCACATAGGGTGTTTTGAATTTACCTCGTGGAATATCAGTTTTGTTTTGCAAGGATAAAACTCCTGCACATACCAATACAAAAGCAAATAATGTCCCAATACTACATAAATCTGTTACCATTGTTAGGTTTAAGAACAAAGCGGGTACAGCGACTACAAAACCAGTAACGATCGTTGCGAAGGAAGGCGTTTTGAATTTAGGGTGCACTCTTGAAAATTTCTTTGGCAATAAGCCATCACGACTCATGCTCATCCAAATACGAGGTTGTCCCATTTGGAAAACTAATAATACACTAGCCATAGCAATTACAGCAGAAACTGCAATAATGCCAGACATCCATTTCAAATCTAATTTATCAAAAACAAAAGCCAATGGATCACCAACATTCAGTTCGTTGTAACTCACCATACCGGTTAATACCAAGGCAATAGCTATATATAAAAGAGTACATAGGATAATTGCCCACATCATTCCTTTTGGTAAATCGCGTTGAGGATCCTTACATTCTTCGGCAGTTGTTGAGATCGCATCAAAACCAATATAGGCAAAAAATACAGCTGACACACCTTTTAGAACTCCTGTAATTCCATTGGGAGCAAATGGAGACCAATTTTCTGTATCCACATAAAAGATTCCAACAGCTATCACTAATAATACAATACAAACTTTAATAGCTACCATTAAATTACTAGCATTTCTCGACTCTTTCATCCCGCGATAGACCAAAGCAGTAATCAATACAATAATCAATAAAGCTGGTAAATCAGCAACCAAATGAAAAGAACCAATAGTGGGAGAAGTTGTCCATGCGGTGTATGCAGCTTGGGTAGCTACCGATAAATTCTCGAAAGATTTCCCTCCTTGCATTAAGGCTGTTGCATCTTTGAATCCATTAGCAGCCGATAAATAATCCATTTGAACCCACTGCGGTAAAGTAATCCCGCCACTCTCTAGTAAACCTGTAAAATAATCACTCCATGATATGGCGACAGTAATGTTACCAACGGCATATTCCATGATTAAAGCCCAACCGATAACCCAAGCGATAATCTCACCAAAAGCCACATAGGAATACGTATAAGCACTTCCTGAAACGGGAACCATTGAAGCGAATTCCGCATAGGCGAAAGCAGCAAAACTACAAGCTACAGCTGTAAACAAAAACAAGAAAATAACTGCTGGACCTCCATCCGCACTGGCTTTTCCAATGGTACTAAAAATTCCTGCTCCTACAATAGCAGCAATCCCAAAAGCGGTTAAATCGCGAGCAGTTAAATGCTTTCCTAGTGCTTCATGTCCATCTAAATTATTTTTCTCAACTTGTTTTAAAATATCTTGAACAGTCTTTTTCCTAAATAAACCTTTTAATGCCATCTTATAAATTTTATCGATAATGGGTTAGTTATTGTATGCTTTGCAAATAAATGCTTTTAAAACTAAAAATTAAATTATTGTATCATAAAAATTAAAAACTACTCTTCTGTAAACCAGTTTTATCTTTAAAAATCCCTATTAAAATAAATAATTCTTTTTTATTAAGTTAAAAAAGTCAAATATATACATAAAATAGATATGCAAGTAAAAATTAATAATTTTATGACTATAATTTACTAACATTATAATCCGCATAGGGCATAAAATTAGTAATATCCTTAGTATCAAGCTTACAATTGTCTATTTTTTTGAGAAAATCAAAACGATCAAGAAATTTTTAGTAACTATCGAAGTATCAACCTTTATTTTTTTAAATAAAAGGTGTTAAAATCATTCAAAATAGTGCAGTAGTAAGGGCGGTTAACCTTAAAAAAAGTAAATGCCAAATTGATAGGGACTACTTCTTTTGCAAGAATCAATTTTATAGTACTTTTGAAAAATATCAATTCGTTACCATTGTACCATGAATCCAAATCTTCAATCACTCTTTACTATTGCACAAAAAACGGAAAGAAATATTATTGGATTGATGTCTGGAACCTCGCTCGACGGATTGGATGTTGCCTATTGCAAAATTTCGGGTTCTGGAACAAACACAAAAGTGACTTTAGTACACTTTGTAACTATACCCTATGATGATGAAACAAAAAGAGCGATACGAAAAGTATTTGCTCAGCAGAATATCGATTTTCAACATTTAGCTTTGCTACATGAATGGATTGGACTATTACACGGAAAAATTGTTTTGGATTGTTTACACCAATGGCAATGCAGTCCAGCCGATGTAGATTTGATTGCTTCGCATGGTCAAACGGTTATGCATGCACCTAAAAGTTTACACCAACTGGACAATTTTCCTAATGCCACGCTTCAGATTGGCGATGGAGATCATTTGGCTGTAACTACACAATGTATCACTATTTCTGATTTTCGACAAAAACATTTGGCAGCAGGAGGAGAAGGTGCACCATTAGCGGTATATGGTGATTACTTTTTATGTCATAGTGCAATTGAAAATCGTATTTTATTGAATATTGGAGGAATCTCAAACTTTACTTATATTCCAAAATCGAGTGACTTTGAGTCCGTTTTTGTAACCGATACAGGAACTGGCAACACTTTAATAGATGCTGTAACGCGCTTGCACTTTCCAGAATTGACTTTCGATATTGATGCTGCGATTGCCTCTAAAGGCACAATTAACATGAGTTTGCTTAGTGAATTAAAAGAAGCTCCCTTTTTTTTAGCCCCTTTTCCAAAAAGTACAGGACCAGAATTATTTAATCTGAAATATGTAGAAACGGCTCAACTACATTCTAACACACAAAACCTTTCCGTTGCAGATCTTTTAGCGACTTTAACGCGTTTTACCGCTGAAACCATAGCTGAAGCAATAATTGAAGTAACTACTACTTGCAAAAAATCCAATGAACCTACTACAATTTATGTGTCAGGAGGAGGAATACACAATCCTTTATTAATGATGTTTTTAAAAGAATTACTTCCTTTTTCAATCCATTCTTCGGAAAAATTAAATATCAATAGTGATGCGAAAGAGGCGATCTTGTTTGCAATATTAGCCAATGAAACAATTGTAGGACAAAATACTTTTTCAAATTCTAATAGCACTACGCCATGGATTAGTATGGGAAAAATATCTTTTCCAAACTAAACTTTTATACATTTATCAAAAAAAAACGGATAAAAAAAAATAATTTAATACCTTAGATTGCTAATATAGTAGCTTGCTTTTAAATTAAATAAACTATTACTAAATCATTTTGAACTTTTTTCTTCAACTTTTTTAACTCAACCAGATTATGAAAAAATTCCTTTTTATATTACTTATTACAAGTATTTCCTATGCTCAAAGAACAAATGAGAGGTTTTTTTCTTTTTCACTCGCATTTGATGTAGAAAATTTGATCGTAGGAAGTAAGCCAACCAATTTTGAAAGTGCCTTCAATTATTTTATTCAAGCCTCTAGAGTTTCTCGAAATTTTGAAATCAATTTAGGCTATGAAAGATTCAATAGAATTAATTTTAGTAAAAACACTATTGGATTTGGATATCATATTCCGTTTTCATTTGATATAGGCAATAAAGAAATTAATTCGCGCATTATTCTATCTACACAACCTACTCTAATCAATAGATGGAGTACATGGGGCGGTGGACTTTCTGAAAATTATAGAAAATCGTATTTTTCTGTGGGAGTAAGTTTTGCTTATCGTTTAGACATTTCAAAGTCATTTGCTTTAGAATACATGTTTAATGCCTTGCCGAGAGAAGATATTTATCATGTTTATGGAAATTCAGGTTGGAAAGGAAGAGCTAGTATTAACGGTATTCCAGTTGTAGGGAGTAATTTCTTTAAAATGGTGTATAAATTGCATTATTAAAATACTGTACTATCCCTTAATAGTCCTGCCTATTTAAGTCACAAATAAATTCGTTTTTCTGAAGTAAACCCACTATTTTTGGGAGCATTAAATTCTACTGAAAATGATTCCAAAAAACTTCCTACGGTTACTTTACATTATTAACCTTTTAAGTATAAACTATAGTTTTTCCCAAAAAAAAGACCATTTTCCAAAAAATGAATTTAGAGGTATTTGGATTGCTACTGTTGTAAATATAGATTGGCCAAATAAAAGTAGTGATGAAGTTGCCAAACAGAAAGCGGATTATATACAAATTCTTGACACTTATCAAAAACTTAACTATAACGCAGTTATTGTTCAAATTAGAAGTGTAGGAGATGCTTTTTATCCTAGTGAATTAGCTCCTTGGTCTCGATTTTTGACAGGAAAAGAAGGAGTAGCACCAGATCCTTATTACGATGTTTTGGAATGGATGATTGAAGAAGCACATCAAAGAGGATTCGAATTCCACGCTTGGCTGAATCCCTATCGTGCCACTTTCGACTTGAATAAAGCACAACTAAGCCCAAATCATGATATTTTCAAGTATCCTGAATGGATGATTACTTATGGGGGTAAAATATATTACAATCCTGCACTTCCCGAAGTCCAAAATCATTTAGCAAAAGTTGTTGAAGAAGTGGTGGTAAAATATGATATAGATGCTATTCACTTTGATGATTATTTTTATCCTTATAAAATTAAAGGTGAAGAATTTAACGACACCGCATCTTTCAAAAAATATGGTAATGGAATGAATCTCGCAGATTGGCGTAGAAACAATGTAACTACATTTGTCAAAACCATTCATTCAGTCATCAAAAATCATAAACCTTGGGTGCAATTTGGTATCAGCCCTTTTGGTGTTTGGAGAAATAAATCGATGGATCCTAAAGGTTCTGATACCCAATCAGGACAAACCAATTATGATGATTTGTATGCCGATCCCATTCTTTGGATGCAAAACAAATGGATAGATTATCTATTACCTCAATTGTATTGGAGCATTGACCATAAAACCGCTTCTTATGCCAAACTACTAAAATGGTGGTCCGAAAACACTAATGGTGTTAATCTCTATATGGGAAATAGTACCTATAAAATCAAAGGCGATTCGGATAAAAAGTGGAACAACATTCACGAAATCCCCAACCAAATTGACTTAACCCGAAGCTATGCTAATGTACAAGGAAATGCTTTTTATAGCGCCAAATGGTTTGTCAATACTCATCAAGATGTGAAACAATTGATACAAAATCATCAATATAAATATCCCGCAGTACCCTTTCCGGTACCTAGTTCAAAACACATTGTCATTGATATCCCAGTAGTAAATAAAATAGAAATGGATTCGGTCCATTGTACTTTTACTTTACCCATGCCACTAAATACTAAAGTACGTTATGTACTCTTGTATGGTGCTAAAAGAGAGTACAAGTTAAACATTAACGAATCAGAACATATCCTAAAAAAATATTTTATCAACCCAAAGTCTACAATTATTACTATTCGTATACCATTAAATGACTTAGATAAATACAAAGCTTTCGCACTAACTTTTATTGACTTTTATGGCAATGAAAGCAAAGAAACCATCATTGATTTACCCAAAGAAGACTAACCTTACCTTTTTTACCATTCTATGAAATCAGAAAAAAATCCTTGGTATTGGATACCACTATTAAATTTTGCATCAGGTTTTCCGTATGCCATAATCATATCTGTATCTGTTTTGATGTACAAAAATTTAGGCATCAGCAATGAAGATATTGGTATGTACACTAGTTTGCTTTACTTGCCATGGGTTATCAAACCACTTTGGAGCCCTTTTATTGATTTGCACGCTACCAAAAGAAAATGGTTTTTGGCGATGCAATTGGTCATTTCGATTGCTTTTTTAATCGTTGGATTAACCATACCCATGCAACATTTTTTTATGGTAAGTTTGGCGCTATTTTGGGTGGGTGCTTTTGCTTCTGCCTCAAATGATGTAGCTATTGATGGGTTTTATTTGTTAGCTTTAACCAAAGACAAACAATCCTTTTTTCTGGGTATTCGCAGTACTTTTTACCGTTTATCGATGCTTACTGCCAATGGTGTGATGGTACTTTTGGCTGGATTTTTAGAACAAAAATACGGTGACAAAAGCAAAGCTTGGTCGTATACTATGCTCGTGGTGGCTTTGATTATGATTTTCATCACAGTCTACAACTTTTTTATGACTCCCAACCCAGAAATTGAACAGGAATACATAAAAAGCAATGCCAATCATAAAGGAAGTTTTACTGAAGTATTCGCTACTTTTTTCCAAAAGAAACAAATAGGATTGATACTTACTTTCATTTTGGTTTATCGCTTAGGTGAATCTCAATTGATGAAGATGCTTTCTCCTTTTTTGGTGGATGAGGTTGCCAAAGGCGGAATGGGATTAAGTACCGAAGATGTTGGGATTATTTACGGAACCTTTGGAGTAGCCGCTCTAGTTATTGGCGGAATCATTGGTGGAATCGTCATCTCGAGAGACGGTCTAGGTAAATGGATGCTCCCAATGATTTTAACGATGCATTTGCCTATTATTGGGTTTGTTCTTTTATCCCATTTTCATCCAAGCTCTGTCCTTTATATATACATCACAGTTGTTTTAGAACAATTCGGCTATGGTTTTGGTTTTGCTGCTTTTATGATGTATTTAATTTATGTCGCCGAAGGAGAATCTAAAACCTCTCACTATTCTATTGCCACTGGATTTATGGCTTTAGGAATGATGCTTCCTGGAATGGCAAGTGGATATATTCAAGAGTATTTGGGCTATGGTAACTTCTTCATTTGGGTATTTTTAGCAACAATTCCTGGAATTATTTTATCTCGCTTTTTGATTTTTCCTTATGATTTTGGAAAAAAAGAAACAGAAAAACACTAATGTATCGCATGACAACCGAACAAAAAATAGGACAATTCTTTTTTCCTGCCGTATTCATTAACGACAGCGAAGAAAATATTCAGGCAACAGAACACTTGATTCGTGAATACAATATTGGCGGCTTGACCTTTTTTCATAGTCGAGCTAGTGCAGCTACCAACTATGAAGGCAACAAAAAAATTGAATTCAATGATGAGAGTTACGAGCGATTAAAAGCCTTAATTGTTCGTTACCAAAAAGCAGCTAAAACTCCGCTATTGATGAGTATAGATGCCGAATGGGGTTTGGCAATGCGCGTTGAAAAAACACCTCAATATCCTTATGCCATTACACTTGGAGCTATTCCTGTTGAAGAGAAAGAATTAGTCTATGAAATTGGAAAACAAATTGGAAAGGACTTACAATCGGCTGGTATTCATTATAATTTGGCTCCTTTAGCGGACATAAACACCGATCCAAACAATCCTGTAATTGGGTATCGCTCTTTTGGAGAAGACAAATACAAAGTCGCCTCCTTTGCTTTGGAGTACTTAAAAGGAATGAAAGCTAGTGGAATTTTAGGATGTTTAAAACACTTTCCAGGTCACGGTAATACCAATGTCGATTCGCATTTGGGACTACCTATTCTGAATGAAAACTTAGATGAATTACTATCGAATGAATTAGTTCCTTTCGTTAAAGGAATTGATAACAAAGTCGACTCCATAATGATTGGGCATTTGGCGGTTCCTGCTCTGAATAATGGAGCAAATACATCGGCTACACTTTCAAAAGCAGTGATTGAAGGATTGCTTAGAGAACAATTAGGATATGATGGCTTAGTTATTTCGGATGCGTTGAATATGCATAGTGTTTCTAAACTGTACCCAACTAAAGGTATATTGGAATGGGAAGCCTTTAATGCTGGAAACGATGTGTTGTGCTTTGCAGAAAATGTCCCCGAAGGGATTCAGGAAATTTTAAAAAGAGCTGACATCACAAGGATTGAAGCCAGTTTTGAACGTATTTGGAAATGCAAAATACAAGCTGGATTGATTGCCGAAAACAAAATTGAAACCACTGATTTAGACTGGAAAGCTACAGCTATAATCAACCAGAAATGTGCAGAAAAAGCGATTACTTTGGTCAAAAATGATAGCACCTCAACCATAACTGACTTCATTAGCAATGGTGGAAGCGTAGCAAAAGTGAGTGTGTATAGAGAAAGTGACAATCCATTCTTTAAAGGATTAGAAAACAAAATTAAGGGCGATTCCTTTTCGATAGCGTTAGGAGCCGATAATCTGGAGGAAAAACTAAAGGCGATAGACAAATATGATACTTTGTTCATTGCATTATTTGTACCGAAAGCCAAACCATTGGCTAATTTTGAAATTGAAGATACAATCATTACTTGGATAAGCGAAGTGGTATTGACTAAGAAAGTAGTGTTTCATTTGTTTGGAAATCCGTATGCGCTGCAAGTGCTTCCGAATATTTTGTCTTCCAAAATTGTTGTTGTTGCGTATCAAGACCTTATTGAATTTCAAGAAGTAGCAGCACAAAAAATTGCATTGAACCAAACGTACGAAGGAACTTTGCCTGTCACTTTGCTTTTGAAATAACAAAATTTTAAAAATACTTTTAAAGGATAACAAAATAGAGTTGTCTTTTTTTTTTTTTTTTTTTTTTGACTTATTATGGGAGTAGAAATCCTTTGGCTTGAATGGTTTTTTGTGGGTGTGTAAGAGTGCCTATCCCGACACTTCGGGACTCTTTTACAGCTCAGTCAAAAAAAGCACACAAGACGCAGATTACTTCCTCTATTCTATATCTCGGTTCTAGTATATTGAGAGATGAAGTTTCTAAAAAAATAAAGGGTATCGAATGGGAGTAAGTGTTCTGAAAACTTATGAGTCCGCAAACGTTGGAGTAGAATTTTTTTCTTTCAAAAAGCATAAGGCGTTCCTTATTGTGGCTGGGTTCGGGACTTTTTGCTTATTTTTATAGTTACAAAAAAAAATAGTATCCAAATGAAACAATTATTTTCCTTACTGCTCTTATGTTGCATGAACTTGGTGTCCGCACAAAGGGTGGAATCGCCAACTGGAACTTTGGCGCTTACGTTTCAGCTTACGCCCGATGGTCAACCGACTTATGCGGTGAGCTACAAAAATAAACCTGTGGTGCTGTCTAGCGCTTTGGGGGTGAGTCTAAAAGATAAAACGGCTTTGGTAAATCATTTTGAAGTGACAGGTACAACGACTCACGCGGTCAAAGAAACTTGGGAGCCGGTACTAGGTGAACAAGCACAAATCGTGAACCATTACAACGAATTGATTGTAACTTTGGTACAGAAAGATGCAAAAGTGAAACTCAATTTGGTCTTTAGAGCCTTTGACGAAGGAGTGGCGTTTCGCTATGATTTTCCTAAACAAGAAAACCTGAACTATTTTATCATTTCGGACGAAAAAACCGAATTCAATTTGACCGAAAACAATAAAGTGTTCTGGATTCCGGGTGATTTTGATAGCAATGAATACGTGTACAACGAAACCAAATTCTCCGAAATTGACAACGAAAAACTGAACCTTAACAACGGAATCGGCGTAAAATCCATTCCAGGAAAATACACAGTGCAAACGCCTTTGCAAATGAAATCGCCTTCAGGGCTGTACCTCAATATTTTTGAGGCGGCGGTGGTGAATTATCCCGTAATGCATTTGGATGCCAACGTGCAAAAGTACACGCTAAAAGCCAATTTGGTGCCCAACGCTATTGGAGACAGAGCCTATTTGCAAGCACCTTGTGTTTCGCCTTGGCGTACGATTATGGTCAGCGATGATGCCCGAAAAATTGTGAGTTCCAAAATGATTTTGAACCTAAACGAACCCTCTAAAATAGAAGATACTTCTTGGATAAAACCGATGAAATATGTGGGGATTTGGTGGGAAATGCACGTGGGTAAATCGACTTGGGATTATGCGGGTTCTCAAAATGCACAAAACGCTGCGGGCAATCCAATTCCAACAGGCAAACACGGCGCAACTACCGAAAACACCAAACGTTATATTGATTTTGCCGCCAAACACGGTTTTGACGGCGTGTTGGTTGAAGGTTGGAACGTAGGTTGGGAAGACTGGGTAGGCAACTGGAAAGAGGATGTTTTTGATTTTACGACACCTTACCCTGACTTTAATTTGGCAGAAGTTTCGGCCTACGCCAAAGCAAAAAACGTAAAAATGATCATGCACCACGAGACTTCGGGTTCTGTGGGCAACTACGAACGCCACTTGGACCGCGCTTTAGATTTGATGAAGAAATTCGACTATCCTGCGGCCAAAACAGGCTATGTGGGCAAAATTATTCCGCGTGGCGAATTCCACGACGGGCAAGCGATGGTGAATCATTTTAATTTTGTAGCGCGTCGCTTTGCCGATAACAAATTGATGGTCAACTCACACGAATGTTCGCACCCAACAGGTTACAGCCGAACTTATCCTAACTACATCGCGGCCGAATCAGCTCGTGGGAACGAATTCAACGCTTGGAGCAACGGAAATCCACCAGCACACGAAACTATTTTGCCTTTCACGCGTCAGTTGGGCGGCCCTATGGATTACACTCCAGGGATTTTTGAAATCAAAATGAGCTACTACGATAAAAACAAATCCGAGCAAGTCCACACCACTTTGGCGAAACAATTGGCCTTGTATGTGACGATGTATTCTCCCTTGCAAATGGCGGCCGACTTGATTGAAAACTACGAGAAATATCCCGATGCTTTTCAGTTCATCAAAGACGTGGCGTTGGATTGGGACGAAAGCTTGTATCTAGAAGCAGAACCCGGCGATTATCTTACCGTGGCCAGAAAAACTAAAGGCAAAGACACTTGGTTCTTAGGTGCCATCACCGATGAAAATGCCCGAACTACCGAAATCAAATTGGACTTCCTAACTAAAGGTAAAAAATACAAAGCCATCATCTACCAAGACGCCAAAAATGCACATTGGGAGAATAACCCAATTGCTTACACCATCAAAACACAAGTAGTAACATCGGCTACCAAACTCAAACTGCAATTGGCCGCTGGGGGAGGAACCGCCATTAGTTTCGAACCACTGCCTTAACTTTTAAGAGCAGACGTAGGCGGAGCACCTCACGCTTCGTCCCGCTCTCCGCTATATCTTTTTCACAAAAGTACCTAGTAGTAACCCACTACTAGGTTTTTTTGTAAAAAAGGATGCCGCTGCGATCTGGGCTTGGGGAGACGTCTCATTTTTTAAGGGGTTTGTGTAATTTTATAATTGAAATTCGATGCATTAATACATAACAGATCAAAAACACAACGGATTAAATAAAATGTATAAAAACACAACGGATTAAAATCCGTTGCTACAAAATGTTCCTTTCCTCCGGAACTTCTACATTATATTGAGAGTTGTAGACTCGATACATTTTGTAAGGCTGGACTTCAGTCCAGTTTCAGCTGCTACAAAATGTTCCTTTCCTTCGGAACTTCTACATTATATTGAGAGTTGTAGACTCGGTACATTTTGTAAGACTGGACTTCAGTCCAGTCCAAACAAAGTAAATCGAAAAAGAGCCGAAGGCTCGATGTATCCCAAACACAACAACCTTAAACTTTAAACAATCTTAAACCTTAAACAACCCCAAACCATTTTTTAAACAAACTACCTCATAATTCATAAACTTTCCCGAAATTGCCACCAACTATAATGTTCCAAAAACAACCTAAAACTATGAAGAAAACTTTTTTTACAGCCCTATTGCTAAGCTTTGGCGGAGTCGTTTTTTCTCAAACATCAGATGAGTTGCAACTCAAAGCCATTTACCAATCGGCATTGACCAAAGGGCAAGCCTACCAATGGCTGGACTATCTTTCTAACCAAATCGGACACCGCTTATCAGGCTCTGATAATGCCGAAAAAGCAGTACAATACACCAAAACACAGCTAGAAAGCTTAGGATTAGATAAGGTATTTTTGCAAGAAGTGATGGTGCCAAAATGGGTGCGTGGTGCTAAAGAAACCGCTTATATCAAAGATGGAAAAAACAAAATTGAAGTGCCAATTTGCGCTTTGGGAGGTTCAATTGCTACACCGAAAAAGGGTTTGCTGGCACCCGTAATCGAAGTGCATAGTATCAAAGAATTAGAAATCTTAGGAACGGCTTTGAAAGGAAAAATTGTCTTTTATAACCGCCCAATGGACGCAGAACAAATCGAAACTTTTAAAGCTTACGGGCATTGTGTAGATCAGCGTTCTTCTGGTGCTAGAGAGGCAGCAAAGTATGGTGCAGTGGGAACGATTGTGCGTTCTATGAATTTGCGTTTGGATGATTTTCCGCATACAGGTAACCAAAGTTATGGCGACTTACCGCAAGCACAATGGATTCCTACAGCAGCTATCAGTACCAATGGAGCCGAGTTGTTAAGCAAGAAGTTGAAAGAAAACCCACAAGTGCAATTTTATTTTAAGCAATCCTGTGAACAAATGGCCGATGTGTTGTCTTATAATGTAGTGGGCGAACTAAAAGGAAGCGAAACCCCCGAAAATATTATGGTTGTAGGTGGTCATTTGGATTCTTGGGATTTAGCCGATGGTTCTCACGATGATGGGGCAGGAGTGGTGCAAAGTATGGAAGCCTTACGCATTTTGAAACAGCTGAATTTTAAACCCAAAAATACTATTCGTGTTGTGTTGTTCATGAACGAAGAAAATGGGAACCGTGGCGGAAAAAAATATGCGGAATTGGCACAAACCAACAAAGAAAATCATGTTTTTGCTTTAGAAAGTGATTCGGGAGGCTTTTCTCCTAGAGGTTTCTCATTCGAATGCAATGACGAGGAGTTTGCTAAATTTAACAGTTGGAAGGAGTTATTTGAACCTTATTTGATTCATAGTTTTGTAAAAGGACATGGCGGAACTGATATTGGGCCATTGTCGTCCAAACATATCGTCAAAGCTGGGCTAAAACCCGATTCTCAACGCTATTTTGATTACCATCACGCGGCCAACGATACCTTTGATGCCATCAACAAAAGAGAATTGGAATTGGGAGCAGCTACTATGGCTTCTTTGTTGTATTTGATGGATCAAAAAGGCTTGTAACTATGAAACCCGCTGAAGCCTATATTTTCAATCAGCCGCACTTGTACCAGAGTATTATGTTGCATTTACTTCAGGTGATTCAGCAAAATGTATCCGATACTGAGTTGTTGTTCAAATGGGGCATTCCATATGTGTACTATAAGAAGAAACCTTTTTGCTATTTGGCGCCCAATCATATGAAAGGATATGTGGATTTGGGTTTTGCCAAAGGATTTCAATTGCAACGTAACCAATCAAATCTAGTGGATGAAAAGCGAAATACTGTAAAATCGCTACGTTATACTAGTTTAGAAACTATTGATCACGAAGTTTTACTCGATGTACTCGCTGAAGCCGTCGATTTATAGTAACGAAAAAAGTCCTCGGAATGCTCGAGGACTTTTTTGTTTCAAGGTCGCTAAAGGACTTTTTGATATTATTGAATTTCTTTCTCTTGGCTTTCCTTACGCTCCAATAAAGCCATATAAAATCCGTCAAATCCAGATTCAGAAGCCAATATTTTATGGTCTTTGATAAAAGTGAATTCTTTTCCGATGTCTGTGGTTAAGAAACGTTTCACTTGTTCTTGATTTTCAGAAGGAAGAATGGAACAAGTAGCGTATACAAGTTTTCCACCTGGTTTTACAATTTTAGAATAACTTTCTAAAACTTCCGACTGAACTTTTCGGATATTATCGATAAACTCAGGTTGTAATTTCCATTTTGAGTCTGGATTTCTTTTTAAAACACCAAGTCCGCTACATGGAGCATCGATTAAAACTCTATCGGCTCTTTGATGTAGTTTTTTGATGACTTTGGTCGAATCAATAATACGGTATTCAATATTGAAAGCTCCGTCTCTTTTGGCTCTTAGCTTTAATTGTTTGAGTTTGCTTTCATACAAATCCATGGCAATTAATTGTCCTTTGTTTTCCATTAAAGCAGCTATATGCAAAGTTTTTCCACCAGCACCAGCGCAAGTATCTACCACTCTCATTCCGGGTTTCACATCTAGAAAAGCAGCTACAAGTTGTGAATTAGCATCTTGAACTTCAAACAAACCTTCTTTGAAAGCTTCCGTCAAAAACACATTGGCTCTTTCTTTTAACACTAACGCTTCTGGTTGGTCTTTAAGTATCTCAGTATCAATGTTCAAATCCATCAAAATGGCTCTTAATTTCTCTCGAGTTGTTTTTAATGTATTCACTCTTAGTACTACTTTTGCAGGTTGGTTTTGTGCTGCAATTTCTTTTGCCCAAACTTTTTCTCCTAGTTCTTTGACTCCAAGTTCATCCATCCAATCTGGAATTGATTCTTTGAAGGTTCTAATTTTGGAAAGTTCATCAAAACGTCCTTTTATTTTGCGCTCTGGAGTACCTTCTAATTGTCTCCAATCTGGAATGGGATACCCTCTTAATACGGCCCAAACAGCAAACATTCTCCAAAGATTATCTCTGTCGAATGGTTCTTTTACTTCGGCAATTTCAGCATATAGTCGTTTCCAACGAACAATTTCATAGATGGTTTCGGCAACAAATTTACGGTCGGCACTTCCCCAACGTTTGTCTTTTTTTAAAGAACGCGCTACTACTTTGTCAGCATATTCGCCTTCATTGAATATGGCATTTAAAGCATCAATAGTAGTATAAACTAAATTTCTGTGTAATCTCATTTTGAATTATTGAACTGCAAAGGTACTATTTATTGATTGAAAGTTAAATTTTTAGTTAGTATTGTTTGTTTTACTATTTCTTGAGCATAAAAAAAGCACTGATTGTACAGTGCTTTTTGGTGATTTGCATAAGAATTTTATTTGATCCTTTTGAGTCCTAAACTTTCGGGAGCATGAAGCACCATAGGGAATTTTTCAATTTTTACAGAGCTACTGTCTAAGCCAAAGGCACTCTCTTCGGATAAACTCAATTTCTTGATTAAGAAATAAGAGTTCATGATGATTTTTTCATGCCATAATAAATCGGAATCATTGGATAAGAATTTTTCTGACAAGACAAACTTGAAATCACCTACAATATTGTTTTTGTGTAAGGATTCATATCTACTAGTAACATCTACTTCTCCTTTTTTAACCATATCAATGATTACTTCACGGAACATGAGGTTTATTTTGGTAGGTTCTCTAAAACCAAGATTGAAATCTACTCGGTACAAATCGTCTTTCACAATTTCGGTTACTTTGTATTCTTTTTTATAAGGCTCATTGAGTACATTTACATGCACAAACCAATAAATATCAGCTCTTTTAGGTCTTTTTTGTAGAATTGAATAAGTGACTTTTTCTTCAATTTCATCAACTCGACCTGCATTAGTCATATAAACTAAATGTGTTGCATATTTTGGGATTGTTAAATCATTACTCAATTCAACCAAAACTTTTTTGAAGTCTTCAATTTTGACTATTTTAGTATAATTCTTGTTGATTTTCTTTGCTAAATACCAAATGGTCATAACTGAAATTAATAAGATCGCAATGAACAAAGTAACATAACCTCCTTCTGCAAATTTGGTGATATTGGCTGCTAAGAAACTGAATTCAATCAACAAATATATTGTAATCAAGGGCATGAAAAAATACCATTTTACACGCTTCATGATTAAATAATAGTTCAGTAAAATGGTGGTCATAATCATGCAAAGGATTATGGCTAGTCCATAGGCATGTTCCATATTGCTCGATTCTTTAAAATGCAATACAATACCTATACATCCTGCTAACAAAAGCCAGTTAATAGACGGAATGTATAGTTGGCCTTTTAACTCGGTGGGGTACTTAATTCTAACTTTTGGCCAGAAATTCAAACGCATAGCTTCATTGATAAGGGTAAAAGAACCACTTATTAAAGCCTGTGAAGCAATTACGGCAGCAAGTGTAGCAATGACGATGCCTATTGGTTGAAACCAACTTGGCATTATTAGATAAAATGGATTCCCATTTTTACCACCCAATGACTGTAAGGTTTCACCTCCGTGTTGAATTAAATAAGCAGCTTGGCCGAAGTAATTTAATACCAAGGCTGTTTTGACAAATGTCCAACTAATTCTAATGTTTTTTCTCCCACAATGCCCCATGTCTGAATACAAAGCTTCAGCTCCGGTGGTACATAAGAAGACAAAACCTAATACAAAAAATCCATCAGGATGTATAGATAACAAATGATAGGCGTAATAAGGATTGATGGCTTTGAATACGTCTAGATGGTTGATGATTTGTAAGCCCCCTAAAATTGCAAGCATACTGAACCAAAGGGTCATAGTAGGAGCAAAAAATTTCCCTACTAGTTTAGTGCCAAACTGTTGGATGGTAAATAAAATAACCAAAATAGCAATGACAATGGGAACGGTATTGATTTCAGGATTAAAGGTTCTTATTCCCTCTACAGCCGAAGATACTGAGATAGGAGGGGTAATAATACCATCAGCCAAAAGAGCACTTCCTCCAATAATAGCTGGTACAATTAGCCAAGAAATTTTAGTTTTTTTAACTAAAGCATATAGGGCAAAAATTCCACCTTCTCCATGATTATCAGCACTCAAAGTGAGTATTACATATTTAAGGGTGGTTTGAAGGGTAAGTGTCCAAAAAACACAAGAAACTCCTCCTAAAACAACATCTGGGTCGATGATGTGTTCGCCAAGAATGGCTTTCATTACATACAATGGTGATGTCCCTATATCACCATAAATAATTCCTAAAGAAATTAATAAACCTCCAAGCGTAAATTTGCTGTGAAGGTCTTTGTGCGATGCGCTCATGGGTATTTTTTAAAAAACTGCCTCAAATTTACTGTTTTTAAATAAAACAAAGGTTTTAATTATTAAAAATTAAATAAAAAAACACGACCCTTTAGTCGTGTTTTGTTTTTTGAAGCTGTATTTAAATTCTTCGGTTTTCACCTTTGTATTCTCGTTTGCCATAAGATTTTTTTTCATTTCTAGATACATCTTTGTAAGTTTCTGAATTCCTATTTTCAGAGGGAGCTGTGGTTTTTTGTGCTGAATATTCTCTAGAACTTTGGCTTCTTCTGTTTTCAAAATTATTTTCAACCTCATTTCTTTTGGTGGATGCTCTTCTATTGTATTCAGAATTTTCAATATAGTTTCTTTTTGTCTCCTTTCTAACCGCTGTCTCTGTTCTAGCGATATTTTCATTTCTATGTTGAATGGTGTTGTCTATTGAATAATTGTTATTGTCTGCATATCTTCTAGAAGCCGAATAGTTTCTGTCTGTATTTGCTTGGTTGCGTGTACCATTTTTATTGTCACTATAAACATCTCTATTATCCCTGCTGCGTTCTAGCTCATAATGGTTAACTACATCATTGTTTCTTCTCGAAAAGGAATAGTCTGGATATCTTCTTTCAAAAGCATTATTGCGTTTGGAAGCATAGATTTGTGGTGCCCTATAGCTACTTCTGTATGAAACATATCGATACGAATTGTGAGCATTGATGCAGTGGTTGATGTTTCTTCTGTATCGATACACAGGAAACGGATTCCAAGTATAATAATAAGTAGGATAATAATTCCAATTCCATCGCGAATAGTAAGGACGATAATTACCTATCCAGAAAGAGGCATAAATCGCAGGAGTTCTGTAATAAACAGGTTCATAAATATAATTGGGGCCATACATGAAAACATCACCTACTACTTGAATGCTTATAGTATTATAACGATCTTTTTCTACATCAATAGTGGCAACATCTTGGAACATATCCCTTCCTAATACTGCTTGAATAATAATAACGTGCGTTCTATTTTCAACCGATTCAATTACTCGTAAATAATCGACTTGGTTATCATAATTCAAGTCTAAGTTTGAGAGTTGAAGTCTCGGATCATTTAACCTTCTTTCAAAATCTTGCAAATTCGAAGACTCTCCAAAAACAGAAGCTACTGCTTTTAAATCTAAATTATCACTAATTTCTCCATCTTTGGCATAAATTGTTGTTCGATCTTGAGCAGTTGAATATGCTGTCACAAGCAAGGTAATTAGAGCAAATAAAAGTAATTTAGTTTTCATAGCGGTTAGTTTTAAAGTTATGAAACGGATTATCCAATTACTATGCCAAGAATTGTTTTTAAAATCTTAGCCTATTTAATTATTATTGTATTTTAGCTTGTATAAAATGAATTAAAAATGATCCGAAATAGTTTGATTTTGTTGTTTTATAGTGTGTTATGTTTCAATAATTGCACTGCTCAAAAAAGTAAAATAAAAGATTCTTTTTTTCAAAAAATTGAAATAGATACGTTGTTTGAGGATAAAGTAAGTATTCGTTCTTTAAATGTGGATGATGGTACAATTTGGTTTGTTGCTGACCAAAATAGGTATGGATTTTATGATTTAAAAAAAAGAAAAAAGGTTGTACAAAAACTGGAAAAGGATCATTTGATATTTGAATGTAGAAGCAGTGCTATTACACCACAACATTTATTTGCCCTCACCATAGCAAGTCCGGCTTTATTGTTTAAAATTGATAAAAAAAATTGGAGTTCAGAGTTGGTATACCAAAATTCTAATGAAAAAATATTTTTTGACAGTATGCAGTTTTGGAATGCAAAAGAAGGAATAGCTCTAGGTGATCCCATCGATAACTATTTTTCAATTATTGTTACTAGAGATGGCGGAACAACTTGGCAATCCTTACCTCATAGTGTTTATTATAAGAATTATGATGATGAAGGGGCTTTTGCAGCAAGTAATACCAATATTGTGGTTCATGGGAATCATACATGGATTGTTTCTGGAGGGAAAAAAGCTAGAATTTTTTATTCATCGGACAAAGGGAAATCTTGGAGAGTTAGCGAAACTCCTATCATACAAGGGCAACAAATGACAGGGATTTTTAGTGCCGCTTTTTATGATAATTTGATTGGTTGTATTGCAGGAGGAAATTATGAATTGCCTAATCAAAATTTTGGCAATAAAGCAATCACTAAAGATGGCGGTAAAACATGGCAATTAATAGCCGATAATAGTGGTCCAGGTTATATTTCATGCGTGCAATTTGTTCCTAATAGCAACGGAAATGGACTTGTAACGGTTGGAGCCACTGGTATCCATTATTCATGGGATGGGGGGAATACTTGGAAGCAAATGAGTACGGATGCATCATTGTATACCTTACGATTTATTGATGCTTCCACTGCTATTGCAGCAGGAAAAAACAAAATGATTCGTCTCTCTTTTAAAAAATAAACCTCATAAATTCAAAGTGAACTTATGAGGCAAAATCAATTAGATGCTATTTATTTGGTTCTATTGCGATATTGGTGCAATAGTTTTCTATCGAATTCAACTTCTGATTTTCTTAGTTTTAGGATTTTTGCTGGAGGTAAGATGTTCCGTAATGCCGCATTGAATTTTTTTCTAATTAGATATAATTCTTCATCGGTACTTTCAATTTGATTTAAAAAGATAGAAGCTTCTTTGTCACTCATAGTGTCTAAAGATCCATCATTGAGTTTTTTGGCATAGGTTTTCATTTTTTGATGTCTCAATTCAAATTGTTTATCATCATAACTATTGTAAACGGGCCAAAATTTTTCAGCTTCGTCTTTTGTTAGATTGAGTTCGTTAGTTAAAAAGGCTACTTTCATAGCTTTAATTTGGTCTTTTTTTTCTTTTAATTTTTCATTTTGACCATAGATTGTTACTGAAAGTAGTAAAAATAAATACGGAAAAAGTTTTTTAATTGTCATGAGTGTTAGGTTTTGTTGTGACGATACTGTTATTCTAGTAGGAGTTGTTCTAAATTATCTTCTTTGAGTAAATGTTCTTCGATAATTTCTTTATCTGCTGATGGAGTTTCGTGGAGAGTTGCCAAATCCTCGGCTTCGAGTTCACTTATCAATTCATACTGTGTTATATTAGGTTGAAAGGCTAAGTAGTTTTCAATGCTTGTATTATCTATTTCCTCTGCTGTTTTGAAGAAACTATTATAAATTGGCAAACTCAGCGCCAGTATCAAAATAGCTGCAGCCGCAAAAAGTAATCTCTTTCTCTTTTGATATAAAGAAATCACTTTGGGCTCTTCTTTAGGAAGTTCTTGAAGGATCTTGGCTGAAAAATTTTCAAAATAATTTTCAGGGATACTAAATCCAGAGCTTATTTTCGGTTCGTTATCTACTTTAAATTCTTTCATAATGGGTTTAGACTATAGTTGTGTTAGAAGGTTTAATTTTCGGTTATATAGGCTTCAATTTTTTTGGTAGCATGATGATACGAAGCCTTTAAACCTCCTACTGAAGTTCCTAAAATATCTGAAATCTCATCGTATTTTAGATCTTCAAAATATTTCATTTTGAATATTAATTGTTGTTTTTCTGGTAAAAGTGCGATAGCTTTTTGTAATTTCAATTGAATTTCATCGCCTTCAAAATAAGTGTCTGCATGCAAATTTTCGATTGTTTTTTCCTGTAATTCTTGAGAAGTTAAGTTGTTTTTTTTTGCCTTTTGGTTCAAAAAAGTTAAGGCCTCATTGGTTGCTATACGGTACATCCATGAAAAAAGTTTACTTTCTCCTTTGAAATCTTTTAAATAACGAAAAACTTTAATAAAGGTGTTTTGCAAAACATCGTCCGCATCATCATGATTCAAAACTATGTTTCGAATGTGATGATATAAAGGTTTTTGATAGTCCTTCAATAATTGTTCGAACGCTTTATTTTGCGTTTTCGGATCTAATAATTGCTGGATAAATGCTTGTTCTTCTTGCAAGTTTTCACTTTTTTAGGGTTAGAATAGCATTTTATTAAAAGGTTTAATCCAACTTTTATTTCTTTTAGAATTCTGATGGCATTTCCTCCTCAATTGTAGTAGTAGGTTCTTTTTTTGGAGTCAAAGAACGAACAATAGGAGTTGGAACCATTTTTGGTTGTATCGGTGTATAAATATAAGTAACCCATTTTGAAGGTTGTCTCAGATCATTTCTTCCAATTGCATACACTTCAATGTGGGAAAATTTAGAATCTCTAGCAATAACTTTAGTATTAAAATAGGTTTTGGTTTGATCTAATGCTTTTTGTAAGTGTGAATAATCTCCTTTGGACACAGTTTTAATAGCTGGAAAAGAAGTTAGTTTGCCTGCAACAAACCCACTTTCAGTAATAGTAACAATTTCATTTTTTATAGGAATACAGAAAGAAAGTTTGGCTGTTTCTTTTTTTGCATCATAAAAATGATAAATAATGAAAGGTTTGCCATAGATTTCAATACCATTTTTAGTACAATATTCTATGATTTTGGAGAAAACAATTCTACTGTTTTTATTGATGTTGATTACTTTACTGCTAAAGGATTGACTGATGTAATAAGTTGACGTTTTTCGAACTTCTCCAACAACTTTAACCGAGTAAGTATTCATTTCGTAATCTAAAATCTTGTCGAGATTTTTTAGACTTTTTTCATAAACAGACCCAAGATTTCGCTCTACACCTCCTTTTAAAGCGGCCAACATTTTAAGTTCAAAGCTCAAGTAACCCTTGGTTTTCCATGTAACTTTAGTTCCGCCAACTGTGTCTTTGAAGTGCCAAAATACTTCAGATTCTGTGCCGTTATTATTCAATTTTTGAGTAATACTTTCATTAAATTTTGTACTCAAAGTTGTAATGTCTCCTGTGCCATCAGCCCCTGTCCAAGAACATGAAGCCCCGTTTCCTGAAGTAATTGAAGTATAGCTCATTTTTAAATTTTCATCTTCGAGCATCCAAGTATTAAAATCAGGCCAATTTTGAAAGTCGTTTATGTAATTGAAAACGGCTGCTTTTGGAGAATTAATGACTTTACTGCGTTCTAATTGAAATTCACCTTTTTGTGTCGCCACAAAAATAGTAGTTGCCACGATACTTAGAAGGAATAAGAGAAAAAGATATTTTACGATTTGCATGAGAATTTGAGTATAAACTTTCGTAAAGTTAGAAATATTATTCAAAAAGTAGGATTCCTTTTTAGAATTCAGACTTACTTTATTGGCAAAGTGGTAAAGTGAGGAAAAAAAACTAAGTTTTTAATGTTTAAGATAGATTTTAATAATGAACAGTAGTCCAATAAAAAGAAGAAAACCTAATAAAATTTTATAGTTTCCTTTATAAAATATTCGGTGTAAATTGGCATCTTTTCGGTAAGCAATAATCATCGCAATTATAAAAGTTATAGCGAAACAAACTCCAAATAGTAATTGTCCTTGACTAAACATAATGGTATTTTTTTTCGCAAATTTAAGCAATTGATTAAGAATTATTGCTAATTTGCTCATTCATTTAATACTCAAAATTATGCAAAAACAACTAGAGGCAGTAAAGGAATTTCATACTGCTTTTGCCATCGGACATCAAGTAAAACCTCATGCCAATTTGGGTGAAGCAAAAAATTTACTTCGTTTTAATTTAATGAAAGAAGAAAATGAAGAATATTTGGAAGCGGCCAATAATAATGATATAGTTGAAATCGCTGATGCTTTGGGTGATATGATGTACATTTTATGTGGTACAATTATCGAACATGGTCTTCAAGATCATATCGAAGCTGTTTTTGATGAAATTCAAAAAAGCAATATGAGTAAGTTGGGGGAAGATGGTAAACCAATTTATAGGGAAGATGGAAAAGTCATGAAAGGTCCCAATTATTTCAAACCAGATTTTTCTAAAATTCTAAAGATTGTAGCAGATTCTAAATAACATAAAAGGCGATTTTCACAATGAAAATCGCCTTTTGTAATTGGAATAAACTATAAATTAGATTTTTACAGTCCATCCAAACGGATCTGCTTCTAATTTGTGTTGCATATTTGTTAATTTACTTTTTAATTGCGCAGCATAAGAGTTTTCGATTTTAGGTAATTCATAATACGTTTCTTTATATGAATACCCTACAATTGGATTTACAACAGCGGCAGTACCAGCACCAAATATTTCTTTTAAGGTCCCGTTTTTTGAAGCTTCTACTAACTCGCTCACTAAAACAGGTCGAACTTCTACATTGATACCTTCTTTCTGGGCTAATTCGATCAAACTTTTTCTAGTAATCCCATCTAAAATTCTTTCACTAACAGGAGCTGTTACTAAAGTGTCATTTATTCTGAAGAAAACATTCATGGTACCTGCTTCTTCTAATTTGGTATGAGTAGCGTCGTCTGTCCAAATTACTTGTTGGAAACCTTCTTTGTTTGCTAAAGTTGTTGGATAAAATTGGGCAGCATAGTTTCCTGCAGCTTTAGCAGCTCCAATGCCACCATTTGCAGCCCTACTGTAATGCTCTGCAATTAATACTTTTACTTCTCCAGAATAGTACGCTTTTGCTGGAGAAAGAATAATCATGAATTTATAGTCACTTGATGGGTTCGCTACTACACCTTCACCAGTTGCAATCATAAAAGGACGGATGTACATGGTATTTCCTAATCCTTTTTTAACCCATGCTTCGTCTATTTTCAATAACTCTTTAAGTCCATTTATAAAAATTTCTTCGGGTACTTCTGGCATTGCCATTCTAACCGCAGATGCATTAAATCTTTTATAGTTTTCATTAGGTCTAAAAAGCCATAACTCATTGTTCTCGTCTTTGTATGCTTTCATTCCTTCAAAAATAGCTTGTCCATAATGAAAAACTTTTGCAGAAGGATCTAATAAAAAAGGTTGGTAAGGTTTAATGACTGGTTGTTGCCAAGCTCCATTTTTAAAATCGCATTCAAATAAATGATCTGTAAAAACGGTTCCAAAACTTAAATTATCAAAATCTACATCGTTTATTTTAGAAGTAGCGGATTTAGTGATTGAAATTGTTGTTGTTTGAGAAGTACTCATGATTGTTTATTAATAGTTAGAATCAATAATCAAATAAAAAAAAATATTTCTTCATTTGATTTTATTTTTTACAAAATTAAATAAAAAAGCCTAAAAACGATGCGAAAATTGTAAGAGATATTTCGTTTAATTGAGATTTGTGTATTTTATAAAAATCAGAATTGTTTACTGTGATTTTATAAGAAATATATAATAAATACTTGCGTTTTTGATTGTTAAAGAACATAACTATTGATAAATAATGTATTTAAAATGAAATTTTAAAATCACAAATAAATGTCAATTTGTTTAGAAATTGTTAATGGTGCTATCTTTACAACAATCAATGCCTTAAAAAGCTAACAAAAATCAATTCCAAAAACAAATGGTGTAAGTATGAAATGAGCATGATCGAAAATTGGTCGCAAAAACCAATGATGCTATGTGAATTAGTTATGACCGATAAAAACAATAATTAGCAACAAATGAAAAGAAAAATTATTCAAACTTCAGATGGCTCAACGACTATTCAAATTGAAGATTGGGACGAATGTTATCATTCGAAACACGGAGCAATACAAGAAGCCAAACATGTTTTTATTAAAAATGGATTAGCATTGTTTACAGCTCAAAAGGTTTCGATTTTAGAAATTGGTTTTGGTACAGGGCTTAATGCTTTTATTACTTTTTTGGAAGCTAAAAAACGAAATCAAACGATTACTTATGTTGGAGTTGAAGCTTATCCAGTATCGGTTGAGGAATTAAAAGAAATGAATTATGTACAAGAACTTGAAGCCTTAGAATATACACCTGTCTTTGAGAAAATGCATCAAGTGAAATGGGAACAGTCTCATTTGATGGATAATGATTTTTGCTTCACCAAAAGACAACAATTTTTTGAAGCTATTGACGATGTTGCAAAGTATGATTTGATATATTTTGATGCTTTTGGATATAGAGTTCAGCCTGAGTTGTGGAGTACTGCAATTTTTCAAAAAATGTTTACAGCACTCAAAAACAATGGCGTTCTAGTAACCTATGCTGCAAGAGGAGTAGTCAAAAGAAGCATGATCGAAGTAGGTTTTACGGTTGAAAAATTAGCAGGACCACCAGGAAAGAGAGAAATGTTGCGTGCAACTAAGCTTATCCCTTGAAAACAGTACGAAAACGATTTTTTGGCATTTAAAATCAATATAAAAAAAGATTAAATCTTAGTTAATTTTGTAAATGCTTCCAATAAATAAACTATTTTTACCCCTATGAAACCCCATAAATCTTATTGAATTATGTCGAAAATAATGTTTGATTACACTAAATCTGTGTTAGAAAGAGTAAGTTTTGATCCCATCCTTTTTTGTAAAGAATTAGAAAAAGCTATACGAACTTTATTACCATATGAATTGGAGCAATTAAAAGAATGGTTATTTGATTTTACTTATGGAAAACCAGAATTGAAACAATGTCTAGTTATAGTAAATAGATAAAAAGAAAGGAACCAATTGGTTCCTTTCTTTTTAGGCTTATTTTTTCTGAATTGGACTAATTATTTCTACATTTTGAAAGACAATTGCTCCTTTTATAACTCCTGCAATTGTGTTTCGTAAAGCATCTATTATCTGAATTTTTAGTTCGTTTTTTGGATAGATTAAGCTGATTTCTCTTGCTGGTTTAGGTTCTTTAAAATGTTTTAATTTTAGTACGTCTTTTTCATTTAGGTTCAAAGTGTGTAGGTAAGGCAATAATGTTGTTCCTAAGCCTTCATCTGCTAATTTGATTAAGGTTTCGAAACTTCCACTTTCTATGGTGAAAGGATTGTTTTCTTTGGCGTTATTGTTTTTACACAAATTCAGTATGCCCTCTCTAAAACAGTGCCCATCTTGCAGTAATAGTATTTCTTCTAAATTTAGATCGCTTACTTCAATTTCCTTTTTCGAAAAATGTTGATGTCCTTCAGGAATGTAGGCTACAAAAGGTTCGTAATATAAAGGGATTTCTTTTATTTTTTCTTCTAATAGTGGTGTAGCCGCAATGGCAGCGTCAAGATGACCATTGTTAAGTTTGGTTATGATATCTGATGTGGTAAGTTCTTCAATTATCAGGCGTATTTTTGGATATTTTTTGATGAAATTTTTCAAAAACATGGGTAACAAAGTAGGCATTATTGTTGGAATTATTCCTAAGCGAAATTCGCCACCAATGAATCCTTTTTGTTGTTCTACAATATCTTGAATACGATCGGCTTCATTTACTATGTTTTTGGCTTGAGTAACTATTTTTTGACCAATATCTGTAAGTTGAATGGGTTTTTTGGTTCGATCAAATATTTGAATGTTTAATTCTTCTTCTATTTTTTGAATTTGCATGCTTAATGTTGGCTGAGTTACAAAGCATTTTTCAGCCGCTAAGGTGAAGTTTTTATGCTCAGCAACTGCTAATACATATTTGAGTTGAGTAATTGTCATGGATCGTAAAATTTGATGTAAATATAAAAACAATCAAATTAATTGATGGTTACATTTAAGGTAAATTTACGATATTTCTGCACCCAATTATAGAGATACAAATGTAGGTTAAAACGGTTCGAACTAGGATTTAGAATCTGCTTAAATAAGCTTGAGTTATGGATTTTTGTTTAACCCAGATTCCGCATTAGACTTCGTAGCGAAACTGAATTATTCAATAAAAGCAAGAGCTCACGGACTATTTTTGAAGAAGGAAACAACGTTCAGCGAATACCTATATTAATATAAACCAATGAGCTACTACTTTTGTGTTTTGAATTTAAAAATAGGAGAATCAAGCGTAGCGTATCTTGAACTCCTCTCAAAAAATATAAACTCGTGAAAAAAGCTCTTGGTTTTGAAGAAGAAATTCATTCACTGAACTCCGCTAAAAAATATAAAAATGGTGAAGTAATTTAGTTGTAGTAGATTTCTAATGCAGAATCTGGGTTTAATCTTCCTCTAAATTTTCATTGAAGGATGAAGGTAAGAGGGTTGGGATAAATTTTATCAGCATTGGGAGAAGCAAACTACCCCCAGGTAATAAAAAAATTGTAAGTGAGGGTATGGTTTTGCAAATGTCTAATAGTTGCTTTCTGATTTTCTTTTTCTCTTTTTCATTCAAATCACGACGTGTAGAATGTGCCAAGAGAACCATTAACTCTTTGCTTTCCATGATTTCTTTGATCAATCTGTTTTTATTTCGGGTGACCAAAGTTACCACACTTTCGGTAGTTTGGTCGTAAAAGTGCTTAACAGGATTAGAATAATTAAAATAAGGAATCTCACTTTTGTATTTTGTAATGAAATCATTGGTGTGATGAATTGAGGCAACCACAAATTCATCGGATTCGTTGAGAATACTGCCTAAAGTATGTAAAAAATAAGCTTCTTCTTTTTCTATCACACCATCGCTCCAAAGTGCCATTCCGGTAATATCGATTAGGTATTTTTTTTCTAAATCAAGAGTGAAATAATCGAGTTCTAAGGATTCAAGAGACAAGGACGCTTTTTTTGAAAATTTGGTATACCGAATAGAAGCTTCAAAAAGTTTGATTAGTAAATCGTCATACTGCGTTTTGTTGCTTTTAATCTTTAGTGCCAGAGCCACAATATTTACAACGGTTTCTTCAATACGTTTCAAGTATTTTTCAGGGATTTCTCCGTGTTTCAAGTATTGACAAAAAGCCAAAACATCAATAAACAATAGTGCATTAGTAACTAAATGTGAAAAATTTTTATTGATGATACCATCGTTGGTTTGTACTCTTTCATCAATATATTTTTCCAAAGTTAAAGTCCTACTGTTTTTAGGCAGTATTTTTTTGAATAGGCTGAAGCTTTGTGGATTCATTTGGTTATAAAAATCCAATACTTTGGTTACAAACAATTCGGGCGTAATTTCGGGTTCTGATAAGCAGAATGCACCATAAAGGGTGTTTAGTAAAGCAACTTTTGATATTTCTTCTTTAAACCATCTTTTGGAATCAATCGGGTTTATGGTGTTGAACGAAATAATATGACCATAAATAAAACCAGTTTCTCTTGTTTTGAGATAAAAAGAAGTGCTGTTTTCTAATGAAAGTTCTTTAGAAAAAGGTTGTTCTATAAAAAATTTGTCTATCCAGCCGGGTGCAGATGGGTTAATCATTGTTATGTTTTGAAACTACAAAGCTATGTTTTTTTACAACGACAATGGTTGGTAAAAGTTAATCTTTAGTTTAAAAATTAATAGGCGTCTCTTGATTTGCAATTTTGTTCGCAAAGTCGAATAATTTCTCGAATTCGATGGTGTCTGGTTTCGATTCTTTTGGCTTGGTTAAGCCAGTATAAATAGCTTTTTCGATAGGAAGGGCTAAATGCTTGATAATGGTTCCAAGCTTTTGGATTTTCATCAAAGGCAAGTTGTAAATCTTCCGGGATAGTATGATTTTCAACATCGTCCAACGAATTCCAGGAGCCATTTTGTTTAGCAATTTCTATTTTTTTTAATCCACTTTCATGCATGGCATTTTCTTGAATCAGTTTTTCGATGTAGGTTTTATTGAGCTTGCTCCAAACACTTTTATTTTTTCTAGGAGAAAAGAGCTGTTTGCGTTGGTGTTCGTCAATTTTCTTTACAGTCGAATCGATCCATCCATAACAAATGGCAACTTGAACGGCTTCTTCCCAACGCATGCTTTCAAAATCACTACTCACTTTATAGAATATGAGATAAACTCCTTTCGATGAATTGTGATTGTCATGAAGCCAAGTTCTCCATTCCTTAGCATTTTTAAAATATAAAAGTTCTCTTTCTTCCAAGGCTATTGCAATTAAGCGATATAAAGTGCTTCAGCTGCCTCCCAATTGACAACATTCCAAAAAGAGGCAATATAATCTGCTCTTCTGTTTTGATTTTTTAGATAGTAGGCATGTTCCCATACATCTAGCGCCAAAACTGGTTTTCCTTTGGCAACAATCGTAGGCAAGTTCATTAATGGATTGTCTTGGTTAGGAGTCGAGGTTATGGTTAGTTTTCCATTGCTTACCACTAGCCAAGCCCATCCGGAACCGAACCGTTTTGTGGCAGCGTCAGCAAATTGTTTTTTGAAAGCTTCAAATGAGCCAAATGTGCCATTTATAGCTTCAGCTAGTTTTCCTTTTGGAGCACCTCCACCGTTAGATTGCATTAAGTTCCAAAACAAACTATGGTTGTAATGTCCGCCAGCATTATTGCGAATAGCTTCAGGAAATAGAGTCATGTTTTCGAAAATAGTAGCTAGACTTTTGGTTTTTTCCATTAATCTTTTGTCTAAAGTCTCAATTGCTTTATTCAAATTCGTTACATAAGCTTGATGGTGTTTAGAATAATGAATTTCCATAGTAAGCTTATCTATATGTGGTTCTAGTGCATCATAGGAATAGGGTAACTTTGGTAAGCTAAAGCTTGTTTCTTGAGTATTCAATACATTATCATTGAAATGTAGTGGATTCAAAAAAATTGCGTTGGCTGCAGAGCTTGTATTAAGAATCGAAGTTCCCATGAAAATTCCTGTTGATAGAAGAGCTGATTTTTTGATAAAATCTCTTCTGCTGTTGTTGTTTTCCATTTTTTTTTGAATTAGTTGTTTACTAGGTTCTTGAAATTATTTTGACTTTTCTCCAACAAAATGATTATTAGGAGATTTAAAAAGTACATTGAATGTTGTTAATGTGCCATAAATTCGGGTAAGGTATTGTTGTAATTCAATTTTCTCGAGTTCTTCAATTTTACTTGAATTGATTTTTTGCTCCATAACCCTCAACCGGTCTCTAACCATAATAATTTTGTGAAAAAATGTGTCAATTGGAATTTCTTTAGAAGCTAATCCTGCTTGTCCGGGCTCAAGGATAATTTTGCCTCCTTTCCATTTATCGGCAATCGGAACAATTTCAGAAACATCGGACCATTTTTGTAGTAATTTCTTCAGAGACGTTTCAACTTCATAAAAACTGATGGTATCGACTTCGTTTTCTGCTGCTTCAATGATTTCAAAAGTACTATCTAAAGCAAGGGTTTCTAAACCAGAGTCGATAAATGTAACCCAATAATCTGTTGATGTTACGTTGGTTATGACACCTTTGCCTAACTTTTCGTGATGTATTCGTGATCCAATGCCTAGTATTTTCATGGTTTTTTTGATATTTATTTTCTTAAAATAGTATTAAATTATGCTAAAAAATAGTATAAATCCGTTTTTTTGGTATGGTTTTCGTAAATTTAAGTTCATGCGAAAAAAATACGATATGGAATCGCTATTAACAACAGGTTTGTTGCAAACAAACACCAATAAGTAAAAGGCAATTCCATAAATGACCTAAAAAAAAACAAAATTTACATATATGAAAAAAATGAATTTGATAGTCACATTCCTTGTTTTGACTTTGACCGCTTGCCAGGCAACCAAAAATACAACAAAATCCCCAAATTCGCTACATGGAGAATGGGTCTTAACGTACATAAGTGGACCAAGGATTGCTTTTGAAGGACTTTATCCCGATCAAAAACCAACGATCAATTTTGATTTGTCTTCAAAAAAAGTCTTTGGACAAAACAGCTGTAATAATTATTCTGGAACACTAATTTTAGATGGGAATAGTATTGATTTCAAGAAAAGTAAAATGATTGCCACTATGATGGCCTGTCCCGGAAATGGCGATAGTGTTTATATGAGTATGCTTGAAAAAGTCGATAGTTATGCTATCAGTACTGATGGGAAACAATTACAAATGTTTGGGAACAAAGTGCTACTAATGCGCTTTGATAAAAAATAAGTTTTTATTGATAATTTAAAATAAAGAGGATGAGGTTAATTAGTAAACAAAACATAGTACTGGTGTTATTGATAGTGTCAGGACCTACTTTTGCTCAAAAAGAAACAAAGAAGGAAGTAAAAGAGGCCAATAAAATTGCGCAGCAAAAGCAGATTGAGGCGCTATTGGCTTCCAAAACATTTGTTTTTAAAGCCAATAGAGCTTTTCCTACGGGATTTAGGAGTATTGATTTGACTACCAATCCTAATGCAATGATTTTTAAACCAGCTTTAATTAAGAGTGATATGCCTTTTTTTGGAAGAGTTACTGGAAGTATTCCTTATGGTGGAGGGGAAGGAGGTTACAAATTTGAAGGTATTCCAGAAGAATTTTCTATTAAAAAAGGTAAAAAAAGTTATTTGCTAAAAGCTAAAATTAAAGACAAGAATGATCAGTACAACATTCAATTAACGGTTTTCTTTGAAGGAGGTGCTTCTCTGATTATTAATAGCAATAATAGATCTAGTGTTTCTTATAGTGGGTCTATTACTGAGCTGGATTTAAAGTATGAAAACTGAAATTAGTAAGTAATAATTGTGTGTCTTAACATATTATGTGAATTTTAATTACTAAATTCATGCTTCCATATTTTATAATCAACACCATTTTGTAATGAAAAAGATCTCCTTTCTGTTTGTTATTATTGTTTTGATGGCTATATCTTGTAAGCAAGAACCTCCAAAGGAAAATACTAATTTAATTGAAATTAAAGCGGATTCAGTAGCTGGAATGCCTATAGATACAAATCATGTAGGCGACAATTCACAAGTTTCATTGGATTGGGAAGGCGTGTATAAAGGGGTTACTCCTTGTGCAAATTGTGAAGGAATAGCTGTAGAATTAACTTTAGGAAAAGACAATACATTTGTGTTGAAAACAAACAATATGGGAAAAGGAGATGAAAAAACTACTATAGAACAAGGAAATTTTTCTTGGGATAAATCGGGGTCTGTGATAACTCTTAACGGTTTAGAACACAAACCTAATCAATATAAAGTTGGCGAAAATCATTTAGTGCAAATGGATATGTCTGGAAACATAGTGGAAGGCGATTTAGCTTCTAAATACATTCTCCAAAAAAAATAACTTTTGATTTTAAAAATAAAGCTCAACATAACAGTAGATGTTGAGCTTTTAAAAGTTTTAATTAAGACTGCAATACCTTTTCAGGATCATAACTAAAAAGGCGTTGTTTTTTAATGATTTCTGCTACACCTGATGGCAACATAGATTCCCAACCGGGTTTTCCTTGACTAATCATTTTAAGAACTTCTCTAGAGAATACTTCAAGAATAGTAGGGTCATAATCGGTTATATCAACTACTTTACCATTAAATTTGAAGAATTTGTATAATTCTTTCATCCTTGGATGTACTTTCAAATTTTCAGAGGTAATAATTTCTCCATCTTCACCCAGCATCGGATACAAGAACACTTTCATGTCACGATAAAACAATTTACCAAAAGCTTCCAAAATTCCACCACTTAAATGGCGATAGTATTTTTCGTCAAAAATATCGACTAAATTGTTTACCCCCATAGCCAATCCCATTCGAGCTTTGGTATAGTTGGCAAAATATTCTACCACTTTATAATATTCTTGGAAATTAGAAATCATAACGGTTTGACCTAAGGAGCATAACAATTCGGCTCTGTCCATAAAATCACGTTCGTCTATTTCTCCATCTGAACGCAAATTAGATAAAGTAATTTCAAAGATAACTTGGGTGTTTTCTTTCTCAACTTTGTTTTCTTCTAAAAACATTTTTATAGAATTTTCATACATGTCCATATTTACTTTGGTAACTGGACGAAAACTACCTCTAAAAGCTAAAATGTTTTTTTTGTATAAAATAGCAGCGGGTAAGATGTTTTTTCCTTCTGGATTAAACATCACCGCATCTGTCATTCCGTTTTTTACCAATTGCAAACTCATCAATCGATTGTCTACTTCAGCAAAACGTGGGCCTGAAAAGTTGATGGTGTCAATTTCTAATTGATCTTTATCTAAGTGGTCGTATAAATATCGTAGTAATTTTTTTGGATCTTGGTATTTATAAAATGCTCCATAGATTAAATTGACACCTAGAATTCCTAAGGTTTCTTGTTGTAAGCGAGAATCTGTTTCTTTAAAACGAATGTGTAGTATGATTTCGTTATAAGCTTCGGCTGGGTCTAATTGGTACCGAATACCCACCCATCCATGACCTTTGAATTGTTTGGCAAAATCAATTGTAGCTACGGTATTAGCATAGCTAAAGAATAATTTATTAGGGTGTTTGGCACGACTTAATCGTTCTTCGATTAATTGACCTTCAAAGGTTAGCATTTTTTTAAGACGACTTTCGGTTACGTATCTCCCATCTTCTTCAATGCCGTATACCGCATCACTAAAGTCTTTATCATAAGCAGACATAGCTTTTGCAATAGTTCCAGAGGATCCTCCAGCTCTAAAAAAATGCCTTACGGTTTCTTGACCGGCACCTATTTCAGCAAATGTTCCGTATATATTTTCATTAAGATTTATTCGAAGCGCTTTGTCCTTCATAGAAGGAATTTGTTCAATGACCTTATCACCTTTAAGTTTAAATTTTTTTGTATCCATTTTAATGCAAATAGTCGTGTTTTGTGACAAAGTTAATTAATTCGATATCTAAATGAATCATAAATAATTCTATTTTTGTAAAAAAATAACACTCCATTGACTATCTATTTTTTAGGGACTGGTACTTCACAAGGAATTCCAATTATTGGGAGTACACATCCAGTTTGTAAAAGCACTGATTATAAGGACAAAAGACTTCGTGTATCGCTTTGGATGTCCTGGGGAGACCATTCTTATGTTATCGATTGCGGTCCCGACTTTAGACAGCAAATGTTGGTATCCAATTGTCAAAAAGTAGACGGGATTTTATTCACTCATGAACATTCAGATCATACTGCAGGTTTAGACGATATTCGTCCATTCAATTTTAGACAAGGAGAAATGCCGATTTATGCCCATCAACGTGTAATCGAAAATTTAATAAAACGTTTTGATTATGTGTTTGAAACTGAAAATAGGTACCCTGGAGCGCCATCGGTAAAAACCATTGAGGTAATCAATAATCAACCCTTTGTTTTGGGTGGAAAAACGGTAATTCCGATTAATGCTATGCACGGCGATTTACAAGTTTTTGGATACCGAGTGGATGATTTTGCGTATTTGACGGATGTAAAAACGGTTGCCCCGGAAGAGGTTGAAAAATTGAAAAATCTAGATGTTTTGGTCTTGAATGCATTGCGTATCACCCCACATAATACCCATTTTAATCTTCAAGAAGCGCTTGATTTTATTGCTTTAGTACAACCAAAAAAAACATATCTGACACATATCAGTCATTTGTTAGGCTTTCACGAAGATGTTCAAAAAGAATTGCCAGAAAATGTATTTTTGGCCTACGATAATTTAGTTATTACCATTTAATTTATAATTTAAAAAATGAAAAAATCACTCCTACTTTATGGTTTTATATTGGCTGTTTTATTCAATATTTATACTTATATGTTTTTAAATAAAGAAGTAAAATTTGAGCAAGAAAAATTCGCAAAAGTCACTGCGAAACTTAGAGATAGTATCAAAAAAGTAACACTTAAATTGGATGATGCCAATTATTTTTCTTTAGCTAAAAATGAAAATGCACAAAATTATTTTGATGCAACCAATCCTGACAAAACCATTTTGGTTGAAAAATTAATTCCTGTTGTAACCGAGAAATTACTGGATTTAAATAATAATCCTAAAGGAAATCCCTATACAGGACAAGATCCTATTGGACCTAATAAATTTGTAATCAATAAAGTTAGAATTTTAAATCACCGATGGATTATTGCTGATTTTAGCGATGGTGACTATTGGGGAGAAGTACTTATTAAATATTTTGTCAATTCCGACGAAAGTATATCTTTTGAAGTGAATCAGTCTTTGTTGTACCAAAAATAAAGAGGATGCAACCCTTTACAATTGCAAAAGCAAAGGTAATTGATGCCGAAGCGTTGAGTGTGTTAATACTAAACAATGCAAATTTTTATTTAAAACCCTTCTATTCTGAACAGCAGTGGGCCATTTTTAAAAGTTATTATTCAACTGAAGCGGTACAACAAAAAATATTGAAACAAAAAGTGTTTTGTGCTAAGCAAAATGGAAGTATTGTTGGAACAATTGCTTTAGATGGCAATTATATTGTAGGTTTCTACACCCATGTTGATTATGCAAAGAAAGGAATTGGGTCAAACTTACTTCATTATATTGAAAAGGAAGCACAAGCCATCGGACATTTTGAAATTTATTTGGCATCATCACCCGTTGGAGTTGCTTTTTATCTAAAGTATGGATGGCAAATCGTAGAAGAACTTGCCATTGATTATTTAGGAGTTCCTTTTATTGAAACCAAAATGAAAAAGCAGCTTTAAGATATAATTTAAAGCTGCTTTTTTTATTTGCTAAAAGTTGTATTTATTGCAACCAATTTTTGAAGTCATAAAAATTTTGTGGCGAAACTCCATGCCCAATTGGATATTCTTTGAAAGTAATGTCAATGCCTAATTTTTCAATAAAAGGAGCTGTTTTTCTGGCCCATTCTACAGGAATCACTTGATCTACTGTGCCGTGAGAGGCAAAAATTCGTAAGGAATTCAGATTGTTTTTTAAGTAATCTTCGGCTAAGATATCTGGATTCAAATAACCGCTCATCGCAACAATCTGTTTTACTTTTTCGGGATACGAGAGGGCAACAGCATAACTCAAAATAGCGCCTTGGCTAAAGCCGATAAGCGTTACTTCTTCTTTGTTGATGGGATAATTTTGTACTAACTCGTCAATAAAATTGGCAATCAAATCACGAGATTCCCGTGCTTGATCGTTATCTGAAAATTTGTTTTGATCAGCATCAAAATTGATGGCATACCACGCATAACTTCGGTATTGTAAGTCATAAGGTGCTCTAACCGAAATGATATAGTAGTGATCAGGTAATTCTGGTGCAAAAGAGAATAAATCTGCTTCATTGCTGCCGTAACCGTGTAGTAAAATCAATACTGGATTTTCTGCTAAAACGACTTTAGGTTCTCTTATTTTGAATGCTAAGGATAAATTCATGAAATGTATTTGATGTATGTTATTCTATGTTTTTAAAAAGCTTCTGAAACTGTTCTCCCAAAAGCGGAATGAGTTTGGCTTCTCCTTGTAATGCTGCTACAAAACCGTAAATCCAAAGGATAAAATAGAATACATAAAAGGCAGACGAAATCATCCAGCTATCAAAATAGCCAATGAAATAGCCAATTAAAAAGAAAGAAAGGAAAATGCCTAAGGCTTGACGAATGTGAAAAGCGGCAAATGAATCTTTCTTTTCTGAGTTCATAAAAATTGCGATAATGGCGCCAATAATAGTAAGATAACTTACAATGGCTATATTTTTTCCGTTGTCTGATGTGCTCATTTTTGTTGCGATTTAGGGTAATTATTGGTTCAAAATCATTTGATCCTGATTGATACTACCATATACTTTTCCTTGTAATTTTTGGCCAAGAAAAGCGGAGTTTTTAGATTTTGAAAGGATATTTTCTTTGGTAAAAATACTTTCTCCTTCGGTAGTAAAAAGGGTCAAATTGGCTGGTTCTCCTTCGTTGATAGCGTGAGTCGGAATTCCAAAAGTTGTTTTTCCTGCGGTTAATTTTTCGATGATTACGGCTGTTGGTAAAACAGTAGCTAATGCTCCAAAGGCACTTTCAAGTCCAATCGTGCCGTTTTTAGCGCCGTCAAATTCCATTTTTTTATGTTCAATATCAATAGGATTGTGATCAGTTGTAATCATATCAATTGTTCCGTCTAGAATTCCTTCTAGTAACGCTTTTCTATCCAATTCGCTTCTGAGCGGTGGTGTTACTTTGTATCGAGTATCAAAACCATCCAATTGATCTTCGTTTACTACTAAATGATGTACGCTAACACTACAACTTACTTGTAAACCTTTGGCTTTTGCCTCTTTTAGTAACGCAACTGATTTTTGTGTTGAAATCGTTGGAATGTGCAATTTACCACCTGTATATTCTAATAAAAATAAATTTCTGGCAATGTGTAATTCTTCTGCTAAGGCAGGAATACCTTTTAATCCTAATCTTGTTGATGCTACCCCTTCGTTTGCTACCCCATTACCTTTTATTTTTTCGTCTTGTGCAAAAGCAATAACTAGTCCATCAAAATCTTGCACATATTGCAGAGCGATTTTCAACAAATTCGCATTGTCCAAACTTTTAGTATAATCACCAAATGCAATAGCTCCAGCTTTTTTCATGTCAAAAAGCTCCGCCATATCTTTGCCTTCACTGTTTACTGTGAGTGCGCCAATTGGATAGAGTTGCGTTAAGGCATCCTTAGCTTTGTTTAAAACAAAGTTAATCTGCCCTTGATTGTCAATAATTGGATATGAGTTGGGTTGAAGCGCAATGGCTGTAAATCCACTTTTTGCAGCTACCATAAGACCATTACTGATGGTTTCTCTGTCTTCAAAACCGGGTTCTCCTAGGGACACACTGCTGTCAAACCAACCTGAAGAAACCTGTAAGTGTGGTAATTGGATTTCTTGGGCTTCATCTGTTGAGAGTCCAACTCCTATTTTTTTGATGTATCCATCATGGATTAAAATATCCATAGTTTGGTTGTGAAAAGGACTTTTAGAATCGATAATTGTAGCTGCTCTAAGGAGAATTTTCATGGGTATAAAAGATAAGTTTTTTTTTAAACTTTAATTATTTTACAAATCGGATGATGGCCATTTCTGCTAGTAAAAATGTTAGGGCAAAGATAAGAAACCATTTCCAAAGTTGATGGTCTGTTCTATTGGTTTGTAATGTATTGAAAACGTTTTTGATACTGTCCATGGTATCAAAAGAAGTTACCCAATTGGTATTCACTTGATTCAAATCGCTTTCTGTTCGGGCATAATTGAATGAGAGGTTTTCTAGGCTTATTTCTTTATTGAAAATGGTATAATTTCCTGATTTTTTGGGTAGGTCTGCAAAGGTTAATTTTACTTTATTGTCCAGCATTTGTTGTATGGGGATGAATTGTTCTTCTTTTCCTTTTACAGTTAGCACCGCTTCTTTAGTTAATGTAGTATTGATCCAGAAAGGAGTAGTATTGCCAATGGTTGCGGCATAGAGTAAAGCATTTTTATTGTAGATTCCCATTTTATAAAACACTGGAACAATCAAGGGTGATTGTTGAAAGTTGCTATTTTTTGTGTTTAGGGGTGCCGAAAAAATAAAAATCGCTCCAACAGATTTTGGTATGGCTGACAGAAATGCATTTTGATCTTCGTACGAAAGAATATTTGGATACGCACTTTTGATTACAAATGATTTTTCGGCTTTTGGATATTGAAAGTTAGTGATTTTACTTTCGAATACGCCATTAAAAAGGGGATGATCAAAATTGATTTTTGTAATTTGTTTGGAGTTGTTTTCAGGAGCAATAAATTGCACATTTCCGAGATTTTTCAGAAAAGTATTGGTCGTTGTTGTAGTGGAAGTTTCAGAAGGTATAAGGACCAAATTTCCCCCTTTGTTGACAAAACTTTGTAAGGTATTTTGCAAGGCTTGTGGGATTTCAGGAATTTCATTGAGTACTATAGTCGATTGTTTTTCGATAGTGTTGTAATCCAGATTGCGTAATTGTGAATTGCTATAATTGAATTCTGTTGCGGTGAAAATTCGGGATAGAAAGTCACTTTTTGTAGATTCACCGATACTTAAAACACTATTTTTTTTGTTTTTACTGATGCTAAAGAAATAATCGTTGTCGTAGGTCAATGCCTTGTCGTTGATAGTAGCATAGCCCTGAAATTCTTGTTTTGGAATGGTAAAATTGACCGTTTTCTTTTTGGAATCTGGTGTAATCATTGTTTTGGCAATCAATTTGTTTTGATGGTAAAGAGCGACAGGAAGTGGATTAAAATCATCTCCAAAACCTTGGATAGCCACCGATATTTCGTAAAAATTATCAAGGGTTTGATTGATATATACACTATCGATTGCTACATTGTTTGTTTGTTCGGCTTCAGATTGTATGAAATAAATTATTTCTTCGTCATTTTTTTGTACTGGTTTTTGAGAGGTGCCAATGCCATCGGATAAGATGATGATGTCTTTTTTGAAGGCTGATTTTCTTGCTTTTATTTTAGCTAGTTGCGTGTTGATTTCAAATGGAATGGCAGAATACTTTATATTTTGAAGTTCACTTTGAATGGATTTAATATCGGTATTCCAAAAAGCTTGATCGTTGGTTAGTAATGAAAAAGTGCTGCTTTCGGGGGTTTCTTCTAATAATTCTTGAACGGCTCTTTTGAGCAATTCGCCACGATTTCCTTTGGCTTGCATACTGAAGGAATTGTCTAAAACGATGTACAATTCATTGGTAGCATTTTTATGGTCTTTGGCTTCGATGAATGGTTGCGCAAAAGCGATGATTAAACCTGTAAGTAGTAACAAACGTGTGGCTAGCAAAAGTCTTTTTTTGAGTTTGGAACTTTTTCGGGATTCTATGGTCAGTTTTTTTAAGAAACGGACGTTGGTAAAGTATTCTGTTTTGAATTTTCTAAGTTGGAACAGATGCACCAAAATTGGGAGCAGTAAAAGAAATAAAAAGTATAGAATTTCGGGATGTATGAATTGCATTCTATGGTGGTTTACTTTATAATTTGGATTGTTGTTTTTTTTTGGCTGTTTCCTGAAAATGCTTTTTGTTACTCTCTAGCCCCGATCGCAGTGGCATCCTTTTTTTATTTTACCCTGTCAGGGTTTAAAACCCTGACAGGGTAAAATAAAAAAAGATATAACGGAGAGCGGGACGATGCTGGCAAAAAAAACCTTTGATGCTGCTCCTAATGTAATTTAAAAGAATTCAGATGGAACGCTCAAAAATACGAATTTGAACCAATACAAGGGCGATGAAGTTGGGTTTTTTCAAAAACGAATTATTTATTTTTAGGTTTCAAAATATTGAGTAATTTCGCCGCTTAAAATAATTTTACCTAATGATGAAAAACAAGATTTTACTATTCTTATTTCTTGCTGTATTTACCACCACCCAAGCACAACAAGATCTCTATAATTTACTGGTGGGAACCTATACTAATACATGCGAAAATAAAGGAATTTATACTTATAAGTTTGATGTTATTTCGGGGAATTCAAAATTGAATGGATCGACAGTAAACATTCAGAATCCGAGTTTTTTGGCACTTTCATCTGATAACAAATATTTATATGCGGTTAATGAGTCTGGAGCGACTAGTGCTACAACGTCATTTAGCTATGATGGAAATGCTGGTAAGTTTATTGTATTGAATAAACAAGCAACAAAAGGCGCCGATCCTTGCTATGTAATTACAGATGATAAAAATGTGATTACTGCCAATTATTCTGGTGGAAGTATAACTGTTTTCTTTAAAAATGCAGATGGAAGTTTGACGGATGCTAAACAAGTCGTACAACTTTCTGGAAGTGGTCCAAATAAGGAGCGTCAAGAAGCTTCACACCTTCATATGGTAGCTTTTTCGCCAGATTATAAACATGTTTTAGCTGTCGATTTGGGTACTGATAAAATTTATGTATATGATTATAATGCTGATGCTAGCAAAGATATTTTGACTTTTAAAGGCAGTGTGAGTGTTAAGCCAGGAGCTGGTCCACGACATTTGACATTTGACAAAGATGGAAAATATGTTTATGTTTTGAATGAATTGGATGGAGGATTGTTGACGTATAGTTTTGTTAAAGGAGAATTGACTTTAGTAGAAGATACTTCTGTAATGGCCAGAGAATATAAAGGCGATTTTCGTGCGGCAGCCATTGCATTATCTCCAGATGGAAAGTTTTTGTATGCTACCAATAGAGGAGAGGCGAACACCATTTCAATTTTTAAAGTGTTGAAGAATGGAAAATTAGAATTCAAAGAAGCTGTAAGTACTTTGGGTAAAGGACCTAGAAGTTTTGTGATTGATCCAACAGGTAATTTGCTTTTGATTGCCAATCAATTCAGTAATGAAGTAGTGGTTTTTAGAAGAGATAAAAGCACTGGTGGTTTAACAGATACTGAGAAGAGAATTTCGGTTTGCCAACCAGTAGATTTGCTTTTTGAAAAGCGATTATAAGCTATTCAAATCAATAAGTTTAAGCCACGAATTCACCAATTTTTTTGGTTTCAGATTCTAGTTATAACTATTTAGATTGCTATATTTTTTTTCAGGTTTAAAAAAAGTTAACCGCTAATCCGCAAATTCTTTGATGCTTTTAAGCTTTTAATTTGCGAATTTGCGGTTTTTTTGTTTTCAATTAAGAAGACTTAATTTAGGCAACAAAAACTACGATTTTTAAGTAAGCAATTTTTTTTAATACGTGAATTTGTGGCTTACTATTTATGGCTTATTTGTTGGAGTCTTTTCGTTTTTTGGCTCTTGTTTTAAGCATGTTTCTATTTACAGAACCATGTGTTTTTTTCTTAGTTTTGGAAGGACCACCAAGATTGATTTTTTTGTTCTTTTTACTTTTTTCATGAAAAGCACCTTCTCCCTCAAGTTTCACTTTTTTCATTAAAAATTTTACAGGCTGGCGGTCTTTTTCAGGCTCGATTAACTTAGTTGAAACCTCAACTTCTTCTGGAAAATCAGCGATAGGCAATTCCATGTTCATCAAAACTTCAACTTCAATTTTTGCTTCTTCTTCCCGAGGTGTTACGAAACTAATTGCAGTTCCAGTGGCATCGGCTCTACCGGTTCTTCCAATACGGTGCATATAAAGTTCTGGTAATTCAGGCATTTCAAAGTTGATGACATGCGTGATGTTCGAAATATCTAAACCTCTCGCCATAATGTCGGTAGTGATTAAGCCTCTCAAGTTTCCTTCTTGAAATGCTGCCATGGTACTTAAACGATAGTTTTGCGATTTATTAGAATGAATAATTCCAAATTGTCCTTCAAATACTTCCTCTATTCGATTGAAAAGCATGTCGGATATTTTTTTGTTATTTACAAAAACCAAAACTCTGCTCATGTCTTCATTGTTTTCCAATAAATGCTGCAAAAGATTGATTTTGGTATTGAAATTTGGAACGTTGTAGGTGATTTGTTCAATATTTTCCAAAGGTGTTCCTGAGGCAGCAAGGGTTACTTCTTCTGGAAAATCGAAATAATCATTCAGTACTTCATCTACTTCATCAGTCATGGTAGCCGAAAATAAAATGTTCTGACGCTTGGTTTTCATCATAGCCAGCAAAGCGGTTAATTGTGTTCGAAAACCTAAATTGAGCATTTCGTCGAATTCGTCGATAACTAACTTTTGGGTTTCATCAAAGCGAACAACAGCATCCAAAGCCAAATCCATAGTTCTACCCGGAGTTCCTACTAAAATATCAACACCTTCATAAACTGCTTTTTTTTGGGTATTGATGTTGACACCTCCATAAATACCAAGCGTTTTCACCGACATGTATTTTGTCAATTTTTCTACTTCTTCTACAACTTGTACAACTAATTCTCTGGTCGGTACAAGAATTACGATTTTTGGTGTATTGGTGTGTGTAAATTTATAAAGTTTCAATAGAGGAATTAGGTAAGCAAAGGTTTTACCGGTTCCTGTTTGTGCAATTCCCATCATGTCTCTTCCAGACATAATTACAGAAAAAGTTTTTTCCTGAATGGGAGTGGGAGAGGTAAATCCTATTTCATCAATTGCTTTTTGTAACGATTTTGGGAGGTTGAATTGCTCGAAAGTGCTCATTGGCTTAAATTTTGTGCAAAGGTACACTTTTTTTGTTCTTATTTAGGTGTTGTATATCAGTTAGTTAAGGTAATAGAGTGAATTTAAAAAAATAAAATTAGCCACAAATTTCAAGAAAGTGGAAAACTTTGACGGCAGCTTGGCTAACTTTGTTTACCGCTGATGCGCTGATTTTCAAAGATTAATAAAAGTGTTAGATAGAATTACACATACTAATTCAAATTAGAATATCATAAATAGCACCAATCTGCCAAAGAAAGATAAGATTCGTGTTATTCAAATTTTACTATCACAAATAGTAGTGCGTAGTAGTGTCATTCGTGGCGAAACAATAAATGGTGCGTTTGCCCTGATCAGTTAGTTAGTGGTGCTTTGTTTTCAAAACGCTTCAAAAACTCCTAGGCCAAATAAGGCAAAATCATACTTAACTGGATCTTTTGGATCTAAAAGTCGGAGTTGGGTATCTAATTCGTTTAAGGCTTTTCCGTCATTTTGTTTCCTATTCAAAAGACCTAATTTGCGAGCGACATTGCCTGAATGTACATCCAGAGGACAAGATAATTTTGAAGGAGAAATGCTTTTCCAAATGCCCAAATCTACTCCTTTATTGTCTTGACGACACATCCATCTTAGGTACATGTTGATTCTTTTGGCTGCCGAATTATTGAATGGATCTGAAATGTGTTTTTGACTTCTTTGCGGTTGATTTACTTCAAAAAATATTTTTTTAAACTCATGAATGCTTTTTTGGACACTCGTGGTTTCTTGATGTTTGGCAAAAACATTTTCTAATCCACCATGATGCTTGTATACATGCTGTAATCCTTTTATAAAAGCCTTAAAGTCCTGTCCGTTAAAAGTTCTATGAACAAATGAATCAAGAGGCTCCAAATGGCTATCTGAATGAGATAAAACAAAGTCATAAGGTGAATTTCCCATCAAGTCCATCATTTTATGACTGTTTTTGATGATCATTTTGCGGTTGCCCCAAGCGATAGTTGCGCTCAGGAAACCAGCAATTTCAATATCTTCTTTTTGAGTAAATAAATGCGGAATTTGAACTGGATCACTTTCTATAAAATCTAGGGTGTTGTATTGCACTACTTTTTGGTCTAGAAAATCTTTGAGTTCAGCCTCAGTCATGTTTAGAAGTTTTACTTGAATTAATTTGTATTATTTACTGCTAATTTGACCATCTACCATTACCAATTTTCTGTCAGCCATATTTGCTAACTCTTCGTTGTGCGTTACAATTACAAAGGTTTGTCCCAACTCGTCTCTAAGTTTAAAAAATAACTGATGTAAATTTTCGGCAGAAACCGTATCCAAATTCCCAGACGGTTCGTCTGCAAAGATAATATCGGGTTTATTTATTAGTGCTCTAGCTACAGCTACTCTTTGTTGTTCACCACCCGAAAGTTCGTTGGGTTTGTGATGTAAACGATGAGATAATCCCAAAAAATCTAATATTTTTTTGGCTTCTAGCTCTGTTTCGGATTTGTTTTTACCCGCAATGTAAGCTGGAATACAAACATTTTCAAGAGCAGTAAACTCGGGTAATAATTGATGGAATTGAAAGATGAATCCTAAATTTAAATTACGAAAGCGTGACAAGGCTTTGTCATTCATGCTTAAAACATCTTCACCATTAATTAACAAACTTGAATGATCCGATTTACTGGGCCTGTCTAGCGTACCCAAAATTTGAAGCAAAGTGGTTTTTCCTGCACCAGAAGCTCCTACAATAGATACTATTTCTCCTTTAGAGATATGTAAATCTACTCCTTTTAAAACTTCAAGTTGGTCGTAGAATTTATGTATGTTTTTTGCTTGTATCATCCCAAAGTGTTTTTACAAAGAAACAAAGATTTTAATTTTTCTAGAACCCATTCGAAGGTTATTTGTAAAAAACAAGTATTAATGTTTCGTTAAAATGATTTTTTTGTTTAATTAAAATGTATTTTTGTTAAACAAAATTATAATTCTATTTTAATGAATCAATCGATTGCAACATTTGCTGGAGGCTGTTTTTGGTGTACCGAAGCTGTTTTTTTACAGCTAAAAGGAGTAGAGTCTGTAGTATCGGGTTATATTGGAGGTAGAGTTGAAAATCCAACGTATCAACAAATATGCACAGGTACAACAGGACACGCAGAAGCTATTCAAATTATATTCGATGAGGACTTAATTGCTTTTGGAACTCTTTTAGAAGTTTTTTTTGCAACGCACAATCCTACTACATTGAATCGACAAGGCGCCGATGTAGGAACGCAATACCGTAGTGAAATTTTTTATCATTCTGACAGTCAAAAGCTATTAGCTGAAGCTTATATCCTGCAATTAGTAGAAGCTAAAGTTTTCGATTCACCGATCGTTACTCAGCTATCACCTGTTACTGCCTTTTATCCAGCCGAATCGTACCATCAAAACTATTATCAACAAAATAAGGAACAATCGTATTGTCATTACGTTATTACTCCCAAAATGAACAAGCTATCTGAATCGTTTACTACATTATTAAAATAAATAGCACCTAAAAGATGAACACAGTATTAGACAGAGAATTAATTGAAATTTTAGGTGATAATCACCAAGCCACCAGCGCAGATACTCCGCTTAGAGTTGACGCATTTGTAAAATCGGATGCCGAGAAAATGCAACGAATTGAGCATCATTTTCATGCCATTATGGAAGAAATGGGATTGGACATGACAGATGATAGCTTGAGCGGCACTCCGTTTCGTGTGGCAAAGATGTATATTCAAGAAATTTTTAGTGGTTTAGATCCTAAAAACAAACCCAAGATTTCCGTTTTCGAAAATAGCTACCATTATGACAAAATGCTGGTTGAAGCCAATATTAATTTTAATTCTACCTGTGAGCATCATTTTTTACCAATTGTTGGTAAAGCGCACATAGGGTATGTTTCCAGTGGCAAAGTGATTGGATTGTCCAAATTGAACCGAATCGTCGATTATTATTCTCGTCGTCCCCAAGTTCAAGAGCGTTTAATTATGCAGATTTTTAATGAATTGAAAACTGTTTTGGAAACAGACAATGTGATTGTAGTGATGGAAGCCAAACATTTGTGCGTTTCTAGTCGTGGTATCAAAGATGAAACTAGTTTTACCTCTACGATTCAATATGGAGGGATTTTTAATGAAAAAGAAAATAGAAATGATTTCTTCAATATGATCAAACAAGAATAAAAGGCACTATTTTTGTTTGGACTTTTCAAAAATTTAAAAATGACAAACCATGCAGAAATTAGCACCGAAGTTTCTCAAAAAAGAAGCCATTTATTCTTGAGTATCTTGTTTGATGCTATCGGAATGCTCTCTTTTTCCATACCAATGATTGGTGAATTCTCAGATGTCGTTTGGGCACCTTTAGCGGGTTTTCTGATGACCTGGATGTACAAAGGAAGTGTTGGGAAAGTAGCGGGAGCGATTACATTTATAGAAGAAGCTTTTCCTTTCTCGGATGTCATTCCTACGTTTACTTTGACTTGGATATACACTTATCTGATCAAGAAACAGAAAAATTCTTAATTAATACCAATAAAAAAAGCTTCAGAAATGAAGCTTTTTTTATGTTTTGAAAAGAAAACCGAGTCCCATACTTCGAAGCATTTTTTTTTCGAATGCCCAAAAAAATTGAAATTGACCAAATAAAAATCCTATGAAAACCAATAGTACTTGATAAATTGGAAAAATAAGTAGGAGTCGGAGTGGAGTGAACCAAAATCCTAAATCGTCTTTGGTAATGCCCAGCCAATAACAAAAAGGTTTCGATAGCCAAGCAGAAGCTGAACCGGTAATGGCAAAAACAATAAAAATCAGTGTTAATTGAAAGTTACTTTCTATTCCCCAACGTTCTTTTAATTTTCTCATTCTAAAGTGTCAATGGTACAAATATACTAAGATTATCGTATCGGGACATTGCCCCATAACTTTTGCTGGTATCGATTTTGGAAATAAATCATGTAATTATAAATAAGATAATTGACCTCGTATCCATAATTTATTTGTGGGTCATAGTTTATTGTCATTTCATATAAATTTGGGTCAAATCGAAACGGTTGTTGTACTCTATTGTTCCACTCAGTAATATAAAATCGAATTTTATTTTCTAAATAAAATTGCGAATAATAACCTCTTGGAAGTGCAATAGAATTCAACCAAGCGCTAAATCCAGGATCAATAATAATAACTTCATATTCTAGCGAATCATTGGCAATTCTTATGGTGTCTCCTTTCACCGAATTTGTGGCAGGAACCGATGCAAAATTGTTTTTCGAAGTAGAACAAGCGCCAAGTATTGCAATAAGCACGATTATAAAAGCTATCTTTTTCATGGCTTAACTATTGAAATCGAAATTTACAACTTTTGCTGTTGAAATTTCTAAATTCTATCATAAAAAAAACGTCATCTCCGATAGGGAAATGATGTTTTTCTATATGTTTTTGGCTATTATTTTCCGAATAGTTTACTTATAAAACTTCCAATTCCTCCACTGTCTTTTGTTAGTTTCATAGCGTCGCTCAAGTCAACTTTGCCATCTGCATTTTGATCTAGACCAAATTGTGTTCCGTACTTAGAAATGGTTTCCATGATCCCGTTTACTTGTTCACTATTTCCTGCAATAGCTCCAATAATATCCGAAATTTGAAAACTATCGTTGGGGTCATTGGCTTTGCTCATCAATCCACCAAGAATTTGCGGAATCATACCACCAGCAACACTAGACGCTGTTTCGCTACTTAAACCAAATTTCTCACTCAAATTACCCGTCACTTGTTCTGTAATTTGTTGTACTGCGGGATTTGAACTATCCTGAGCTGAATTGCCTTGAAGTAAACCTGCCAATTGTTCAACTCCTCCATCAGCAACCATTTTTTGTAAACTTGCGAAAATGGAGCTGCTCGTTTCCTGCATAACGGCTTCGTTTTGCTCATTTGGAATAGCGCTGTTTTTGACAACAGCATCACCTCCAAATTGTTCTACTAATTGTGTTAGTTGTTCAAACATAGGGTTTTAGATTTAAAGTATTCTCAAATTTAAGCAAAAAAGGATAATTTATAACATTCATTATAAATTACCCTTTTGGTATAGTGAAGTCGAAAAAAATTACCCTAGCAAGTCAATAATTTGTGAGGCTAATTCTGTTCCAATTCTGTCTTGAGCTTCGTTGGTTGCCGCTCCTATATGTGGTGTCAACGAGATTTTAGAATGCATCAAAATCGCCAATTCTGGTTTTGGCTCACTTTCAAAAACATCTAAACCTGCAAAAGCTACTTTTCCGCTGTCTAAAGCTTTCACTAAGGCTACTTCGTCAATTACACCACCACGCGCACAGTTTACAATTCCTACGCCATCTTTCATGGTAGCCAATTGCTCCTCACCAATAATATACCCGTCTTGTGCTGGTACATGCAAAGTAATGAAGTCAGCTTCTTGAAACAACGATTCTAAAGATTGCGAAACAATAGTAGTAGTTATCGATTGTCCGTCAAAAAAATCGACTTTAACATCCACTTGAGGGATAAAGCTATCGGCAGCAATGACTTTCATGCCTAATCCCAAAGCCATTTTTGCGGTAGCTTGACCAATACGTCCAATACCTACAATTCCTAAAGTTTTTCCTCTAAGTTCCGTACCGTTAGCATACGCTTTTTTCAAACCTTCAAAATTAGTATCACCTTCAAGAGGCATATTTCTGTTAGAGTAGTGTAAAAAACGAACCCCAGTAAACAAATGTCCAAAAACCAATTCCGCCACTGATTCTGATGAAGAAGCAGGCGTATTGATTACGTGAATCCCTTTGCTTTTTGCATAATCCACATCAATATTATCCATACCAACACCGCCACGACCAATAATTTTGATACCCGGACAAGCATCGATAATGTCTTTGCGCACTTTGGTAGCACTTCTTACCAAGATAACGCTCACGTTGTTTTCATTAATAAAATTGGCCACTTGTTCTTGCGCCACTTTTGTAGTGATTACTTCAAAACCACCTTTTTCTAAAGCTAGAATTCCACTTTTCGAAATTCCGTCATTGGCTAATACTTTCATTTTTTATTTCTTTTGTTTCTCTAATTCCTTGTTTTTCCCAAAGAATCAACTGTACTATAATTTTATTTTTTTAGGAGCTAATCCCGCTATCCGTTCTTATCTTTTCTATTTTTAAAGGAAAAATAGAAAAGGATATCCACTACTATCGGGGCTAGGGGAGTTGTGCTTTCAAGAAAGTTTGGTGCAAGCGATTAAACCGCTGCTTCCAAAGCTTTCATAACATCAACCAAAACTTGAACACTTTCTATTGGCATAGCATTATAGATAGACGCTCTATAACCTCCTACAGAACGGTGTCCTGGAAGTCCTGAAATGTTAGCGGCTTTCCACAACGCGTCAAAAGTATCTTTATGAGCTTCGTCGTTCAATAAGAAAGTTACGTTCATATTCGAACGGTCTTCTACAGCAGCAGTTCCTCTAAACAATGGATTTCTGTCGATTTCATTGTACAATAAGGCCGCTTTTTCATTATTGATTTTTTCAATGGCAGCTACACCTCCCAAGTTTTTCAGCCATTGCAAAGTCAATAGCGAAGTATATACTGGGAAAACTGGTGGAGTATTGTACATACTCTCTGCTTTTATATGTTTGGCATAATCCAACATACTTGGAATCACGCGACCGTTTTTGCCTAAAATTGCTTCTTTTACCACCACCAAAGTCGTTCCTGCTGGCCCCATATTTTTTTGAGCGCCTGCATAAATAATATCAAATTGGGTAAAATCCAAAACACGTGAAAAAATATCCGAACTCATATCACAAACAACTGGAATATTCAATTTTGGGAATTCTTTCATTTGTGTTCCAAAAATGGTATTGTTACTCGTACAGTGAAAATAATCGGCATCTTCTGGCACGGCATATACTTTTGGAATATGATTGTAATTTTGTTCTTTAGAGGAAGCTACAATAACGGTTTCTCCAAAAACTTTGGCTTCTTTAATGGCAGCACTGGCCCAGGTGCCTGAGTCTAAGTAGGCTGCTTTACCTCCTTCTTTCATTAGGTTGTAAGGTGCCATTATAAATTCTAAACTGGCGCCTCCTGGCAAAAACAAAGCATGATATCCTTTGTCGGTTAAATCTAAAAGTTCTAAAGCAAGTGCTCTTGCTTCTTCCATGACCGCAACAAAATCTTTACTGCGATGCGAAATTTCTAAAATTGATAATCCTGAGTTGTTGAAATCTAAAATGGCTTGTGCTGATTTTTCAAAAACTTCTTGTGGTAAAATACTTGGTCCTGCGCTGTAATTGTGTTTCTTCATGGTTAGTTAGTGTCCGAAATTTAAAATGCAAATTTCGGCAATCATAACAGAAAACAAGCTGAATTATTCGAAATAATAAGACAAATTTTTACTTTATTGTTAATAAAAATGAAATTGTATCTATGTTATCTGCGTAATCCCATAATTCAGGTGTTTGAGTCATTCCAAATAGAATACTATTTGGAGTCAAATTGTTGGATACAATGCATTGTATTTTTTCATTATCCTCTTCTAATCGACGGGTTACTTCGTTTAAATCATCATAATATTCATAAAAGGTACTCGAAATAGGGGAGCTATATCCAAAATCTTCTTTAATAGTTAAGAATCCGTTATCTAATAGTTTGAAATTACTCATTAAAAATACGGCTTTATTATAATCGTAGTTATTGGCGTATTTTTCGTATTCAATTACATCTTTGTATTTAAATATAGCCTCAAAAAAAGCGTCAAAAACATAGTTTTTTGGAACAAAAAGTTTTGAAACGTTTCGACAACCTAAACCAAAATAGCGAAATATGTCTTCACCCAAAGCTTCGAGTTGTTCTCGGGTTTCTTGTCCGGTTAAAATGGCTACAGAATTTCTATTTTTCCTTATTATGGAAGGTTTGTCTTTAAAGTAATAGTCAAAATAACGAGCCGTGTTGTTGCTGCCAGTAGCAATAACAGCATCAAAATTCTCTAATTTCCCTTCAACAAAAGTAATTTTGTCATTGAATTCAGGAGCAATGTGAAGTAAATATTTAGCAAGAAATGGTAGTAAATATTGATCACTAGAAGAAGTTTTTACCATTACTCTATGCCCAGAAATCAATACTGATAAAAAATCATGAAAACCAACCAAAGGAATATTTCCTGCTAGAATTAAAGCAATGGTTTTGGGATGTTTTTCTGTAAACTCATATTTTGAAAGCCATTGATCTAAGTTTTTTTTGGTCAATGCTTTAGACCAAGATTGAAAAGCGAAACAAACTTGCTCTGGTGTGTACCAACCATTATGTGATTGTGAAAGCGCAATCAGGCTAAGACATTCGTCGAAAAAAAGCGCATTACCCTCTACAGTATCTTTAATAGGATGCTCGAATGATCGAAATTGTCCTAAGAATTTTCCTAATTCAACAAATTTACTTTTTTTTGTTTCTAATGTCATATTGCTTGTGTATGAAATCTTTTGATTGTAATTTTGCACAAAAATAAGCTTTTTAGAAGCTAAAGACAAAAGTTGTTTTTTTTTAAAAATAGTAAAACAATTATTTAAATTTTAATTAAAAAATTTAGTTAAAGATGGCAATCATTATTACAGACGAATGCATTAACTGTGGCGCTTGCGAACCAGAATGTCCAAATACAGCAATTTATGAAGGCGCTGACGATTGGCGTTATAAAGATGGGACCAAGTTGAAAGGAAAAGTAATTTTACCAGACGGTACAGAAATTGATGCTGATGCACCACAAACGCCAATTTCTGACGAAGTTTACTATATCGTACCAGGAAAATGTACCGAATGTAAAGGGTTTCATGACGAACCACAATGTGCTGCTGTTTGTCCAGTAGATTGTTGTATACCTGATGATAATCACGTAGAGGATGAAGAAACCTTGTTGAATAGACAATCGTTTTTGCATAACGAATAAGCAAAACCGTTGGAATAAGTTTAAAAAGATTTGGGTGTTTCTCAGATCTTTTTTTGTATCTATCAAGTTTTACAATGCTTTGTTTATTGGTAAAAAAAACGAAATAAATCGGCGTTTTTTAACTTATTTAATTGTAAATAGTGTTTATATTAACTATTTTTCTATTTTTATAGAACTATTTTTTTTAATTAGTTATCAGATATAAATTCCTTTTGATGAAGAATATTCTTTTTGTTCTTTTATTAGTTTCTAGCATTCCGATGGTAGCTCAGAAAACAGAAAGAACTTTGGTGATTAAAGATATCGATACCCAACTTCCAATCGAAGATGTTACTGTTTTGGTAGCTCGAACCAAACAAATTCTCCTTAGCAATAAGGAAGGGGAAGTTAGTTTTATGATTAACGGAAATTCAAATATTCAGTTTTCTCATCCTTCCTATGTTGAAATGACTGTTCGACCGGCCACTCTTAAACAAAATGGCAATGTGATTTATTTAAAAAGTAGTCTGAATAATCTTGATGAATTAGTTGTAACTCGCCAGCATCCTCAAAAACTTTTAAAATCGCTTGTCGCAAATTCTATCAAAAAATTTAATGTTCCTGCTCGTTTAAAAGTATATTGTAGAGAATTTTTTAAGTTAAATGATGTTTACTCGTATTATACTGATGGCTTGCTTAATTTTCAAATTGTAGGTGATCAAAAAAAAATTAATTCAACTATTTTAGTGGAGCAAAATCGTTCTTTTGGGGTGTTAGAGGACGATGTAAGTGCTGATTTATTAGGGTATAACTTGAATAATATCATGGAAAATTATTATACCTTTAAGTATTTAGCACCAATTTTAGATCCAAAAGCTAAGGATAATTACTATTTCTTAGTGCGATCCTATTCTGAAAATAATGCCTATTATGTGCTTACAGCCACTCCTTTAGATAACTCCAAAGGTTTGCTAGATGAATTTAAAATTATCTATGATAATGATAAAAAATTGATTATCGAAGTGAGCTCTAAAATTTCTGATGTAAGTTTGTCAAGAAATATAGCGAACAATAAGATAGGAGCAAAAAACATTTATAAATCTAATTTCAAAACTACCTACCGTGTTGAGGATACTAATTATTTTTTAGTAAGTTCCAAAGAAGAAATCGGATTCGAGAAAGTGTATAAGAAAGAGACAAAAAACATAGAAGTCAGAAACTATTTAGTAACGACCAATTTTAGCAATCAAAATTACACCTATAGAGAGCCTCAAGTTTTCAAAAATAAGGCTTTAATGAACAAGGGGAATAGTATTCTATCAAATTATTGGGATTTTTCAGGTTTAGCAACAACAGAGGAAGAGCAACGAATCATTGCACTTATTGAGAAAAAAATGTAGTTTCCCTAATGTCTTACTTTTTAGTTTTTTTTCTTTTTGGCTACAATTACATACGTATCATAGGCATAGGTTTTTCTATCCATAATTTCAAGGATTTCAAAACCTTTTTTATAAAGAAACAGCTGTATTTCGTTTAAAGTAAATACCCTAACGGTTGAAAAATCTTCTGCAATAATTTCTTTTTCATTATTGTGAATCGTGTAATAAGTTGCGGTCCATTCCATTAAAAAATTATCTGCTGAGGTAAGTTTCCAATTGCTTTCTCGGTAATGTGTAATGCCATCGCAAATAGCTTCATGAAGGATGCTTTGGTTGTCTTCGGTATAAGGAATGTAGCGGTTAGCATCGATAAAATCGAACACAAATATACCTTCGTTGTTTAGGTTTTGATGAACGGAATCAAAGCAATAATATACATCTTCGTTTGAAATTAAATAACTTGTTGATCGTCCTGTGATTAGAATGGCATCCACTGGGTTTTCTAGTACAAATTCTCTCATATCACCATGAATGAAGGTGCTATTCGAAGTTCTTTTTTGGGCTATCGCTATCATGTCTTCGCTAGCATCTAATCCCAAATAGTTTTGATTGTTTTCAAAAAATCGAAGAGCAAGATTGCCAGTTCCGCTACCTAGCTCTAGAACAGAATTACAATGATGTTTTTGTAGTATATTGTTATACAATTTATACTCTTCATTGTAATCAATAAAGGTTTGGTACATGGCGTCGTAAATACCAGCCATTTTATCATTATATAGCTCAGCCATAACTATTTGTTTTGAGGATTAAATTTAATGAATTTTAAAAGAAAAGGGTTGCCAAATGACAACCCTTTTTTAATCTAATTTTCAATTTATTAGAATTTATAATTTAATGATAAATTAAGCATTGTGCCTAATTGGCTAAAATGATACCCATCATAAGTCATTTGAGAATAACGACCGTTGAATGTAATCAAATTGAATTGTGTTTTTCTTTGTGCAGGATCGTTTAAGATCGCTTGACCTGCAGCATTTTCTGCCTTGAATTCCCATTCTGGCAATACATTTAATAAGTTATTTACGTTTAAAGCTAAAGTAAGTTTCTCTGTAGCATTAAAATTAATACCCAAATCTGTTACAATTTTAGGAATGAATTCAGTTCTTAAATCATTACTCATACCGTCTTGTTTAAATGTGGTTTTTCCAAAATAAGTATTGTTAAGAGAGAAACCGAATTTTCCAATTTCATAGTTTGCACCAAGGATCCATTTTGTATCAGGTCTTGAGGTAAAAGTCAAGGCGTCTAAAATTGGTCCAAAAGAGTTATTTCTAACATCTGATATTCTTTCATTTTGGAAAGTAATGTTACCCGATAAGTTGAAACCTAATTTTCCTGAGCCTATTTCTAAATTGTTGTAATTGGCTACTACATCCAATCCAGAGGTTCTTGAATCGAATGAATTGGAGAACCAAGCTACATTTCCAAATTGTGTATCCTGACGGTCTCCTAAAACAATTCTGTCTTCAACTTTGATGTTGTAATAATCAACTGTAAAGTTGAAATTTTTAGAAGGTTTAGCACCTAAACCAATTGTAATGTTGGTAGAGTTTTCTGCTTTTAAACTAGGAACTCCTAAAATACGTGCTTGTGGCGAAACGTTGTTGATGATTCCGCTCAATTGTATACCTTGTCCAGCCACGAAAGAATACTGTGCTTTTTGAGTGTAAATTTGGTGTAAAGTAGGTGCTCTAAAACCAGTAGATACAGATCCTCTTAAGGTGATTTTATCATCTAAAAATTTATAACGAGTGCTTAATTTCCAAACTGTCGCTCCTCCAAAATCACTATATTCTTCGTGACGTAAAGTTCCGTTTACTAAAAAGTCTTCTGTGATATCAAAAGCAATATCACCATAGAAACCTAAGTTATAACGATTCCATTTTCCTGAATTTTCAGGTCTGTTGCCCGCAAAAGAGTCTGCTCCTAAACCTTCCCAAGAAGCTCTATCTCCTTCTATAACCTCAAAAGATTCTGTTCTGAATTCAGATCCAAAACCAATACTCACTTTGTCGGATAAATTTTTTGAAACATCAATATTTCCAACGATGTGATTGAATTTAGTCCCTCCAGGTTTAAAGGTAATTGGAGAGTTTTCTTTATATATATTGTTGCCAGCAGCATCTTTCAAATCAGATCTGTTTTGAGAGTTGGTTACTGTATACACTTGGCTGTTGCCACCTACAGTAATACTTCCGTCAGTATTCCATCCGTTGGTTTGATTTTTAAAACCTAAAGTTCCGTTATAATCGTTCAAATCACCAATAAAAGTGGGTACATATCCTTGGTAAGAAGCAGCTGTTCCGTCTCCAAAGAAATCAGCTAAATAAGGATTTGAAGGATCTAAAGTTCTCCAATAAGGTGTTCTGTAGTTAGCAAAAGAATTTACTTTTTTGTAAACATAGGCAGCATTGTAATACAATTGCGTATTGTCACTCAAATCTTTTCCTCCATTTACTAAAAATTTAGCAGCAGTAGTTTCAGGAGATCCATTAATGTTTCCTGCATCTGGATGTTTAGCTAAAAAAGCTTGCACATCAGAAAGGTTTGCGCCAAAATCTCCAGCCTCACCAGCAGCATCAACTTTTCCTGGACGGTTGGCTAAATTTACTTTAGAAAAATCTAAGGTATAGTTTAAAAATCCTTTTTCACCTACTGTTGTTCCACTATTAATGCTTACGCCTAACATTTCTCCATCCCCTTCAGAAGTAATTCCACTTCTTAAAGTTACAGCTCCAGAATTGTTGTTTTTCTTTAAAATAATGTTCATTACCCCAGCAATAGCGTCCGATCCATATTGAGCAGAAGCACCATCGCGTAAAATCTCTACTCTTTCGATAGCATCTGTTGGGATAGCAGAAATATCGGCTCCAGTTTCTCCACGTCCTGGAGAGGTTTGTACATATACTAAAGAACTTAAATTTTTACGTTTTCCATTGATTAAGATTAAAGTTCTACTTGGTCCCATGTTTCTGATTTCGTAGGGATCTAGTAAAGAGGTTGCATCATTAACAGGAGTTTGTACAGTGTTGAATGACGGTATTTTGTATTGTAACGCCTTGTCGAAGGTAGCCTGTCCTGTGGATACCAAATCTTTAGAAGACAAAACATCAATAGGAAGCGCTGAAGTAGTGTTACTTCTTGGTGCAGTTCTAGTTCCTGTCACTACAACTTCTTGAAGGTTTTGACCTCCTTCTTCGGATAGTGTAACATTAAGAACGGTTCCTAAAGTAGTTTTAGTTACTGTAGTATAGCCTACATAACTAAAAATTAAAGCCGAATCTTCATTGATTCTAATTTTATATTTTCCGTCCATGTCTGTGGAAACACCATTTTTTGTTCCCTTTTCAGTTACATTCACTCCTGGAAGTGGATTGCCTCCAGAATCTTTTACTACTCCAGTTACTTCTTTTTGTGCTAGCATTACAAAAGAGCATAACAAGAATAATATTAAACTTAATTTTTTCATAAATAATTTGGTTTTTTGGTTAATATTTGCTTGCAATATATAATTATTTCTTAATACTACTGTGATATTTAATGGTTTTTTTAAAAAAAATGTGATAATTGTTAATTGTTTTTTTTTGACTTTAAATCCATTTTATTAAACTTATATTTGCATTTTATTTACTATCAAAATGTTAGAAATTGCTTATTATTTTTTTTAGGCATTTTTTATTCTATTAATTAAAATTTATTTTTATAAATGAAAGCAGGAATTGTAGGCTTGCCTAATGTTGGAAAATCAACTTTATTCAATTGTTTGTCAAATGCCAAAGCGCAGAGTGCAAACTTCCCTTTTTGTACCATCGAACCCAATATTGGTGTGGTGAATGTGCCAGATCCAAGAATTGAAAGACTAGAACAATTGGTGAAACCAGAACGCGTGCAAATGGCTACTGTGGATATTGTAGATATTGCCGGATTGGTAAAAGGCGCTAGTAAAGGAGAAGGTTTGGGAAATCAATTCTTAGGAAATATTAGAGAATGTAATGCCATTATTCATGTTTTGCGTTGTTTTGACAATGACAATATTGTGCATGTTGACGGAAATGTGAACCCAATTCGTGATAAAGAAACTATTGATATCGAATTGCAGTTAAAAGACTTAGAAACCATCGAAAAACGATTGGAGAAAGTTAAAAGAGCTGCAAAAACTGGAAATAAAGAAGCTCAAGCTGAAGAAGCATTATTGAATAGAATCCGCGAAGCACTTTTACAAGCTAAGTCTGCTAGAACCGTTACGCCTCAAAATCACGATGAAGAAGTTTTGATGGAAAGTTTTCAATTGATTACGGCAAAACCAGTTTTGTATGTGTGTAATGTTGATGAAAGTTCGGCTGTGAATGGAAACCAATACGTAGATCAAGTTCGAGAATTGGTTAAAGATGAAGAAGCTGAAGTAATTGTTCTTTCTGTAGGAGCCGAGGCTGATATCACCGAATTGGAAAGCTATGAAGAACGCCAGGTTTTTTTGGAAGATTTGGGTTTAACAGAGCCAGGTGCTTCGGTGTTAATTCGTGCAGCTTATAAATTATTGAAACAACAAACGTATTTTACAGCCGGTGTAAAAGAAGTACGTGCTTGGACAATTACTATTGGTGCAACCGCTCCACAAGCGGCGGGGGTTATTCATACCGATTTTGAAAAAGGTTTTATTCGTGCCGAAGTAATTTCTTATGAGGATTTTGTACACTACGGTTCTGAGGCTAAATGTAAAGAAGCCGGTAAGTTCAGAGTAGAAGGAAAAGAATATGTAGTGAAAGATGGTGATGTCATGCATTTTAGATTTAATGTATAATCCTGATTGGGTAGTACATACACTATAGACCGAGCAATTTGCTCGGTTTTTTTTTTTTTTTTGATTAGCAATGCATTGCTTGTTGTAAAAAGTTAATACCAAGGCTAATCCATGAATTTCCTATTTTTGTAGTCAAAATTCATTTACATTTTAATTTAGTTTTATGAGCAATGCATTATCTGGAAATAAACAAATTGGTAGGGTTTCTTCATTTAAGGATCTAGTAACAACAGATTTTAAAGGGGTAATGAATGCCTTGTGTTGGCACAGAAATTTGGAAGGTGATTTTGCAGCAATTGTAAGTCAACTGCAACTCAAAGACAATATAACTGAAATTCTTCCTGAAGATCTATTGGCATTGCAACTATCAGAAAGAGGGAATAGGGCAAGAGAAATTATTTTGAATGATTTACAGCTATTAGCCAATTTTGGAGCTTCTCCCTCGCTTAATTTATTGAAATGCTATGAGCGAGACGATGAATTGGATTTCATCTCAACAGATGTGTATTCCTATCATGTAGATCGTTCTCCCATTGCTACAGATACATTTTTATGTACTTATTACGGAGCGGCCAGTGATATTATTCCAAATCATGAAGCAGAGCAGAAAACTCTAATTCCAGAAATTAGAAAAAAACTTAAAACTTTACATCAAGGTCCACCTGAGGAATTTGAAGATTTTTTAAAGGAAAACTATTTTGATCTGCATTATCAAGCCAAACCCAATGCTCAACCGATCAATTTAGGAATTGGACATCTTTGGCGCCTAGCAGTAGATCATCCTAAACAACAAGTGCTACCTTGTATTCACAGAGCACCTAAAGAAAATGAAGGAGAATATCGTTTGTTGTTGATTTGTTAGTGACAAACTGTTAAGACAACGTCATTTTTTAATTCTATCCTCTGGTTCTTGAGATAAGTGCTGACTCTTTTGGATATCCAAATTTTATCCTTTACAAATACCCTATTTGTAGCAAAGGAACAATAGTGGTTTATTATCTGAATTTCTTCTTCAAAACCAAGAACTTTTTTCACGAGTTTATATTTTTTGAGAGGAGTTCAAGATACGCTACGCTTGATTCTCCTATTTTTAAATTCAAAATACAAAAGTAGTAGCTCATTGGTATATATCTAACATAGGTATTCTCTGAACGTTGTTTTCTTCTTAAAAACAGTCCGTAAACTCTTGCTTTTATTGGGTAATTCAGTTTCGCTATGAAGTCTAATGCGGATTCTGGGTTCAAAATACAAAAGTAGTAGCTCATTGGTATTTATTGTACATAGGTATTTGCTGAACGTTGTTTTTTTTCTTAAAAAACAGTCCGTAAACTCTTGCTTTTATTGGGTAATTCAGTTTCGCTACGAAATCTAATGCGGATTCTGGGATTAAAGTTTTTATGGGTTTCAACCTATCATAAGTCGGTAAAGTTGATTTTTAAACATTGAACATGCCGTTCAAAGGATTAAATGTTCTCTTCATCGAAAAGTTGGATACAATTGGGATACATGATTCAACTTTTGTAAATTTTGTATTCATAATAGTAATATTGCAATCATTTACCAAGGTACTAACCAGAAAACAGTAAAACTAATAAAACAGTAATAGCTTATTTGAACTTTATATTTTGGTTGCAACTTAAAGTGAGGATCAATGAAAAAAAATGGCTGTCTCAAAAGAAACAGCCATTTTTTAATTTGGGACGGGTATTTTTTATAGGTATTCTCCGTGTTGCGTAATGTCTAAACCTAATTCTTCTTTATCTTCACTTACACGTAAAGGAGTGATTTTGTTAACGATAAAGAATAAAGCATACGAAGCAGCAAAAGCAAAGAGAGATACTAATACTAAGGCTTTCAATTGGATTAAGAATAGGGTAGCATCACCAAAGATTAATCCTTGGTTGTCGCCAACAATTGAGTTGACTGATTTTGAAGCAAAAACACCCGTTAAAAGCATTCCTACCATTCCACCTACACCATGACATGCAAATACATCTAAGGCATCGTCAATTTTACCTTTAGGGAATTTGCTACAAACAAAATTACTAATAATACTAGCAATAATACCAATAGCAATAGCGTGTGGGATAGTAACAAATCCAGCCGCTGGTGTTATGGCAACCAATCCGACAACTGCGCCAATACAAGCACCCATTGCGGATAATTTGTGTCCTAATATTTTGTCTAAGAAAACCCAAGCCATGGCAGCGGCAGCGGCAGCAACAGTAGTTGTTCCTAGGGCTTGAGCGGCTAAACCACTAGCTCCAACAGCAGAACCTGCATTGAATCCAAACCATCCGAACCATAATAAACCAGTTCCTAATAATACATAGGTAATACGAGCTGGGTTAACTTTTTGAACTTTTCTTTTACCTAAGAACATCGCTCCAGCCAAAGCAGCCCAACCTGCACTCATGTGAACTACAGTTCCTCCAGCAAAGTCTAATACTCCCCATCCGAAGAATAACCCGTCAGGATGCCAAGTCATATGACATAAAGGGGTATAAATGAATAATATGAACAATACCATAAATAACAAGTAAGCCCAAAAACGAACACGTTCAGCAAAAGCACCAGTAATTAATGCGGGTGTGATAATCGCAAACTTTGCTTGAAAGAAGGCAAACAATATAAATGGAATGGTTGGTGCTAATTCCCAGGCTGTAGATGCATTTACTCCTTGAAACATGAAGTTGCTTGATGGATCTCCAATGATTCCTCCTATTGTAGGTCCAAAACATAATCCGAATCCAACCAAAACCCATAATACAGTTACAATAACCATTGCCATAAAACTTTGTAACATGGTACTAATAACATTTTTTTTGCCAACCATACCACCATAAAAAAAGCCCAAGCCAGGAGTCATGAGTAATACTAATGCTGAAGCAACAATCATCCAAGCGGTATCGCCTGTATCTAATTTCAGGGCCACTATATGGGCTCCTAAAGTGGTGGATTCGGTTTGAAAGTAAATGGAAAAAATGGATACTACTAAAATTGTGATCAGAATCACACTCAAAATAATTTTACGCATAGTTTTTGGTTTTTTGGTTAATTATGGGGTAAAAATAAAAAAATGAATCTATACCCCCTTAAAAATAATATTATTAAATTAAATTTTTATCAAATTACTATTTTACCCCTATTTAAATTATGGGTATGTGTTTAATAATTGCGCATTTTTTGTTTTTTATTAAAAATATAATTGTGTATTATGTTGTTGTGATTGATGCAAAGTGTAAATGGCATACTAGAATTGAATAAAAAAAAAATGAGGTATCTTATTGAATAAGGCACCTCATTTTATTACAAGAAAAAAGGGAATCTATTTTAAAGTATGTTCGCTTAAAATACGATAGACTTCGTTGATATTATTGCTCCCTTTACCAAATTGTTTCGTAATGGGATGGGGTTCATTATTTAACCAAATTTTTAAATCGGCATCCATGTCCAATAAACCAGCACTTTCTTTAGAGAATTTTTTGATATTCTTGTAAGGGATAGACAAGTAGTCCACTTTGGAACCTACTAATTGTTTTTCAACTAAAATGAGTCTTTTGTTCGTAAAAACAAACATGTCTTTTAGTAATCGAAAGGCTTTTTCAATGACTTCACCTTCAATTAATAGAGGTTCGAATTCTTTTGAAGCACTTTCAATAGTGACTTCCGCGGCATTTCCTAGTATGGCATTAAATAGTCCCATGATTTTTATTTTTGATTGTATTTTGCTTTGTATTTATCACTAAGTTTCGTTTGATGTGTGGCTAAACTAATCATTCTCCCTTGAATAAAGGCATGGGTTAATTTATTGGTTCTCATGTCAAGAGCATCACCTTCTGAGATGAAAAGAGTGGCATCTTTGCCTTCTTCCAAGGAGCCACATTGTTGGTCAATACCCAGTAATTTAGCTGTGTTTAGTGTGATTAATTGCAACGCTTTTTCTTTATCTAAACCATAGGCTGCACATGTCCCCGCCAGAAAAGGTAAGTTTCTTGAACTCATTCGTTCTTTACTTCCACTATTTTCTAAGCCAACTATGATTCCTTTGTCGGTTAGTATTTTTGCCATTTTATAAGGTAAATTCACATCTTGATCTTCATTGGTAGGCATGTCATGCACTCTTCTAAGGAAGACTCCAATATTGTTTTTTTGTAATAGTGGAGCTACTTTATAGGCTTCAAAACCTCCAACAATTACTATTTTTTTAATGCCGTTTTCTAAAGCTAACTGAATACCATCTACAATTTGTTTTTCTTCATCAGCATGAATGAATAAGGTTTGAGTTCCATCAAATAACCCTTTGGTAGCTTCGGTCACAAGATTTCGACTATCAGATGATCCAGCTAAATACGCCTTGGCACTTTTGAAAAAGGCATTCAATTCCCCTACTTGTTTTGAGTAATCTTTATTAGGTTCTATCGATCCTGGTTCAGCCCACCAACCCCCTCTTCTGAAGGTAGCAGGGAGATTGATATGAATACCATCACTTTCTTTTATTAGAGCATCTTTCCAATGCCATGCATCCAATTGGACTATAGAAGAAGTACCAGAAACTCTTCCTCCTCTTGGGGTGATTTGAGCCATCAAAATTCCGTTGGGGCGAACGGTTTCAATTACTTTTGAATCAGCCGTATAAGCAATAATACTTCTAACATTTGGATTGAAATTTCCAATTTCTTCTTCATCATCCGAAGATTTAACGGCATCAATTTCAACTAATCCTAGTGTTGAATTGGGTACGATAAAACCAGGATACACGTGTTTACCAGTTCCGTCTATGGTGGTGTCATAGGCTCCTTGGGCTATTTTAATTTGTTGCGCATTGGCCACTAAACTAATTTTTCCATCTTTAAATCCTATGGCTGCGTTTTCTATCACTTCACCTGTTCCCAAATGTGCTGTTGCATTGAGAATGAGTACTGATTGAGATTGTGGTGGTGCAGGTATTTGTTGGGCTTGGCTAAGGGTAGAACAACTTAGTGCAACCCATAAAAGTGCTATTTTTTTATTCATCTTGTTTACAATTTGTTGATTAAAATACAGTACAAAAAGACACTAAAGCTCTTCCATTGTATCGCATTCATATTCTTTTTTCACTGGTTTTTTGGGTTCTTGAGTAGTCATTCCTTTATTTTTTTCTAGCAATAATTGACCAATCAATTGCGCTCTTTCTTTTGCATTTGCTGCTCTTTTGGCTTCATCTATTTGGCTATCAAAATATACCACACCTTCGATTACTGTTTTTTCTACTTTAGCATAAATAGACAATGGATTGTCGCTCCATAATACAACATCGGCGTCTTTTCCTACTTTAATACTACCTACTTTATCATCTAGATGTAATAACTTTGCAGGGTTTAAAGTCACAAATTTCCATGCTTCTTCTTCGGAGATATTGCCGTATTTTACTGCTTTTGCTGCTTCTTGATTCAATCTTCTAGACATTTCGGCATCGTCTGAGTTGTAAGCGACTACTAAACCTGCATTATGCATTATTGCTCCATTTTGAGGAATGGCATCGTTAACTTCAAATTTGTAGGCCCACCAATCTGAGAATGTGGAGGCGCCAACACCATGTTCTTTCATTTTGTCCGCTACTTTATAGCCTTCAAGAATATGGGTATAGGTGTTTACTTTAAATCCCATTTTATCAGCAACATTTAGTAACATCAATATTTCGGATTGCACATAGGAGTGACATGAAATGAATCGCTTGTTGTTTAAGATTTCGAGTAAGGTTTCCATTTCTAAATCTACCCTTGGTGATTTCGTTTTGTCTTTTTTGTTTCCAGAATTAAATTTTTTCCAAGCTAGGTCATATTCTTTAGCTCTTTGAAAATAATCGGTAAACACTTGTTCTACTCCCATACGAGTTTGTGGAAAACGCGTTGGATTTACATTACCCCAATTGGATTGTTTAACATTTTCACCTAAAGCAAATTTGATGAATTTAGGTTGGTTTTTGTATAATAATTCTTCGGGTTCCATTCCCCATTTCCATTTTACAATAGCCGAGCGACCACCAATTGGGTTGGCGGAACCGTGTAATAATTGTGAAGTGGTGACTCCTCCAGCTAATTCTCTGTAGATATTGATATCTTCTGAGTTAACCACATCTTCAATGGTTACTTCGGCACTGGAATTGTGTCCTCCTTCATTTACTCCATTCGATATAGCGATATGAGAGTGTTCGTCAATGATGCCGCTAGTTAAATGTTTCCCTTTGGCATCAATGATAGTAGCTCCTCCATCAGAAAGATTTTTGCCAATTGCCGCAATTTTTCCATTTTTAACCAAAACATCGGTTTGTGCTACGATCCCTTCTTTTTCGTTGGTCCAAACCGTTGCATTTTTGAATAGAAGGGTTTGAGCTTTTGGCATTTCGGTATTTCCGTAGGCAATGTTCGGAAAAGTTACAGGTTGCACAGTGAATGGTTTTTCAACGGCGCTTGAGTCTTTTATGATTTTAAATGGTGCTGTCTTTTTAGCATACCAAGTTACTTCAGATCCATCATTTAAAATAGCTTTTCCTGATAAGTTATCGGTAGTGTCTACCAAACCATTCAATCTTGTAAAACTTGTTTTTACTTCATCATTAGGTTTGATTAATAAAGTCAACCATTGGTTGGCAAAGGTTAAATTTGATTTTATTTTCTTTTTATCAGTGGTGGAAATATCAGATTTTGGTTTCGCTACTTCACCTTCAATTTTTAATTTATAGGTTTCATTGCTTATGGATAAATCATATTCTCCACGAATGTCTTTGATGGTCCAATCATTGATGACGTATTTACTGCCCTGAACCCAATTTTCGAATAGTACGGTTTTTTCATCAAACACTTCTCCCGAAGTGATGATAAAGTTGGCATAACTGCCGTTTTTTAGATTTCCTATTTCATTGCTTTTTCCTAGCAAAGCTGCAGGTACAGTGGTTAATGCCTCTAATGCTTTAGTTTTGTCGAAACCAAACTGAATGGCTTTTAGTAGATTTCCTCTAAAGTCTTCTGTCTTTTTTAGTTTGTCTGTTGTTAAAGCGAAAGTAATGCCATTTTCAGCTAGGACTTTTAAGTTGCTAGGGGCTTGATTCCAAAAACGCAAATCGGCCAACTCCATTTGGTTAGCATTGAACGGATTTGAAACATCGTAAGCCTCTGGGAAGTTAATTGGAATGATGAAACTAGCCTTTGTTTTTTTGATTTCTTGAATGCGTTCAAATTCATTGCCAGCTCCTTTTAGAATATAATTCAATCCAAATTCTTTTGCAATTTTGGAGGCTCTTAAACTATTCAATTTGTCTTCTGCAGTAAATATTTGAATTAGTTTTTCGTTAGCAATCAAAGCTTCTAAGGATAAGTCTTTGTTAGAGGCGTTACCGTTTTTATACCATTCTTTATCGTGATACATTTGACGTAGTAAAGCCATCATGCCCATCAATGACGAAGGGTAGGACTGATTGGTGGTTACACTACGAGTAAAGCCAAAATGTTGAGTAGCTTTGTTACTTAAGATGCGATTGGTTTTATCGCTGTTGTTCAATGCGACAATAGCTCCAGTTCCTCGGGCAATTCCATCTTGAATGTGAGTGCCTACTACACCAAATCCAGCTTTTAGTAATTCCTCGGCTTTGGCTTCGTCATAAGAGAAAGTTTCGTAAGCATTGATTTCAGAGCGAATATTTTCGTTCCAATAATAACCAGTTCGTTTGGTGTCATAAGAAGAACCTCTTTCTGCCGATGCCGCTCTTTTGGGTTTTTCGGCACCAAAGCTAGTATACATGTCGATGAAGGAAGGGTAAATTGATTTCCCTTCAGCATCAATGACCATGGCATTTTTGGGAATTGCAACTGTAGCGCCTGAAGCAACTACTTTTCCGTTTTGAATGAGTAAAGTCCCTTTTTCAATGATTTGAGTGGGGGTAACATAGATTTTTACGTTGGTAAACGCAGTGTAGTAGTTGTTTTTGTTTGGAATACTTTCGTTATTCGGAAAGTATTCTTGTGCTTGTGTTTTCGCTATAAAAATACCGAAAAAGAGTAGGAATAAAAGTTTTTTCATAATGGTTGGTTAATTTTTTTAAAAATAAGAAAATTAAATACAGTTCGTGTTGAATTTTAAATTTTAACTTTCATTTTTCTGGGAGAACTTTTTTTTTCGGCTATTTTATTTTTTTTTTGGGGTTAAAGTGGGGAATATTTAAGAATACTTTTTAAATTTAACAAGTTGATTACTGTTATAGTTTTCTGATGTATTATTTTATTCAAATTTTTTTTTATATGCTCGTTAAAGTTTTTGGAAGTGCCGTTTTTGGGGTTGAAGCTACAACTATCACTGTAGAAGTTAATATTGATAATGGTGTTGGGTATCATTTGGTAGGTTTGCCAGATAATGCTATCAAAGAAAGTAGTTATCGCATTGCGGCAGCGCTCAAAAATAATGGGTATGCCTTGCCCGGAAAAAAAATTACTATCAATATGGCTCCTGCCGATTTACGAAAAGAAGGTTCTGCTTATGACTTGACTTTGGCGGTTGGAATTTTAGTGGCTTCTTCACAGATTCGTGCTAAAAATTTGGATGATTACATTATTATGGGTGAATTGTCATTGGATGGAAGTTTACAGCCCATAAAAGGTGCCTTACCCATTGCCATAAAAGCCAAAGAAGAAGGTTTTAAAGGTTTTTTTCTGCCGAAGCAAAATGTAAAAGAAGCCGCCATAGTCGCCGATTTGGACGTGTATGGTGTTGAAAATGTGCAAGAAGTAATTGATTTTTTAGAAGGGAAAGGAACTCTTGAGCCTACAAAAATTGATACCCGAACTGAATTTTACAAAACCTTAGATTTTCCAGAATTTGATTTTTCGGATGTGAAGGGACAAGAGAGTATTAAGCGTTGTATGGAAATCGCTGCTGCGGGTGGACATAATATTATTTTGATTGGACCTCCGGGTGCGGGAAAAACAATGCTAGCGAAACGCTTACCTAGTATTTTGCCTCCAATGACTTTACGGGAAGCCCTTGAAACTACCAAAATTCATAGTGTTGCAGGGAAATTGAAAGAAGTAGGATTGATGAATCAAAGGCCTTTTAGGAGTCCGCATCATACTATTTCGAATGTGGCTTTGGTAGGTGGGGGCAGTTACCCTCAGCCAGGAGAGATTTCGATGGCGCATAATGGGGTGTTGTTTTTGGATGAATTACCAGAGTTTAAGCGAGATGTTTTAGAAGTGATGCGACAACCTTTGGAAGATAGAGAAGTAACCATTTCTAGAGCGAAGTTTACGGTAACTTATCCTTCTTCTTTTATGTTGGTGGCAAGTATGAATCCGAGTCCGAGTGGTTTTTTTAATGACCCTAGTGCGCCACAAACGTCTTCTCCACACGAAATGCAACGCTATTTGAGTAAGATTTCGGGACCGCTTTTAGATAGAATTGATATTCATATAGAAGTAACTCCAGTGCCTTTTGAGAAATTATCGGATGATCGAAAAGCAGAAAGTAGTGTGGATATACGAAAACGTGTGACAGCTGCTAGAGAATTGCAAAGTCAACGTTTTGCATCGTTAGAAAATATTCATTACAATGCTCAAATGAACACGAAGCATATTCGGGAGTTTTGTGCTTTGGATGCTACTTCAAAAGAGTTGTTGAAAACAGCTATGGAGCGCTTAAATCTCTCGGCTAGAGCTTATGATCGTATTTTGAAAGTTTCTAGAACTATTGCTGACCTTGAAGCGTCTCCTAACGTAATGTCTTCGCACATAGCCGAAGCGATACAATACCGTAGTTTGGATAGAGATGGATGGCTGGGTTAAAATAATCACTGATAAGTCAAATTGTATCTTTTTAGCCACGATCGTAGTGGAAATCCTTTGTTGCCGGGGTTCGGCAGCAAAGATTGCAGCGGAGAGCGGGTACCCTCTTTACAAGAATGCCTATTGATGCCGCTTAAAAAAAAGAGCTACTTATTGAATAAATAGCTCTTTTTGATTTTTTATGTGTTACTGAATGTAATTGAAGGTATTGCCTTGCTTGATGTCTCCGGATTGCAATCCTTTTTGAAACCAGTACATGCGTTGCTCAGAGGTGCCGTGAGTAAAGGAATCGGGTATGACTTGCCCTTGCATTTTCTTTTGGATGGCATCGTCACCAACAGCATTTGCGGCACTTAGTGCTTCTTCTATATCCCCGGGTTCTAGCACTGCGTTTTGTTTTTCGTTATAATGTGTCCAAAGACCAGCATAGAAATCGGCTTGAAGTTCTAGAGCGACAGAGAGTTTGTTGGCTTCGGCTTCGCTTTTTCCTTGTTGGAGTTGCCGCATTTTAGTTGAAGTCCCTAAAAGATTCTGAATGTGGTGCCCGTATTCATGGCCTATAACATAAGCCACAGCAAAGTCGCCACCTTGTGCACCAAATTTGGTTCTTAATTCTTCGAAAAACGACATATCCATATAGATTTTTTTGTCGCCGGGGCAATAAAAAGGTCCTGAGGCTGAGCTGGCTCCACCACAAGCGGTATTAACTTGCCCACTAAAGAGTACTAATCGTGCAGGTTCGAACCTTAGGTTGTTTTCTTGAAAAATTTTGTTCCAAACTTCTTCATTATCAGCTACAATAGTTTTTACAAATTTTCCTTCTTCTAGTTCACTTGGCGTTAATGCTCTTTGCTCTGTGGGAGCACTTTGTGATTGGTTATTGAATTGCTCTAAAACAGGAGTTATCATCTGAGCATTCTCGCCACCAAAAATATTGACTAGTAAAATGATTATACCGATAATTCCACCTCCTAAGATTGATTTTCCACCAGTAGACATGCCACGGCGATCCTCTACGTTATCACTTTGTCTTCTACCTTGCCATTTCATAATTTAGTGTATATAAGGTTATTGAAAATAAAGTTACTTAATTTTTAGGTAGCCATTTTAAAATGACTTCTTCAATTACACCTTTAATTATTGGTTTTGGGATATAATCATTCATACCTGCTTTGAAACATTTTTTTTTGTCTTCTTTCTCGGTCCCTGCAGTAATTGCAATGATTGGAATTTCTTTACCGTGTGGGAGCATTCGTATTGCTTTGGTGGTTTCGTAACCATTCATAATTGGCATTTGGATATCCATAAAAATGAGGTTGGGTCTAAGGTTTTCAAATTGCTCAACTGCTTCTTTTCCGTGAAGAAACTCAACGATTTCTACCGCTTCAAAAAGATTTTTAATGATTGTTTTTATCAGCAACATATTTATTTTGTTGTCTTCTACAATCATTATTTTAAGATTTGGAAAGACATGTTTTACAGGAATAGAGGTAGGAATTTGTTTTAAATTGGCATCAATTTCTTGAGTGCTACTTTGATTTGAAGTTGCTACATCTAAATCAAAATAAAAGGTGCTTCCTTTGTTAATTTGACTTTCTAATTGAATTTTACTATCCATTAAACTCAATAACTGATTCGAAATGGTGAGTCCAAGTCCTGTACCTCCAAACTTTTTAGAAGTAGAACTATCTTCCTGAGAGAAGGCATTGAATATCTTTTTTTTGTTTTTTTCTAAAATTCCAATTCCGGTATCAATAATTGCAAAACGAAGGGTATGTTTATTTTCTGCTTTTTTTGCGATTACCAACACTTCTAAAGTAATACTTCCTTGTTCTGTAAATTTTACGGCATTGGCTAATAGATTGATCAAGATTTGTTTTAGTCGAACCGAATCTACCCAAACAAATTTGGGAACTTCTGGGGCTATTTTTAAGAATAAATCCAATTTTTTTTGATTGGATTCGTAAGAAATAAGATCGATGGTTTGATTTAAAATTTCCGTTAACTCTTGTTTTTCGATGAAAAGGTCTAGTTTTCCGGCTTCAATTTTAGAGAAATCCAAAATGTCGTTGATGATATCTAAGAGCGAAAGTGCAGATTGATTAATCGTGGTCATGTATTTTTCTTGTGTGCGGTTGAGATGGGTTTTCATTAACAGATCTGTAAATCCAATAATACCATTCAATGGGGTTCTGATTTCATGGCTCATATTGGCTAGGAAATCAGATTTTGCTTTGTTAGCAGCTTCGGCCAATTCTTTCTCCTTAAGAATGGCTTCGGTTTCTATTTGATTGGTGATGTCAAATAATACACCTCCGATATATTCTATTTGGTTGTTTTGACGAATCGCATCACTAAACTCTTCAATCCAGATGTAGTCTCCGGTTTTTCTTTTAATTCTAAACCGATCGTGATAGGGTTTTCCATGGTTAAAATTGTCATTTTGTTGTTTTAACACTACATCAATGTCATCGGGATGAATCAAGGAAAGCAAGGATATTTTTTGTTCTAAGAAGTCGGTTTTTGGGTAACCCGTTAGTTTTTCGATAGTGTCGTTTAAATACACTTTAGAGGCAAATTCATCATATTTTGATAAATAAACGGTTCCTGGAATATTATTAGCAATAAGTTGGAATCGTTCTTCGCTTTTTTGAATAAGTTTTTCATTTTTATCTCGTTCCAAAGCGTAAGAAATATTACTGGCTAATGTTTTTAGGATAAAGCTCTCTTCTTTGGACCAGTTTCTTTCAAATGTGCAGTCATCCATTCCGATGAAACCGCTAAATTCATCATTGTAATAGATTGGAACGATTAAAATAGACTTGATGTCGTTGGCTATAAGTATACGCTTAATAAAGCTGTTTTTTAGTTTACTTGTTTTGCCTTTGAAAAGTTTTTTCTTGTGGATTTTAGTAACAATTTTATATAGATGTTCTTCTGAGAATTCTTGTAATTTAGTAATTTGTAGTGGGATACCTTTTTTGGCCCATTTGAATTTTTGACTGATTAATTGGGTTTTGGGGTCTTTTTCGTAATAGAATAAATGATCTACTTGGGTAGCATTACCCATGATTTCAAAAGTATCCGTAAACATTTCGTGCAGGCTTTTGCTCAATAAAAATTTTTCAGTACACAGAGACATTTCGGCTAATAAATCACTTTTCTTTTGTAATTTTTTTTCGGCTTCAAATTGTTTTTGGGTAGCTATGGCAAGGGATAAGATATCTGCTATTGTTCTCGCAAAAGTGAGGTCTTCTTGGTCCCAATTTCGTTGTAAAGTGGTGGTTTCAAAAGAGAGTACTCCCAGTAATTCACCATTGAGTAAAATGGGAGTGTCAATGGCTGATTGGATGTTAAAAACACTATAATACGATTCATAAAATTCGTTCTGTTCAAAATCTTGATGAATATCATTTTTATACAATTGAATACCTTGTTGTATTTTTTGGGTGTGAACAGGGTAGTTTTCTTTTTTTAGTATGATTTTTTTTCCAAATGAACTAGTATTTAAATAGTAAATGCATTCACAAATGATGGTTTTTTCTCGGTATTTCCAATAGCTTACACGATCACAGTTCGATATGATAGCTGCATTTTCTATGATTAGTTTTATGATACTATCGCTATGTTCAAAGTCTCTAAAATTAATGGTAAATAAATTTTTAATAGTAGCGTTGTATCTTTCTATTTTTTGTTGCCTTTGTGTGTTTATTAATTCATTGGATTTGATTTTGCTAATATCACGGCCTATACCAGAATAACTAATAATTTTTCCATTTTCATCTTTTCTTACAATTACTTTTAAAGAAATCCACACACTGTCACCATTTTTTGTGATGATAGGAAATTCTAAAACAGGATAGAAATCGTTTTTAGAAAATAAGGATCTTATTTCTTGGTGATACTCTTTTCCAATTATTGAAATGAAATTTTTTCCTAATAGTTCATGGGAGCTATATTGAAGTATTTTGACACAAAAATCATTGATAAAAGTAAAAGTACCTTTGGTATTTGTTTCAAAAATTAAATCATTAGCATTTTGTATGATGTCTTTGTATTTGTTGTTTAGACTATTTTGTTCTGTAACATCTTGTCCTATGCCTACAATTATTTTATCGGAAAATTTTTTATCCGTCCACTGTATGAATTTATAGGAGCCGTCTTTACATTTTAGTTTTCGGGTATAAATTTGACCATCTACAAAGGTGTCATGGTACGATAAGCCAACAAAATCAGGGTCTTCGGTAAGTTTCCAAAAATTAGCTCCCATTACTTCTTCGGGAGTATAGCCAAGTATGTTTTTTATGGTTTCTCCACAGTAAACAACATCTCCATTATAATTACAGGCCACAGTAAGAGAATTTCCTCTATCAATTATTTCTTTGATAAACTTATTTTCCTTGTCTTCCAATTCGCTAATTGTTTTGCGAATAAAGTTGACACTTAGTACAACAATTGTAATACTTAATAGATTTAATCCTATGATTTTAGTGATTACTTCCAAAAAAGTAAAAAGACTTAGGGTAACTAGTAATACACTAATAAAATAGCCATAGAATTTTGAGTTCTTTAAAATGTCATATGATAAAAAAAGTAGTACAGCAAAGGCAACTTTAGGAACATAGTCGTTTTCAAGAGCGATCACATTTATGCTGACATAAATGAAATAAGCAATAAAAAATCCAACAAATACAGCTTTGCTATTGTTGTAGAGATAGGTAATTTTTTTGGATAAAAAGTAAAAAGAAAGTATAATTAATGCAACTACAGTATTTTGATAAAGTAAGCTCTTAGGACGTATTTGAAAAAAGTCGAAAAATAATTCTAAGGCAAGTACAAAAGTGCCAAAAAGAAGTAGATAGAAATGGTATTCAATTTTTACAAAAACTTTACCACTTAAAGCACTATTTTTTCTAATTTTTTTATAAGAAGGATAGATACATAATTGTAAAACAAGAAACAAAGTAAATACTAAAAACTGAATTTTTTCATGACTAATGCCATTCCATTCAGATTTAAAATCGATATCCCATAGCAACAAAGCCAAACACTTAAAGGTTAGCTTTTGAATGGCAATATATAAAGTACTGGTATACAATGCTATCATGCTATTTTTGAAGTTATAGTATTTAATTTATACCAAAAAAGAGATCCTAAAAATAGGATATTATGCCATATAGATTTACTAAAATAGTTAAAAAAATATAAAAAATTATTTTTTTAAGGATTACATAGTTTTTTCAGAATCAATAAGTTGACTATAGATAGTGTAAATCACAGATAGTACAAATGGATAAGTAAAAAACGCTCCAATGCAAAAAGCAAATAAGCCTAAGCAAGCACCAAGAATTCCAATAATGATAAGCATTAAAATTACGATGGGTTGTTTGGCCACAATTGCGGTACTAATTCTTATCGATTCAAGAGTAGAACAATTGCCTAAAACAATTAAGGGAGTAGTCAAAAGGGTAAAGAAACTGATGATTATAGTCAAAATGAGTCCAACAAATGAAAGTCCCATTTCGTCAAAAACAAGACTAAGTCCTTTTGTTGTCAATTCAATAAGAAAGGTAGTAGCAACTATAGGTACAATAAGGGGAGAAGTGTACATTGAGAATAATGCAGATACACCAAAAGAAGTGTCTTTTTCTGCAGCATCGGCCATCTTATAAAAACCAGCCATAAAAGGACTCAATAAACAGGATGTAAGGATTGAAAATCCAGTATAGTACCAAATATAAGGCTTGGTAGTTAGTAGCTTTTCGAAGTTTTTAATAGCTCTTTCATTGATGTTTTCTTCACCAATTATACTTATAGCTGCTGTACTTAAAAAGATGACAAAGAAAAAAAAGAATACGAAAAGCACCAATCCAGCATATAACGCTATTTTTTTATAATTGGCAAATGAATGATTTACTACCGTTTCGAAATCTAATGAGTTATTGTATTTATGGGTTGCTGAAGGTCTTTGGGTAAGCATAGGTTATGTTTTTGTAGTTTAGTTATAGTTTAAAATAGACTTGATCAAATGGCACTCTAAAGCGTTCGCCGTAAATTCCGTTTTCGTCACGAATTCCGCAGCCTACTATCATATTGATTTCAGAGCTGTTGGGCAAACCAATACTTTGTTTTACTCGCAATGAATCAAATCCTTCCATAGGACAGGTGTCATAATTTATTGCAGCCATACTAATCATAAAGTTTTGAGCAGCTAGAGCTGCGCTTTTATGAGCAACTATTCGCATATCGCTTTGTCTTGTTTGCCTGTAAATGGGGCGGAACAAACCGATACATTGAAAAGCAAAATATTTAATGTGACCAAGAATTCCACAAAAATCGGTGTAAATGGTTGGAATGATTTTTTGATAGTAGTTCAATGCAAATTTTTCTCTTTTGGAGTACTCGGATGCGTTTTTGTTTCCAAATTGCATTTTCAAAAAGGAAATATTGGCGTCTTTTCTTTTGCGCCATACATCTTTTCTTGCTACAACAACCACCAATTGGTTGGCTGTTTTTGCTGCATTTTGGTCAAAACAAGCTTTAGCTATTTGTTGAATTGTATCAGAATCTATAATATGATAAAACTCCCAAAGTTGCATATTACTGCTTGTGGGGGCTAAGGTTGCTAGAGCAATACATTGTTTCACTTTTTCTTCATCAATAGCTTCTTTTTTAAAAACGCGAACCGATCTTCGGTAGTGTATTGCGTCACTTACGGTTTTTTCTATAGCCATTGTAACAATTTTTTAATGGATTTTAATTTGTCTTTGTAGGGAGCATATCGCATAGGTAAATCCAGCCAATTTGCTTTTTTTACGATTCCTTTTTTGTGAGAAAAAATATCAAAACTCAATCGGCCATGATACGCTCCAATACCACTATGACCAACACCACCAAAGGGTAATCTTTGGTTAGAAAAATGCACCACAGTATCATTGATACATCCGCCACCAAAAGAGTATTTTTTCATAATTTCTTTTCCAAAAGCGCTATCTTCTGTAAATACATATAACGCTAGTGGTTTTTCATAACGCGCTATTATAGCTTCAATTTCTTTGGGATCGTCATAGATTAATAAGGGAAGTAAAGGGCCAAAGATTTCATCTTGCATAACTAAACTCTCTAATGAATTTTCTTCAATAAGAGTAGGAGCTATATAACAATCTTCAATATCTGATGCTCCACCGAGTAGTACTTTTTGAGCATCTATCATGTTGACCAATCGGAGCCAATTTTTCTCGTTGACGATACGCGCCAAATCGGGGGATTTTTTGGGGTCTTCTCCATAAGCTTTTTCCAATTCTACTTTCATATAGTCAACAAAATGACTTTTCATGTCTTTTTGTATCAAAATATAATCAGGAGCGATGCAAGTTTGTCCCGCATTGATGAATTTGCCCCAAACAATTCGTTTGGCGGCTAACTTTAAATTAGCCGTTTCGTCAATGATGCAAGGATTTTTTCCGCCTAATTCTAGCGTTACTGGGGTTAAATGTTCAGCGGCCGCTTTGGCAACAATTTTTCCAATAGGCACACTTCCGGTAAAAAAGATATAATCCCAACGTTGCGAAAGTAATTTTTGGGAAACTTCCACACCTCCGTTTTCCACTTTTACGTGACTTACATGAAAAACTTTTTCAATTATTGTACTGATAATGGCTGCCGTATTTGGCGTTAATTCTGAAGGTTTTAGTACCACTTGATTTCCTGCCGCTACAGCCGCTACTAAAGGGCAAAGTGCCAATTGAAAAGGGTAGTTCCATGGAGCAATAATTAAAACTTTTCCGTAAGGTTCTCTTAAGATATAATCAGTAGAAGGAAAATTTAAAATAGAAGGCCAAACCCTTTGTGGTTTAGCCCATTTATTGAGGTTTTTTATGGTGTCTTTTAGTTCAGTAATGACATAATTCGTTTCGGTTAATACGGCTTCAAAAGCGGGTTTTTTGAAATCTTTATACAATGCTTCTACGATTTCGTCTTCTAGTAAGACAATGGCATTGAGCAGCTTTACTAAGGTTTCTTTTCTAAAAGCTAAACTGGTTTTGTAATTCATTTCTTTTGCGATGAAATTAGGTACTGCAAGTTAATTTTTAAAAACTTAAAAAAGAATTTTTTTTATTAAAATCAAAGGGCTTTCCAAATAACATCGTCTGGAACTGGCGCTATAATAGATAGCGGTTCCTTTGAAACAGGATGTACAAAAACTAATTTTCGAGCGTGTAAATGAATGCCTCCATCGGGATTGCTTCGGTCAAAACCATATTTCAAATCGCCTTTGATAGGACAGCCAATAGCGGCTAATTGCGCTCTAATTTGATGATGTCTTCCAGTGTGTAGATTGATTTCTAAAGCAAAATAATTAGTGAGTTCTTTGAAAAGGGTATAGTCCAAACTGGCCAATTTGCTATCGGGAACTTCTTTGTTATGTGCTTTTGAAGTGTTGTTTTTTTCGTTTCTTTTGAGGTAATGAACCAATTGGGCTTGTGGTTTTTCGGGTTTGTTTTTAACCACAGCCCAATAGGTTTTTTGGGTTTCTCGGTTGCTAAACAGTTCATTCATTCGGGTCAACGCTTTGCTGGTTCTAGCGAACACTACAATTCCCGTAGTGGGTCTGTCTAACCGATGTACTATGCCTAGAAACACTTCTCCAGGTTTGTTGTATTTTTCTTTAAGGTATTCTTTGACTACTTCCGAAAGCGGTTTGTCTCCTGTTTTATCTCCTTGAACCAAATCGCCCACTCGTTTGTTTACTATAATCAAATGATTGTCTTCGTGAAGGACTTGAAGATTGTTTTTGGAAGAGATAATTTTCATTAGGATTTAATACTGTTCGTTGGCGTTAGGAAAATCTTTCGACTTAACATCGTTTACATAGCTACTAATGGCAGTGGTCATTTGTTCATACAAATTCAAATAACGACGTAAGAATCGAGGACTGAATTCGTTGTTCATTCCCAGCATATCGTGAATGACCAATACTTGTCCGTCAACGCCTCCACCAGCACCAATTCCAATAACTGGAATAGCAATACTTTTGGCTACTTTTTCAGCAAGGTGTGCGGGTATTTTTTCAAGTACCAAAGCAAAACAGCCTAGTTTTTCTAGCATTTGAGCGTCTTCAATTAATTTCTCAGCTTCAGCTTCTTCTTTGGCTCTTACGGTATAGGTCCCAAATTTATAGATGGATTGTGGGGTTAAACCCAAATGTCCCATAACTGGAATTCCAGCATTTAATATTTTCTTAATCGATTCTTTTATTTCTTTTCCTCCTTCTAATTTTACCGCATGTCCGCCGCTTTCTTTCATTATTCGAATGGAGGAACGCAAGGCTTCTTTAGGATCCGATTGATAGCTTCCGAAGGGTAAATCGACAACCACTAAGGCTCTATTTACGGCTCTTACTACAGATGAAGCATGATAAATCATTTGGTCTAAGGTTATGGGCAAAGTAGTTTCGTGTCCCGCCATGACGTTGGAAGCTGAATCTCCTACTAAAATGACATCTATGCCTGCAGTGTCTACTATTTTGGCCATGGTAAAATCATAAGCCGTAAGCATAGAGATTTTTTCTCCATTAGCTTTCATCTCAATTAGAGATTTTGTGGTAATCTTTTTGTAATCTTTTTTGGCAACTGACATACCTCTGTGTTTTTTAAAAAAGCAAAAGTACTAAAAATGTATAGCTTTAACAGTACGATATTCTTTTTATATTTTTTCTTGCAAGCTGTCTTTATTTAAATGGAGGTAGATTTCTTAAATCCTTTTTTATTTTCTTATTTTACTACTTTTTAATCTTCATCTCTTAAAATGAATATTAGGAGATTCAAAACGTTATAAATAAATAATTATGCGAAAATGTATTGTAGGAATGTTGGTGTTGTTCGGAATGACTACCCAAGCTCAAAATCAGGAAGTACAGCAAACGATTGAAACCTTTTTCAAAGGATTTCATTCTAGAGATTCACTTGCCATTCAAAAAGTGTGTTCCGATAAGATGGGTTTGCAATCTATAGCAGAAAATGCGAAAGGCAGTCAATTTTCAACACAAACGGCTGCAAAATTCTATCAGTCGATTGCTTCTATCCCTACGACTATGCAGTTTGAAGAGCGATTATTAGAGCACACGATTCATATAGATGGCGCTATGGCTATCGATTGGACGCCTTATGAATTTTATGTCAATGGCAAAAAAAGCCATTCCGGTGTCAATGTTTTTTCGTTGTATAAAGAGAATGGACAATGGAGAATTGTAGCGATTATTGATACGAGACGGAAGTAAGACTTTCTTTTTCAACTGTTTGTATACCCTTTTTTGGATCTGATAGTGTAGCCAAATAAGTGCTGACGCTACATTTTTTTTAAATGAGTATAGGTCAAAGTTATTGTGGTTAATAAAATAGTAGGATAGTGAAATTAAAAAATACAATGAAAAAAATAATAGTTGCAATTTTTCTAAGTAATTGTTTTGTTTTGGCTAATGCTCAAGAGAAAGAAAAAAGTCCGTTTACCTTTTCGGGTTATCTTGAGGCGTATTATAGTTATGATTTTGGACAACCTGACGATCATTTGCGACCTGATTTTGTGTACAGTCACAACAAGCACAATGAAGTCAATTTGAATTTGGGAATAGCCAAAGTAAATTTTGCCAAAGAGCCAATTCGTGCCAATTTTGCACTAATGACGGGTACTTACACCCAATACAATATGGCGGCCGAGCCTACTGTTTTACAACCGATTTTTGAGGCGAATCTGGGGGTAAAACTTTCTAAAAAACACCATCTTTGGTTGGATGCAGGAATTATTCCCTCGCATATTGGTTTTGAAAGTGCAATTGGAAAAGATTGTCAAACCCTAACGCGAAGCATTTTGGCCGATAATTCCCCTTATTTCGAAACCGGGGTAAAATTGAGTTATACTTCACCTTCGGGGCAATGGTATTGGGCAGGAATGTACCTAAACGGTTGGCAACGCATTCAGAAAATCGAGGGCAATCAAACGCCTGCATTTGGAAGTCAGATTTTGTACAAACCTACAAGTAAAATCACATTCAATTGGAGTACTTATGTAGGTAACGAACAGCCCGATGGTTTGAAGCAATGGCGTTATTTTAGTAATTTATATGGTCAATTGATGATTTCGGATCAGTTAAATGTGACGGCTGGATTTGATTTGGGTACCCAACAATCAGCTCCCAAAAGTGATCGCTATGATAGTTGGTTGTCGCCAGTGTTGATTGTGCAATACAAACCAATACAAACTCTCCAGATGGCAGCTAGAGCCGAATATTATCAGGATGTTAATGGTGTTATTATTGCTTCTACTACCCCTAATGGTTTTACAACTTATGGATTTTCTGCCAATGTGGATTATTTTGTAGCCGAAAATGTTGTATTTAGAGTAGAAGCTAGAAATTTTTCGAGCAAAGATGCCGTATTCTCAGATAATGGGAACCCTTCCAAAAGCAATACCTTTTTAACGACTTCTTTGGCCGTATCTTTTTAAGTTAGTCTAAAAGAGTAGCTTCGTTCTACTTGAAATATGCTGGAATGAATTTTATGTTAATGGAAAGAAAAGTCACTCAGGTGTCAATGTTTTTGCTTTATATAAAGAGAAGGACAATGGAAAATTGTAGCGATTATTGATACACAACGCAAATAAATAGTAAAGAATACTATTTGAAGTTTTAGGAGCTAATCCTGCTGTCCACTGTATCTTTTTTTAAACCTGTCAGGTTTTAAAAACCTGACAGGTTTAAAAAAAGGATGCCGTTCCCATCAGGGCTAGGGCAGTCGATGTTTCGAGAAATTTTAGAATTAAGACACAATTCGTTGGAAATAAAATTGGTCTACAGCATACGCTAACCCAATACCAATCGTGTAGCATAACAAATCACTCCACAAAAAACCTTGTCCCAAAACATAATGGCCTAAAGTGGTTTCTCTAATCGCCACGAGTGCTGCGGCTGTACTAAGTTGTTGTATTTCTATAGCGAAGCAAAATAGTAAAGGAAGAACAATTTGCCAAGGTCTTTTGCTTTTTAACAACAGCCACCGAAAACCAAAATAGACCAATAGGGCATACAAGATATCGCCCACAAACAAGGGAATACCCACTATTTTTCGGGAAGCAATTCCTAATACAATCGTAAGAAGGGCAAGAATAAAGTAAATGAAACGAGGTTTCATTTGTATTAACAATCCGCCATATTTACAGCGATGGCCAATCCGCCTTCTGAGGTTTCTTTGTACTTGGAGTTCATATCTTTGGCGGTTTGCCACATCGTATCAATTACTTTATCCAAGGGCACTTTGGCGTTTTTCGAATCGGTTTCGAGTGCCAATTCTGCTGCGTTAATGGCTTTAATAGCGCCCATCGTATTGCGCTCAATACACGGAATTTGAACCAAACCACCAATTGGGTCGCAAGTTAAGCCCAAGTGGTGCTCCATGGCTATTTCGGCAGCCATTAATACTTGAGCAGGAGTTCCGCCCATCACTTCGCATAAAGCGCCTGCAGCCATTGCTGATGACACCCCAATTTCGGCTTGACAGCCACCCATAGCGGCAGAGATAGTAGCTCCTTTTTTGAAAATACTTCCAATTTCACCTGCTACCATCAAGAATTGTTTGATTTGTTTTTCGTCGGCTTGATGGTTTTCAATCACCATATAATACATCAATACGGCTGGTATAACTCCAGCACTTCCGTTGGTTGGCGCTGTTACTACGCGTCCTAAAGCGGCATTTACTTCATTTACCGCCAGTGCAAAACAGCTTACCCATTTTAGAATTTGACGAAATTTCACTTCGGTTTTACGAATTTCTTCTAGCCAAGATTGTGGCGAATCATAATTGGATAACCCAATCAAATTTTGATGCAAATCAAAGGCTCTTCGGCGAACATTAAGTCCACCTGGCAATATACCTTCAGAATGACAGCCAATGTACATACATTCTAACATCGTGCGCCAAATGCGCAAGAGTTCACTATGGACTTCGGCTTCAGGTCGCATAGAAATTTCATTGGTATACACAATCTCAGAAATGCTTTTGTTTTCTTTTTGGGTATACTCTAGTAATTCTGCTGCATTGTTGATAGGGAAGGGGAAAGCACATTTTATAGCGACTTTCTTTTTGGCATTGCTGCGTTCTTCTTTTACCACAAATCCGCCTCCTATGGAATAAAAAGTCGAAGCATATTCGGTTTCATTTTCAAAAAAAGCAGTAAAGGTTAATCCATTGGCGTGGAAAGGAAGGAACTCTTTATGAAAAACAATGTCTTGTAAAATATAAAAAGGAAGCGCTTTCTCATTACCTAATTGAATCACATGATTATTTGCAATGGCTTTGATGATTCCGTCAATTTCTTGCACCGGAATGTACTCTGGGTCTTGTCCACTTAAACCTAGCATCACGGCCAAATCAGTAGCATGTCCTTTTCCTGTTAAGGATAAAGAACCGTACAAATCTACTTTTACTCTAGTGATACTATTCAAGTCAAAATCTTGGCGTAATTCTTCAAGGAATCGTTCGGCAGCACGCCACGGACCTAAGGTATGAGAACTGGATGGCCCTACGCCAATCTTTAACATATCGAAAACAGAAATACATTCTTCCATAATTCTTGAGTGAAATTTGTAAAACAAAGATAAATGAATCAATGCTAAATCTGCATAATTATCTATCAAAATAAGTTTTCTGTTATTGAATTCTTTTTAAATGATAGACAAAATAATTAATTTTTAATATTCTGAAGAATTATTGCCTCGGTTATTTGTGAGTCTGCTCCAAGTTTTCTGTTTTATTGAATGGTAAAGCGTGTCATATGTATATTTTTACTACTAAATGGAAGTAAAAAATGTTTTTAATTGATATATTTACTTTTATAAATCAAAAACTTATGGAAAAGCAACATTTAGATACTAAAGAAAATCAATTCGAAAAAATCACCGATATCATCATCCGATTAGGTGCGTTAGCTATTATTTTGTTATGGTGTTTTGCTATTTTGCAACCCTTTATATTAATTTTAATTTGGGCCATTGTGATTGCTATTGCGATGTATCCGGTATACAAATCGTTTGTAAAACTAATGAAAGGCAAGAAAAAACTTCCTGTTTTTTTATTGACCCTTGTGCTTTTGAGTTTAATAATTATTCCAAGTACTTTGGTGACGGAATCTTTATATGAAGGCGTTTCTTTTTTGACACAAACCTATCAAGAAGGGAAGCCCTTAATTCCACCTCCCGGTGAAACTACTGCCAATTGGCCTTCTTTTGCTAAACCTGTTATAGATATTTGGCAACATGCTTCGGAAAATCTTCAAGAAACTGTTTTACAATATTCGGATCAAGTTACTGCCGTTGGGTCTTGGTTAGTAGCTGCATTAGCCGGTGTTGGAAAAGGAATTTTGCAATTTAATCTCTCTATTATTATTGCAGGATTTATTTTGGCGTATTCAGAAGATTTGAAAATTGTTTTCAAGAAAATTTCTCAAAAATTGGCCGGAGCGCATGGAGCACATTTTGCAAATCTTACGGTACAAACCATACAAAATGTAGTAAAAGGGTTCTTAGGTGTTGCCATAATACAAGCCGTTATGGCAGGACTTGGTTTTTTTATAGCTGGGGTTCCTTTTGCAGGTTTATGGTCAGTTGCTTGTTTGATATTAGCAATTGTACAAATTGGTGTAGGGCCTATAGTTATTCCAATCGCTATATATATGTTTTCGGTTTCCGATACCACCACTGCAATTTTGCTATCGATTTGGTTTGTTATCATCATGATTTCTGATAATATATTGAAACCTATTTTGTTAGGTAAAAATGCACCCGTACCCATGCCCGTTGTTTTCGTTGGATCTATTGGAGGATTTATATATAGCGGATTTTTGGGCTTGTTTTTGGGAGCTGTAGTCTTAACAATTGGATATAAATTATTTCTAACCTGGATAGAAACAGAAAATTAGAGTAAAGTCATAGGTAATCTCCTGCTTTTTAATTGATAGTATCAAAAAAAGTAGGAGATTTTAGTTTTCATCAAGCAATGCTTTTTTGATTTCTTGTAATTCGGCAGTTTTTTCTTGACTTACTTTTGGGTAGTCTAATCCCATTTCGTCCAATGCATTGATAATGGCCGAAGCAATGACAATACGTGCATACGATTTATTATCTGCTGGCACCACATACCAAGGGGAGTGTGGGGTAGTTGTTTGTTGAATCAAATCTTGGTAAGCAAACATGTATTCGTTCCAAAAGGCTCTTTCTTTGACATCAGAAGTGCTGAATTTCCAATTCTTATCTTGGTCGTCGATACGCTCTATGAAACGTTTTTTTTGTTCATCTTTGGATACATTCAAGAAAAATTTAATCACCATTGTTCCATTGCGATTCAGGTATTTTTCAAAATTGCGAATGTCTTCAAATCGTTCCTCCCAAATCGATTCTGTAACCAATTCTTGCGGAAGCTTTTGGGCTTTCAGAATTTGTTCGTGCACCCGAACGACTAATACTTCTTCATAATAGGAACGATTAAATATCCCAATACGACCGCGTTCGGGTAAATGTTTTTGGCAACGCCAAAGAAAATCATGGTCCAATTCTTCGGAACTCGGTGCTTTGAAAGAAGAGACTTGACACCCTTGTGGATTGACACCCGAAAGTACATGCTTGATGGCGCCATCTTTTCCAGCAGCATCCATCGCTTGAAAAATGAGTAACAACGACCATTTGTCCTGAGCATATAGAATTTCTTGCATATCGGCCAAAGCGTCGACACCTAAAGCCAAAATTTTAGCCAATTTTTTGTTGCTAATTGTAACTTCCATATCGGTTTTATAATCCGATAATTGAAAAGGAGCTTCTTCGGGTACTTTAAATTGAGCCGAAAATTGCTTGGCTCTTTCGATTCGTTCTTTTGGATTTAATTTTTCAAAAAGGAGCTTTTTTTTCTTTGGTTTTTCTTCTTTGCTCATGGAGGTCTGATTTTGAAAGTTTTTTAAGTAATTGTTTTTCAAGAGTTTCACTCAAATTTACTTTTTTTATTTGTGGTGTGAAAATAAAATCCTCGCGCATATTCGTAATTGAAAGGATTTAAATGTTTATAGCTCAGTTTTTTTTTTGAGAGTTTTTACTATAAAAAAGCTACCAAGTTTAGGACTGGGTAAGTTTGTAATTTATTTAGGTCATTCCCTTGGCTTTCCCTATTTTTGAATTCTAATAAACCAAAAACAGTATGAAGCAACTAATTCTATCTTTATTTTTAGTCACCACTGCTTGGGTTTCGGCCCAAGTTAAAAGCCCTTCTCAGTTCATTCCTGATTATGGCAAACACATTACTTTTTACCATCAAGTTGAAGATTATTTTGAACATTTGGTAACACAAACGCCATTTATAAAATCGTATCAATACGGACAAACGGCAGAGCACCGCAACTTGAAGGTGTATTATATTTCTACTCCTGAGAATTTAGCCAATCTGGAGCAAATTCGTTTGAACAATTTAGCAGCCATTGGAATGGCACCCAATCAATCCAAAACGGTAGACGATAAACTAATTGTTTGGTTGAGTTTCAACGTTCACGGAAACGAATGGGCGGGAACGGAAAGTGCTTTGACTGTTGCTTACGAATTGACCAATCCAGAAAATAAAACGACCAAAGAATGGTTGAAAAATACCGTGGTTATTCTTGACCCTTGTGTGAATCCTGATGGGTATTCAAGATACGGAAATTGGTTGCATGAAATCGCTGGGAAAAACACACATCCGGGACTTACCGATAGAGAGCATATGGAAGAATGGCCAGGCGGTCGTTACAATCACTATATTTTTGATTTGAATAGAGATTGGGCTTGGCAAACCCAGAAAGAAAGCCAGCAACGTATTGCTTTGTACAACCAATGGATGCCTCAAGTGCATACTGATGTGCACGAACAAGGTTATAATTCGCCTTACTTTTTCCCACCATCAGCCGAGCCGTTGCATGAGTTTATTGAACCCTATCAAAGGGATTTTCACGCGCTGTTAGGAAAAAACATATCGGCTAAATTCGATGCTCAAAACTGGTTGTACAACACTAGCGAGCGCTTTGATTTGTTTTACCCTAGTTATGGTGATACGTATCCTACTTATCATGGAGCTGTAGGTATGACAGTTGAGCAAGGTGGTATAGGTGGGGGTAGAGCAGTAACGCTAGAAAACGGAGAAGTTTTGACCATCAAAGATCGTTTAACGCATCATGCAACAACGGTTTTGACAATCGTTGAATCGGCAGCTTCTCAAGTGGAGCCTTTGTTGAAAGGGTTTAGAGGGTTTATGAATACTTCTAGAAAAACCATGAAAGGGAAGTATGCTACCTATGTGATGAAAAGCAATCCTAAACTAGAGCAATTGGCCGATTTGCTGCAAAAAAACAAAATCGAATTTTCGTATGCCGATGCCAAACAATCAGCAAGTGGTTTTAATTATCAAACGAAAAAAGAGAACAGCTTTTCCATTGAACCGAATGATATGATTGTAAAAGTGGACCAACAAAAAGCCGTTTTTGCTCAAATTTTGTTTGAACCTAATCATAAATTGAATGATAGTTTGTCCTATGACATTACGGCTTGGGCGTTACCATTAGCGTATGGCGTAGAAGGCTATGCTTTGAAAAATGCTATCAATATCAAAACAAAACCATCCATTGAAGTAGCTTCTTCGTCTATTCCGAGTTCAGTGTATGCGTTTCATATTCCTTGGAACAATCGTACTTCGGCTCAAGTGGTAGCATTATTGCACCAAAAAGGCATCAAAGTACGTTCAGCAATGAAACAAGCTGTTTTTGGAAGCACAACTGTAGAACCTGGTGGTTTAATCGTGAGCAAAAGCGATAATCCAAAAGTGGTTGATTTTGAAAAAGTAGTGGGTGAAATCGTGAAAAAGAAATCAGATTTCTCTGTACTATCTTCTGGATATTCGAAAAATGCCAGAGATTTAGGAGGGGAAAATTTCCCGTTGTTGACGGCTCCGAAAATCTTGTTTTTGTCAGGTAGAGGAGTCAATTCAACTGATTTTGGGTCGGTTTGGTATTATTTAGAGGAAACCGTTGGATATCCTGTAAGCATAGTTGATGTGGATCGTTTCCGAAGAGTAAAATTGCACGAATTCAACACCTTGATTTTGGCAGATGGCAATTATGATTTCTCTGATAGCGAACAAAAACGCATCAACGAATGGGTGAGTAGCGGTGGAAAAATCATTGCGATGAACGGAGCTTTGGATCTTTTTGATGGAAAAGAGGGTTTCGCATTGAATGCGCACGCGACGGATGATGACAAGCAAAAAGCAGAAAAAACAGCCAAAGAAAAAGAGTTGAAAAAACGTTTCTTAGATTCGGCCAACGAAGAGCGACGTGCGATGTCGGATGCTATTCCTGGCGCAATTATCGAAAATGTTTTGGATGTTACTCATCCTATGGCCTTTGGTTTAGGTAAAAAATATTTCAGTTTAAAAACCGATAGCCGTCATTATGCTTTATTGAAAAACGCTTCCAATATTGCGTATGTTCCTAAAGGTTACAAAAGCTATGGTTTTGTAGGCCACCAAATTGGTAAAGAATTACCCGAAACGGTAAATTTTGCTATAGACTATAAAGGTTCTGGAAAAGTAATTTATATGGTAGATAATCCATTGTTTAGAGCCTTCTGGGAAAACGGAAATGTACTCTTTAGCAATGCTTTGTTCTTGGTGAACTAGCCATTTTTTGTTTTAAAACTACAAAGCGCGATTCTTAGGGGTCGCGTTTTTTTTGTTGATTGTTTAAGTGTTTAATCGGATAAGTGTTTAATTGGTTAACTGTTTAATTGTTTATTCTTTGCGCCATTTGCGTATCCCTTTGCGTTCCTTGCGGTAAAATTTTTTTTTTCACAAAGAAACACGAAGAAGTTACTAAGCAACACAAAGATTATTAGTGTACTTTGCGTTCCTTGCGGTTAAGCTTGTAGACACAGATTACACAGATTTTCACAGATTGAAAGGAAAAAAAAACTTTGTGTTCCTTGCGTATCCCTTTGCGTTCCTTGCGGTTAAGCTTGTAGACACAGATTACACAGATTTACACAGATTGAAAGATAAAAAAAACTTTGTGTTCATTGCGTATCCCTTTGCGTTCCTTGCGGTTAAGTTTTTACCACGAATATTTTAAGAATGCTTATTTGTACTTCTATTTTACTAAGCTATAACACATTACAAATTAAAAGACCTTATATGACCCATATGTTTAAATATATGTGGATAATTGTTTAATTGTTTATTCTATGCGCCCTTTGCGTAATCCTTTGCGTGCTTTGCGGTTAAGCTTGTAGACACAGATTACACAGATTTTCACAGATTAAAAGTTGGAAAACTTTGCGACCCTTGGGTAACGCTTTGCGAACTTTGCGGTTAAATTTTCTCAACAGATTTATTCACCAATAACTTATTTGTTCTTCTATTTTACTTAACAACAACACACCACAACTTATATGACCTTATATGTCTTATATGTTTAAGAAATACTAAAACGGATACCCAATCGCCAAATTAAAAATCAAGTTTTCTTTTCTCCATGCGCCACTTCCCAAATTGATTTGGTCCATGACCCAGCGATTGCCTTCAGGCAGGTAAGGTTTGCGAAGGGGGAAAGCAAAATCCGTTCGAAGTATCAAAAAATTAAAGTCAAAACGCAATCCAAGTCCAGCGCCGACCGCCATTTCTTTCATAAAGTTTTTCGAAAATTGGGCTCCTGGTTTGTCTTTATTTTCATTGAGTAACCAAATATTTCCCGCATCAATAAAAGCGGCTCCTTTCACAAAACTAAACAAGGTAGTTCGATATTCCGTGTTGAGTTCGATTTTGATGTCTCCTGATTGATCCGCCAAAAAGCCATTAGTGTTCAAAGCTGGATCTAAGAAACTTCCAGGCCCAATAGAACGCGCTCTAAAGGCACGAATACTGTTGGTTCCGCCAATAAAAAACTGTTTGATAAAAGGCATTTCTTTAGAATTCCCAAAAGGCAAAGCGGCTCCTACAATAATTCGACTCGCCAATTGCGTTTCTTTTCCTAATTTCACAAAATGGCGAAATTCATTTTCGAATTTCACATATTGGCTGAAGGGTACTCCAAAGATTTTTAGCGTATCTTTTTTTTCGATGTTGGCCCCTGTTATCAGGCCCGTAACCGCAGCGGATAAGTCTACCGCTCCTTTGTAATATATGGTGTGTTTCTTTCTTTTTTGTTCGGTGTTGGAGTAAGTGTACGAGTAGGTGGGACCAAAAATAAGTTGACGCTCAATCACTTTGCCTAGTGAAGGGTTTATAGTTATTTGATCAAGGTACAATTGGGTTACGTTTTGTGGTCGGGCAAAAACAACTTCACCTAGGTTGAGGCTATGTTCTCTTCTTGCGTTTTCTTTCCAGTTATAACCAAAAAGGGCTTTAAAGGTTTGCAAGGTATACAATTGCTGACGGTCTTGAAATTCATAACCCAAAGTTGCCTTAGTTTTTGGAGTAAAGCGATTGCTCATTTTGAAACGGATGGGCGAAATCATTCGCGGCCAAATCAAATTGGCTTCGGTTCCTATGCGGTAAACGTTATAACCATTGTTTTGTCCAGAGATTTGCACTTCATACCCTCCGAAAACTGCAATCGAAAGCAACTCGGCGCCTCTAAACGTATTGCGATGGCTCCAATTGGCATTCAATTCGGTACCATTATAATTGGCCGAATTGGTTTTGGCCAAAACTTCAAAACGCAATGATTTTTTTTCTAAAGGGGATAAATAATAAAAGGCGTCTAAAAAATTTCCTTCGATTGATGAAGGGTGGAATTCATTTTTTACCAATTTAAATGTACCCAAATTGATCAAACGATTTAAGGATAAATTGTGATTGGTACGGTTGTATACGTCTCCTTTTTTGAAGTACAAGGCACGATCAAAAATTTTGGGTTTGAACAAGGAATCTCGGTCTATGATTGTAAAATCATTGTATTGGGTTACCGCTTTTTTAGAGGCACTGATGGTATCGGCTCCCAAGGTGTAATTGGGATAAATTACAATTTGATTGATTTTGTAAATGAATCGGGCACGAGCAGGTGTTTCCTCTTTTACTTTTACAATCAAATCGACTTCTTGTTGGGCTACGGTTGAGTCCACTTGAATTTTCAAATAGTCGGGGCTAAAGTAGTAAAAGCCTTGTTCTTTCAAGCGTTCGTCAATGCGGATGCGCTCTTCTTTTATGGTTTCTAGGCTGTAAGTATTGCCAATTTTGAGCAAACTTCTTCTTTCGGTACTGCTAATAGCTTTGGACAAGTCCGAAGAATCTTTCGGGAAAACTACTTTTTTGATACGGTACTGTTTGGAAGGTGTTACGGTGTATATCGCCTGAATCGTTTTGCCTTTTATTATTGTGTCCGCTTTGGTTTTGGCATTGAAAAAACCTTTGTTTTCCAAATAGTTTTGGAGCACTAACCGATTGTATTCGGAATCTAGTTTGGTATTCAAAACGGGTGGTTCTCCGACTTTGGTTCGCAACCAATTCCGCCATCCTTTTTCGGTTTTGGGTGTTCCTGCCAGATTGTAAAGAGATAGTTTGGGATAAATACCTAAGAAAGATTGATTGGGAATAGGACGTACTAAAGCACTCAATTCTGTAGCCAAAGCTTTTTTTTCTTTTGAGCTGCTTGGCCCTTCAACCGTTACTTTGGCACCCGTATACAGCAATTCGCCCTCTGCTAGATTTTTAGTAGAAGAACAGCTTTGAAGCCCGATGGCGACAAGCAAAATGACTACTATTTTGTGATACATTTTCACTGTACTTTGGTTTTGATTACTCATCTACTTAACGGTTACCATTAATTTTAACCACACTTCGATGCCTGAGTCTAGGCTAAAGGCATAGATTTTTTTGTTTTAAAAGAAAAAAAAGACGTTTTACTATTCCTATCATTTTATTGATTTCTCGCAAAGTCGCAAAGTCGCAAAAAAACTTTGTGTAAACTGCGTCTTTGCGTCTTTGCGAGACTATTGTTTAGTAAATCACCAGAGAAAAATTTTACAGACAATGTTGAAAATAATAATTACCATTTACTATTGATTTTTTTACTTAAGCTTGATCTCTTATTATCTATGGTTTAATTTATTAAGTACTCTTCAATTTCAACTAATGTTTATTTACTTCTCTGAAACAATTCTTTAAATTTATTGTAATCCATCGTAATGATGAAAGAAACGCCTGTTTCGACCACTTCTCCTTGAAGCGCTACTTGGTATTTGTTGATGCGATAGCCTCTCACTTTATAGCGACCGTCTTTTGTGATTTGGTAATCGATAGACACATCGCCTGCAATGTTGGTAGCTTTTTCATTGGCTTGTTGGCTGCCTTCCAATTCAAAACTACTGCCCACCGTCACTTTTACCCTATCATTGAATAGTTTTTTGGAAACTTCAACGTTCAAGTCAGTTGCTTCTTCTTTTTTACCCGAAGAATAATCCTCGGTAGATTGCAAATCAAAATTCAAATCGATGCCTTTAATTAAATCACCGGCTAGATTGTTCAATTGGTTCGATAAAATTTTACTTGCACTTCCTCTCGCCATCGATTCGGCAGAGAATCCCGATTCGCTCGACAATGGATTGTCACCCATAAAGTTACCCAAAACCAATAAAGCAAAAACCTGTTTGTTCATTTCGTTCGGGTCTTGACGCAATTGGTCGAGTTTGGCTTTGGTGGTACTCATCACCTTTGAGGAAACCGAATTGTTCTCTGGTAGTACGATATCAAATGCAATTTCCGGCTTCATAATTTCGCCTGTCATTTTCAGCTCGGTTTCAAACGGAATTTTCTCCTTGTAGGTGTTTTTTTCTGCCTCTGAAACACTACCAATTTGGTTTAACACCAAGTCGATAGGCGCCGTGGTCACTTTGTACACCGCGGTAATATTGATGTCGGCTTCCATAGGTTCGCCTTTCCAAATGATATAACTTCCTTTTTTGATGTCGAATTTTCTTTTGATGGAACTGAACGTCATTTCATATACGCCTTCTTCTAGCTCATATTTTCCGGTCAAATTTGTTTTTCCCGAGACGTCAATGCCACCGTTTAAGTGCGCTGTGCCCTTTACTTTTACAAAATCGCCTGTGGTTTTATCAATAATCATCGTCAATTCAGCGTCTTTGTCTACCGTAATATCCACTGATGCATTGATACCCATAATGTCGCTTTGACTGGCTTTTTTATCTCCATTTAAAGTGGTCACCAAAACAGGATGGTCTTGGTCGATAAACTCAACAATGCCTTCTCTATCGGCTATTGAGGGGTCGGATTGAGGTACAACAATAGTAAAGCGAGTATCTTTATTTACTTTAATTGCGCCCTTGATTATTGGATTTTTACTCGTTCCAGCAATAGTGATGTGGTTGTCTAGGAATAATTCGCCATAGAACAATTCGTTGTCTTTGGCTTTAGAGTTAATGGCTTTGAAATTTTCGGCATCAATGGTTAAATCAAAAGCGAGATTGTCCAAAGAAGCGGTGTTAATTAGACCATCAATAGTTAAGTCATTATTCTTTTCATCTTTTATCGTAAACTTTTTAAAGATGATTTTTTGGTCTTCAAAAGTGATGGCATCATTTATGGAATTAAAAGTAGCGTTGAGTTGTTTTACATTGAAGCCTACATTGTTAAATTGCAAGAGTCCATTTAAATTTGGTTCAGCAGTTGTTCCTTTGATGTCGAAGTTACCAGATAAGTAACCACTACTTTTAATCAATTGTCCCAAAGAAAAGCCTTGAATGCTTTGCATATTGAGTTTTGCTATGGCCAATTTCATATCGAAAGTATCGCTTTGGCTATTGTATTTCCCGTTTAATTGAACATCATTTTCTTGTCCGGTAAGCGCTACGTGCGTATCGTATTGGTTTTGTTTTTCGTTTTTAATTTGAATCACAAAATCGCCTACGGCTTCTTTTTTGAAAGTAAAGGCGTCGATTTTTATGTCCGAGGTGAAAAGCGGTTGTGTTGCTATGTTTTTGACCACAGCCGTTCCGTTGATTTTTCCGCTAAGTTGCCAGTCGTCTTTTTCGACCATACTGCTTAGCGTTTGGATGTCGAAATTTTCAAAGGCCAAAGCTATGGGGGCATTGGCGATTGGCGTTTGCGATTGCGCACTGATACTGCTCCCTTCGTGTTCTAATTTGAAATCCGAAAGGATCAATCCTTTGGGTGTCGAAACGATTTGATTGTTTTCTGGTAGTTGCCAATTTTCGTAATTCAGCAAGGCATTTTTATCCAAATGCAATAAAGTGTTGCCTTGACTGGTTGTTACATTGCCTGCAAGAAAATAACGCTCTTTGTCTTTGTTGTCTTTAAGTTGCAAGGCATAATCGATTTGATTGTTGGCTACTTTTCCAGACAGTAAAGTAAAAGGCAATTGCATTTGTGGATTTTGTATGTCGTCAATGGTAATGCTATAGTTTAGCGCATTGTCATTAGTAGCAATATTCAAATTAGCAGCGGTTAGGGTTTGGTTACCGTAGACTAATTTTGGTATCTTTCCTGTGACTGCAATCGAGTCGTTTACCGAATTGTAGCTACCCGAAAACTGAAGAGGAACCAATTCCTTTACATCGGGTACTAACTGTGCAAACAACGGACTTTCTTTGGTATGGAGCGTAAAGCTGAAGTGTTGTGGAGCCGTTGTTTTTCTTTTGGCTTTTGGTGTCGTATTGTAATAATGCGCTATCGAATTTTGTAAAGCCGTTGCCAATTGACTAATGTTGAATTGTCCTTCCAAAGTCGCATCCATAAGGCTAGAATTCAATAGTAATTCGGTTTTTTCTTTATTCGAAACCGCTTTAAATTGAATAGAATCTACTGGGAACGCACCTTTTTCATTGGTGATTACGAGTTGGTGTGCGACTATCGTTCCGTTAAGTCTGTCCAAATCGGCAGAAAGCATATTGGCATCCACTTCGCCTTTCAGTTTTAAAGGGCCCGCGTGAAGGTTTAGTTTTTCTAAATCGGCTATGTCTAAATGGAGTTTTGCATTTCCTTTTGGCGATTTACCGTTCATACCTCCAGTTCCAGTTAGATTAAAGGTCAAATTGGGGTCGTTCGCATCCATCGTGGCTTCAAAAAGTCCTTGTTTCATTGCGCCATTCCAACTCAAATTTTGATACGCATAGTTGTGGTACACCACTTTAGAAACCGTTCCTGTACTTACAATGGTAGCTGTTTTGGGGTCCAATCCTGTTCCTTTTACGCGGATGCGGCTACTCATTTTTCCTAAATCTTTATTCTGAATCAAACGACCGATATCAAAATTCGTCAACTCGGCTTGGGCGTCATAGCGTTCTTTGTTTTTTTGGCGTTGGTCAAAGGTGGCTTTTACTTTGGCTTTGCCAAAACTACTATTGAGCACCACATCGGTAAAAAAGGAATGCATCGTTCCTTTGAAACTTCCTTTTCCGCTCAATTGATTGGGTAAGCTAAGGTTGGAAGGCCAACTTCCTTTGGGTGCGAATTGTTGTAAGTCTTTGGCAGTGGACTCAAAATTTTGAATGGCGATGTCAAATCGGGCTTGGTCTACATTGGGTAAGCCTATGATTGAACCGCTAGCTTGTAATTTAGTTTTGCCAATGCCGCTCACTTCAAGGTTGGGAATTTCGATGCGATTGAGTTTGCCTGAAACGGTACTGTTAATGAGTAAAATTCCTTTAGGATTACTCGCAAATGGAGGAGTATTGGCCAATTGCGGCGCCAACAAAAGCACTTCTTTGAAACCCAACTGACTCTTTTTTAAATTCGCTTTTATGGATAGTTCCCCCGGATTGTTACTCAGAGTCGCAATGGATGGATACCCCAAAAGTACTTGATTGCGCAAAAGGGTTTGAGGTGTTTTGAGGTACAACTTTTTCAAATAGCTGTTTTTGTGACCAAAGAAAAAGTCAGTGGACAGGGAATCTATGACCAAACCACTTTGTTCTTTTCCGGCAAAAGAGGCTACGTTGACCGCAATCGATTCGGGTTTGTAATGAAAATTAGTCGCTTTGAGATGGGCTTTTTGGAGTTGGATATGGTTGTAATCCAATCCTTTTGACAAACGGTTGAAGTTGTTGTTGTCAAACTGAAAAAACAGTTGAGCAACATCGGTTTGATTGATTTTCACTTCCCATTGGTTGGGTTTTTCGGCGGGGTTGGTGACTTTGGGAGCTGCAATTTTATTCACTCTACCCAAAGCTACGGCACCTCTTAGGTTTTCAAAATTCAGAGTGTTGATGACCACGAGTTCATTGGCCAAATCAATCAAATCTATTTTGGTGTACCAGCGTTTGAAGGAAACGTGGGCTTTGGTTTTTTGAACCGATTCTAAGTAATCGACTTGTACTTTGCGAAAATCCATTTCACCCAATTTGATTTTCCAATCAGGCGTTGGGGCGCTAACTATTTTGTTGGCCACTGCCGTTTTAGGCGTTGCTTTTAGGGCTTGGGTTACGGCTGCGGTGAGTCCAGTGACTTTGATTTTAGGTAAGTCGATTTCTTGTTGTGCTATATCAAAAGATTTGAATTCGGTGTCGAAATGTTTGAGTTGAAGTGTGGCCTTGAGGGGCTCTTTGGCATCATTGTAAACGAAACGAATTTGCTTCAGATTGATTTTACGCAGCACCATAGCCATAGGTTTTGAAGGTTCTTCTTCTGGTTTTTCTGGAGAAGCAAACGCTTGGGTGATGTAATCAAAATTGAATGTGCCTTGACGGTTACGGTCTATTTTGGCAGTGATGCCCTCTAGTGTAATGCTGTTTAACGTTAGTTGGTTGCCCATCAAATCGATTAGGCTAAAATCGACTACAAGGTGTTGTCCTGCTAGTAAAGTGTCTTTTTTTTGGTCGGATAAATACAAGCCGTGCAGTTGTAGGGGTTGAAAAAGCCCAAACGAAAGCGAGTCGATGTGTACTTTGGTTTTGATTTTTTGGTGGAGGTAATCGATCGCTTGGTCTTTGGCGAAACCTTGTACAAAAGGCAAATGCAGCGCTATACCCAAAACCAATAGCATGAGGACAGTCCCCAAGACTATTTTGCGTACCACCGAAATACTTTTTTGGATTATAGGTTTCAAAAGAGCGATTTTAGCATAAAAGTAGCTTTTTTAAAACAAAGTAGCAAGTGGTGGGTTTGGGGGTGGAGTAGAAAAGTATAAAAATTCTTATTTTAAAAAAATAAAAAATGTTTTTTTCAATAAGCAGTAATTGATCATTACAATACTTAAATTTTTGTAGTTTTGATAAAAAAAGCTATTATCTTTTAAAACTATTTTTTTGTTTCAATTTTTTGATAGTTTTTTTAAATTTTAACATGAATATTTTATGAAATTCGTTGAGGTAGTTGCGGCAGTTATTATACATGATGATAAAATTCTTTGTGTTCAAAGGGGAGTTAACAAATATGATTATATTTCAATGAAATATGAATTTCCTGGTGGTAAACTAGAAAAAGGTGAAACTAGAGTAGATTGTATTAAAAGAGAAATTTTTGAAGAGTTGAATATGGATATTGATGTCAAAGATGAGTTTTTGACAGTAAAGCATGAATATCCAGATTTTATTATTGAAATGCATAGTTTTATATGTAATGTTAGCACAAGTGAATTAGTACTAACTGAACATGTTGATTTTAAATGGTTAAAAAAGACAGATTTAAATAAATTAGATTGGGCAGAAGCAGATATACCTATAGTAAATAAATTAATGAATAATGGATAGAAAAATAGAAATATTCAATGCCAGTTTGCAAACAGGTTATATTGATAAAAATATTTTATCTGATGTAGCATATCAACCTGAGCTACTAGTCAATCAAAAAAATCCTCCAAAGAAAGTACTTTCAACAATACTTCACGAACTCGATACTTGTATTCAATTTTATATTTCTGTTGCATTTGTTACTACAAGTGGAGTTGCAACGATTATCAACAAATTAAAAGAATTAGAAAATCGTCAGATTCATGGCAGAATTTTAGTATCCCAATATTTGAACTTTACTCAGCCTGAAGCATTACGTAGATTATTACAGTTTAAAAATATTGATTTAAGAATTGCTGTTACAGGAAATGCTCATGTAAAGGGATATATATTTAAAAGCAAAGAACATTATAATATAATTGTAGGTAGTAGTAATTTAACTGCTCAGGCTCTTGCAACAAATAAAGAATGGAATGTAAAAATTTCGGCTTTAGACGAAAGTGGAATTGTAGATAAAGTAATTAATGAATTTAATAAAGATTTTGAGAAAGCAACAAAAGTAACACCTGATTTTATATCTAATTATGATGAAATTTATCAAAATCAATTCATACTTAATAAAAAGAAATCTTTTGAGAATATAACTGAATCACAAACTGTTATAGTTCCAAATTCAATGCAAAAAGAAGCATTAGAGAATTTAAAACAGTTAAGAGAAGATAAAATGAACAAAGCTTTAATTATCTCTGCAACTGGAACTGGAAAAACTTATCTATCAGCATTTGATGCTCATTATTTTAATCCTAGAAAATTGTTATTTGTAGTTCATAGATTAACTATAGCAAAAGATGCACTAAGAACATTTAAGAAAGTTTTTGGAAAGGGTAAATCTATGGGGTTGTATTCAGGTGATAAGAGGGAGTTAGATTGTGACTTCATATTTTCAACAGTACAAACAATTTCTAAAAGCACAAATCTAGAAAACTTTTCTAAAGAACATTTTGATTACATAATAATAGATGAAACTCATCGTTCTGGTGCCGAATCGTATTTAAGATTGATAAATTATTTTAAACCAAAGTTTCTTCTAGGAATGACTGCTACTCCGGAGAGAACCGATGGGAATGATATTTTTAAATTATTTGACCACAATATCGCTTATGAAATTAGGTTGAATAGGGCAATGGAAGAAGAAATGCTTAGTACATTTCATTATTATGGTGTAACAGATTTATGTGTTGAAAATACTGAAATTGATGACAAGACAGATTTTAACTTATTAATTTCTAGTGAAAGAGTAAGTCAAATAATTGAAAAAGCAAGTTTCTATGGAAGTGATAATGGTATAACCAGAGGTCTGATTTTTTGCTCAAGGAAAAATGAGGCAATTGAACTTTCTAAGTTATTTAATGAAAAAGGTTTTAAAACAGTTGCTTTAACTGGAGATAGTTCAGATGAATTGAGGGCAAATTCAATTGAAAAATTAGAGTCAAATAATTTACATGAAAAACTTGATTACATTTTTACGGTAGATATTTTCAACGAAGGTATCGATATCCCAAAAATAAATCAGATTATTATGCTTCGACCAACTGAATCAGCAATTATTTTTATACAGCAATTAGGTCGTGGTTTAAGGAAAGTTGAAGGGAAAAGCTATGTAACTGTTATTGATTTTATTGGGAATTATAGTAACAATTATTTAATTCCAATTGCTTTATATGGAGATACTTCTTATAATAAAGATTCCTTACGAAAATTAATTACTGAAGGAAGTAGAATGATTCCAGGTGCATCAACTATCAACTTTGATGAAATTACTAAAGAGAAAATTTTTCAATCTATAGATTCAGCAAACATGCAATTGTTGGCTGATTTGAGAAAAGATTATAATTTATTGAAGTTCAAGCTTGGTAGGACACCAATGATGATGGATTTTATAGAGCATGGATCAAGAGATCCATATTTATATGTGGATTATTCCAATTCTTATTATAATTTCATTGTTAGAGTAGTGAAGGATGAAAATGTAACATTATCCGATAAACAGATTAAAGTTTTAGAACTTTTCAGTAAAGAAATAAATAATTCTAAGAGGTTAGAAGAATCTTTGATAATTAAATTATTAATTGAAAACAAAGTGCTGTCTGTTAGCGGATTAAAGGATTTTGTTTATGAAAAATATCAATACTTGATTTCCGATGACACAATAAACTCTTGTGTTTCAAACTTAAATTTTGAATTTATAAGAGAAAAAAAAGATGGAAAGTTGATTTCCGCAAAGAAGATTTATGATTTGGATATTATAAAAATTGAAAATCAAAGCTTTTTATTTTCAGACGACTTTGTTGTTTTTTTGCATAATGATACATTTAAGAGATATCTTGTTGATTCAATAAATTATTCTATTTATGAGTTCAATAAATTATTTGAACGAGACCAATGGCAAAATGGATTTATTTTATACAGAAAGTATTCTAGAAAAGATGTTTTTAGAATATTGAATGTTTCGGAAAACCCTGTTGCTCAAAATGTTGGTGGTTATTTAGTAAGTCCAGACAATTCAAATTGTCCAATATTTGTAAACTATCATAAAGAAGAACATATTTCTGAATCAACAAAATATGAGGATGAATTTATAAATAATAAGGAATTTAATTGGATGTCAAAATCTAATCGCACTATTAGTAGTAATGATGTTCAATCAATTTTAGGTAAAAAAGGTCCAATTCGTCTTCCATTATTTATCAAAAAAAACAATGATGAAGGTATGGACTTTTATTATATGGGTGAAATAGAGCCTAATTTAAATAAGATTGAGCAAACAACTATGAGTAATGATAATGGAAAACAGATTTCAGTTGTAAAAATTGGTTTCAATTTAAAAAGCCCTGTTTCTAGTTTTATGTATAATTATTTAGAAGAAAACAGAATATCTAAAAATAAAGTTTCTCAACAAAACATTATTAAGAACAAGATTGATATAAATAAATTAGAAATTTCTCAAGATATTGAGCCAATATTAAAAAATCCTATTCCACTTTATAATTTTTATGCTGCTGCTGGAACTTTTAGTGAAATGCAAGAAGCTAAAGAATTTACTTTAATTGAGGGGCCTGAAAGCTTAAACAAGAATAATGATTATTTCGCATGTAAAATTATTGGAGAATCAATGAATAGGGTAATTCCTAATGGCTCTATTTGTTTGTTTAAACCTTATACTGGTGGCAGTAGAAATGGGAAAATTGTTTTAGTTGAGAATTACGATGTCTATGACAATGATTTCAATTCAGCTTTTACAATAAAAACTTATGCAAGTGAAAAGATTGTGAATGAAGATAATTGGTTTCATGAATCAATTATTTTGAAGCCAAATTCTTTTGACTCCACTTATAAAGACATTAAAATAAATGAGGAAAATGGAAAAAACATGAGGATTGTTGGTGAATTTATTTCTATTATTTCTTAATTTTTAAATAGTTAAATCATTTATGACAAGTCATTTTCAATACTACTGGTCTTTCATAGAAACCTATTATCCAAATTATTACTCCTGTGACTCGATTTTATTGAGTGATATTCTTTTGAGAAAATTGGAGGGAGAAGTAATTGATGCTAACGATGAAGTTTTGATTGAAGGTTGGGACATTAAAAAGAAGTTACTCGAATTGGATACAATCATTATGGAAAAAGCGATGAAAAATTATTTTGCTATGCATTATCCAGAATAGAATAGGTTATAATTAATAAAAACAAAACGCTTCTCCCTTCCCAGAGAAGCGTTGTTTGTTTTATGTTTTTTTTGTCAAGTATACCTTGAAAATAGTCAAAACGGATGTTCTCAGTATCTATTTTTTAACTGTAGTTTTTTCTTTTCCAATTTTTTTAGTAACTACTTTTTTAGCTTTTCTACTAGCAATAAAGTCACTAATTTCTTTTCTCTCTTGGTCAGTTAAAGGAGGACTTTGAATGATAAAATCTACACCTTTGGGTTCCTTTATGATGTTCATATTTTTACGATTTAAAATATTTTTTTACTAACTTTTTTGCTGCTTCGGTTTCAATAATCATTCTTTGATTTTTAAAATGGTAAGCACCTAAATTTTCTTCGTAATGCTTAATTAAGTTTGTTTTAGCGGTAAATGCTACAAAACCATCAAAACCTTTTTGGAAAGAAACTTTACAAGCATAAGCTACTAGATTTCCTGCAACACCCTCGTACAGTTTATCTTTACCAATATTAAAAGGAGAACTTTCAAGTAAATTCATATAAATATGGTCTTCTTCAATAGTTATACTTAGAAGACCTTGTAAAATTGATGCGTTATTTACAATAGTTAGTTTGTAAACTTCTTTTTTTAAATCTTTGAATTCTAATTTCCAATCAAAATTCCATCCATTTTTTTTGGTTATATTTTTTAAATCAGTTGTGGTCAATCTGCTAACTTCAGTTTGAAAACTGTCTCCAGAGATTGTATTCAAAATTGAATCTGTTAATTTGTCAATTATGAAATCTTGCTCTAATTGAATTTTATTACCCATACCTCAAAAATACGAAATAATTTGAGTTAAACGAATAGTAAATTAGCTAGAAACTACTATGAAATAAAATATATAGTGAGCTTCTAATTATATTGTATAATTCCGTTTCGCACAAAGTATAATAGAGAGTTTTGTTTATTTGAAGTTGTTCGAAACCTTATTCGTTCTGGCTAGCCCCGGGAGTAGTGGCATCCTTTGTGGCCTCGTTTTTTTGAACGAGGCTACAAAGATAGAACGTATCACGGGAGGGGACGTACTTGCGGTCCTTAGGCGGGCTGCTCCCAATGCAACTTATTCACTTGCAATGTAATGCTAGCGCGTGGTTGTGTCTTTTTTATGAAGTTGTTTTTGTTTAGTGGTTGTTAAAAAAGGTTTTATTTACAAACTGGTACACGACACTAAACAGTAGCAACCACAAAACCGCCATCAAAGCATAACCCCAATAGCCTAACGAATAACCAAAGACAAACAACCAAGTTTCGTGTTGGTACAAAGGATTAAATGCTTCCCAATGATTTGTAGGACCGCCACTCGATAGCAGTAAAACCACTAAGGATACCAAGTAAATTAGTAAAATAGTGAATACAGTGGTTAGGAGTATTTTTTTGAATGTCATAATGGGTTTGTTGTTTAATCGGTTAATTGGTTAATCGGTTAATCGGTTAATCGGTTAATTGGTTAATTGGTTAATCGTTTAATCGTTTAATTGGTTATTGTTCGTGGTTTATGGTTTGTCATTTGCTTTTTGTTTTTTGCTTTTTGTTTTTTGCTTTTTGTTTTTTGCTTTTTGTTTTTTGCTTTTTGTTTTTTGTTTTTTGTTTTTTGCTTTTTAGAATTTCTTATGTTGTCCAAAAAGATCCAACGGCATAGGTTTTGGCTTGGCCGCTAATGATAACACGGTCGTCACGCAATTCACAGTTAAGTTTTCCAAGTCGTTCTGAAACTTGCAACGCATAGAGTTTATTTTTTCCCAATCGTTCAGCCCAAAGCGGAATCAAAGAGCAATGTGCTGAACCCGTTACAGGATCTTCGAGTAGTGAAGCTTGGGGTGTGAAAAAGCGCGAGACAAAATCGCTATTTTTTCCTGCAGCCGTTACAATTACACCCCCAGTTGCCATACTGAATTGGTCAAAATGGTTGCGATCTATTTGAATGTTGCTTACCGTTTCTTCGTCATCATAAACCAAAACATAGTCTCTAGCTTTCAAGACTTCTTTAGGAGCCACACTAAAGGCTGCTTTTAAGTGGTCAGGAAGCGGGCAGGGGTGCGGCATTCTAGATGGAAAATCCAAAAAATAGTAGTCGTCTTTTACTTTAACCGTAAGCTCACCACTGAGTGTTTCGAAGACAAAAGTGGTTCTGGTATCGTTCAAAATGGTTTTTAAAGCATGAACGGTAGCCAACGTGGCATGACCGCACAAATCCATTTCAATTTCTGGAGTAAACCAACGCAGGTGTATTTTTTCGCCTTTATCCACAAAAAAAGCGGTTTCTGCTACGGCATTTTCTTGGGTGATTTTCAATAAAAGGGCATCTGGCAACCACTCTTGTAAAGGAACAACTACAGCTGGATTTCCTCCAAATAAGGTATCGGTAAAAGCATCAATTTGATAAAAGTCTAATTTCATGGTTTAGTAGCGGGAAAAAGGTTTGTAAATCCACCAAAAATAAGGATTTATCGTTGGATTCTGTAGTTTCTGGTATAAAAAGAGCTCGGCAAACACACCAATTTTTTTTCGCCACGAATTTTAAGAAAGTGGAAAAATGACACAGATTACACAGATTGAAAAGTAGCAAAACTTTGCGCCCTTTGCGTAACCCTTTGCGTTCTTTGCGGTTAAGCTTGTAGACACAGATTGCACAAATTGACACAGATTGAAAAGTAGCAAAACTTTGCGCCCTTTGCGTAACCCTTTGCCCGCTTTGCGGTTAAGCTTGTAGACACAGATTACACAGATTTTCACAGATTGTAAAGTAGCAAAACTTTGCGCCCTTTGCGTAACCCTTTGCGCGCTTTGCGGTTAAGCTTGTAGACACAGATTACACAGATTTTCACAGATTGAAAAGTAGCAAAACTTTGCGCCCTTTGCGTAACCCTTTGCGCTCTTTGCGGTTAAGCTTGTAGACACGCACTACTAATTGTGATACTAAAATTTGAATGATACGAATCCCTTTGAGGATTTATTTTTGGAAATAAAATGGTAAGGATCTCATCAATTCAGTATAAAATATAAAACGATAGCAAGGATCAGTAGGCTAAAAATGAAGAATAAGGTTCTGTTTTTGGGAGACTTTTCTTCATTGAATGCTTTTTCTTCAATTTCAAAAAGATATTCTTCCGCGGAATTGCATAAATTTAAATCTGCCATAGATTCGGTATCCGAACTGGAAATTTCAAAAACAATACTTTCAAAAAGTGATTTGGCTCTGCTGTAGTTTCCCGCATCATAATGCCTTTTGGCTTTATCGTATTTTTTAATTAGGTTATAGTGTCTCATGGCTTTTTTTGAATAAAGTTATGCATTTTTATAATTTGTTAACGTCTAATTTGAATAGTACATTATTGTTCGCCCAACTTGAACTTTCCACCACTACTTGTTTTTCTTAAGTGGTTAACGTCTCCTATATGGGTTGGAAAAAAAAGCGACTCCAATGTTGAAGTCGCTTAGGGATAGGTGAGGAGGAATTATTGATTTTGTAAAAATGCTTTCAGTTCCTCGTATATTTTGATTTTGGTGCTTCTTTTTTCTTTATTCAAGACGCTTTTTATTTGAGAAGGAATGGGTAAAGTCACTCCCAATGCGGGTTCGACGATGTCTGAAAACTTGATAGGGTGAGCCGTTTCAAGGAAAATCCCCAAGGCTTCGGGATGGTTTTGCAGTTCTTTTTTCAATCCTAAATAGCCTACTGCTCCGTGTGGTTCTGCGATGTAGCCTTTTTGTTGTTGAATGGTTTTCATAGCCTCAAGTGTAGCAGCATCGCTAAAGGTATAGGACGAAAAATCTTTTTCGAATTGTTTCAAATCATTTTGATATAGTTCTTGTATGCGCACAAAATTACTAGGATTACCCACATCCATAGCATTCGAAATCGTGGCGATGGAAGGTTTTGGGTCGTAAACGCCATTTTCTAGGAAACGCGGTACGGTATCGTTGGCATTGGTAGCAGCTACAAAATGTTCGATAGGTACCCCTAATTTCTTCGCAATGATGCCTGCGCAAATGTTCCCGAAATTTCCGCTCGGACAGGAGAAGATCAAGGGTTTTTGCTGTTGTTTCAAGGCTTTGTAAGCAAAGAAAAAGTAGAACATTTGGGGTAACCAACGCGCAATATTGATGGAATTCGCAGAAGTTAAATGCACATCGGCCAAATCGGGATCCAAGAATGCTTTTTTAACCATATCCTGACAATCGTCAAAAACACCGTCAACTTCGAGTGCTTTGATGTTCTGTCCCAAAGTCGTCAATTGACGTTCTTGGATGTCACTCACTTTTCCTGATGGATATAAAATTACGACTTCTACGCCAGTCACGCCCAAAAAACCACTCGCTACGGCGCCTCCTGTATCACCAGAAGTGGCTACCAATACTGTGTTCTTTTTTGAAGGGTCGTTTCGGTTGAAATAAGCGATGCAACGCGACATAAAACGCGCTCCAACATCTTTGAACGCCATCGTTGGGCCGTGAAATAATTCTAAAGAATAAATCCCATTTTCTACTTCGACTACGGGGAAATCAAAGCAAAGCGTTTCGGCTATGATTTGGCGTAGCTTGTCGGCTGGAATTTCGTCGCCCACAAATTGCTGAATGGCTTGAAAAGCGATTTCCTCGTGGGATAGCTTTTCGATGTTTTCAAAAAAGTCAGCCGCCAACGGGCTAATTGTTTCGGGAAAATATAAGCCTTTGTCAGAGGCCAATCCTTGTACCACCGCTTCCTCAAAAGAAACGTTGGGTGCATTATGGTTTAAACTGTAGTATTTCATTTTTAGTGATTAGTCGCTCTCGACTGCGCTCGAGCTGACAGTAATTAGTGATTAGTGATTAGTGATTAGTGATTAGTGATTAGTGATTAGTGATTGGTCCTTAGACCTTAGTTCAAACTCTATATTCTATATTCTATAATTAGAGGGCTATTATACTAACTCCATCTGGATTAATTTTCGACACGTGGATTTCGTAGGGCAAATGCATTTCTTCATACACTTTGCTCATGGCATCGGCTATTTTTTTGGCTGTTTTTTCTCCTTCGCTCAAGGCAAAAATTGAAGGACCAGAACCTGAAATTCCAGAGCCCAGTGCGCCGTTTTCGTAAGCGGTTTGTTTGATGGCATCAAAACCAGGAATCAGCATACTGCGAACGGGTTCTATGATTTCGTCATGTAAGGACCGCCCAATAAGATCATAATCTTGGGTGTACAAGCCAGCGACCAAACCTCCCACATTCCCCCATTGCGTAATGGCACTCTTAAGGGAAACAGTCTGCTTCAACACCGAACGCGCATCCGATGTTTTGAGTTCAATTTGTGGATGAACTACCGTAGCGTATAATTCTGTCGGACTGTCGATTTTGATAATGTCTAAAGGGTTGGAACTTCTCACTAAAGTGAAACCACCCAAAAGGCAAGGCGCTACATTATCAGCATGGGCATTGCCACTGGCTAATTTTTCGCCTTGCATGGCAAATTGCACCAATTCTTTGCGCGAAAATGGTCGGCCAAGCAATTCATTAATTCCAAAAACGGCTCCGGCTGAACTTGCAGCGCTGCTTCCAATGCCACTTCCAGCTTTAATGTTTTTATAGATTTCGATTTCAAAACCCATTTCTGTTTCAAAAGCTTCTAGTAATGCCAAAGCAGCAACTCCTGCTACATTTTTCTCGGTTTCTAAAGGCAAATCAGCACCTACGATTTTGGTGATGCGAACCCCTTTTTTGGAAGAAGTCCGCACAATCATTTCGTCGCCTGCAGTGGCCAAACACATGCCCAATACATCAAATCCACAAGAAAGATTAGCGATAGTAGCTGGACAAAATAGTTTTATTTCTTTCATTTTTTTTAGTTTCTTAGTTTCTGAGAAGCTAAGTTTTTATTGTTCTAAGTTTGAATTGTCTTAGAGGCTAAGGAACTTTAGTGTCTCAGTAACTCTTTTTACACATTTCCAATTCGAATGACATCGGCAAAAATCCCTGAAGCAGTAACAGCGGCACCTGCGCCAGCGCCTTTAATCAATAAAGGTTGGTCTACATAGCGATCGGTGTAGAATAACACGATATTGTCTTTTCCTTCTAAGTTATAAAAAGGATGGTCTTTGGCGATGCATTGCAATCCGACATGGGCTTTGCCGTTTTCGAATTGGGCAACAAATTTGAGACGGGATTCTTTTTCGTTTGCTTCTTTTAACAATTGCTCAAAATGGGTGGCATTTGTAAGAAGTGATTTGAAAAAATCATCATTATTGGTAGTCTTCATGCATTCCTCTGGTAAGAATGAAACGTTTTCAATGTCTTCAATTTCCATTTGATACCCGCTTTCTCGTATAAGAATTAAAATTTTTCTCGCTACATCAACTCCGCTCAAATCGATTTTTGGATCGGGCTCTGTGAATCCTTGAACGCCTGCTTCTTTTACTACATCATGAAAAGAATAATTTGGACCGAAATTATTAAAAATGAAATTCAAACTTCCGGATAAAACCGCTTGAATTTTGTGCACTTTGTCGCCTGATGCAACTAAGTTTTTGACTGTGTCAATAATTGGTAATCCAGCACCTACATTGGTTTCAAATAAGAAAGGAGCATTGTATTTTCGTGATAAATTTTTAAGGTTTTGATACTTGGCATAGGCCGATGAACAAGCAATTTTGTTGCAAGTCACTACCGCTACGTTTTGTCTCAAAAATTGTTCATACAGCTTAGAGACATTTTCATTGGCTGTGCTATCAACAAATATACTGTTGCGCAAATTGAGTTCTTTTACTTTAGCAATAAAAGTCTCGGCATTTGCAGGTTCGCCATTTGCTAAAAGCGACGACCACTCTTTGAGCGACATGCCTTCTTCATCAAAATGCATTTTTCTAGAATTGGAAACAGCAATGACACGTAAATTGATTTTTAGATTTTCTTTTAAAAATTTCTTTTGTTGGTGCATTTGCTCCATAAATTTTCCTCCAACGTTCCCTACACCCATAACGAACAAGTTGAGTTGTTTGGTGTTTTCTTCAAAGAAGTTTTCGTGCAACGTATTTAATGCTTTCTTGACATCTCTTTCGTTGATGACTACCGAAATGTTTCTCTCAGAAGCGCCTTGTGCGATGGCGCGAATATTGACATTGTTTTTTCCTAGTGTACTAAACATGCGTCCGCTTAGTCCTTGGTGATTTTTCATGTTTTCACCAACCAAAGCAATAATGCATAGGTTTTTTTCAACGATGCAAGGGTCAACTTTGTTTTGAGCAATTTCTATTTCGAAGGCTTTGTTGATGGCGGTTTCGGCAATTTCTGCATCGGAATTTTGAATACCAATACAGATGGAATGCTCCGATGAAGCCTGTGTGATAAAGATAACATTGATGTTTTCATTCGAAAGTACTTCAAAAAGACGTTTGGAAGAACCCGCTACACCAATCATTCCAGAGCCTTCAAGCGTAACCAAGGTGATGTTGTCGATGTGACTGATACCTTTTACAGGAGATCCATTGGTAGTAACCGAATTGGAAATTAAAGTTCCTTCAGCTTGGGGTTCAAAAGTGTTTTTGATCCATATAGGAATATTTTGCTGTAATACTGGCTGAATAGTAGGTGGATATAAAACTTTAGCTCCAAAATGAGACAACTCCATAGCTTCTTGATATGAGATAGAGGCAATGGGTTGTGCTTGTTTTACGAGTTTTGGATTTGCAGTATACATACCGTTTACATCTGTCCAAATTTCTAGTTCATCAACTGCTAATGCGCTTGCAAGAATTGCAGCCGAATAATCCGAGCCGCCACGTCCTAGAGTAGTAGTGATGCCATCCTCAGTAGCTGCAATAAATCCGGGAAGGAGCACTACTTTAGAATCATTTGTTGCAAAGTAATTTTGGATGAGACGATTGCTTACTTCAAAATTCACACTTGCTTTTCCAAAACTAGCATTGGTTTTAATGAGTTCGCGACTGTCTTTATAATTGGTGCTTTTTAGGTTTTGTTTCAAAGCCTCGGCTATGATAAATGAAGATAATACTTCTCCAAAACTCAATATGGTGTCCGAAGTTCTAGGAGATAATTCACCCAACAAAAAACAACCATCCAACAAGGTTTCTAAGCGATTGATGATGCGTTTGACGTGACTTAATAAAGCACTTTGTTCGCTAACAGGAATTAATTGTTTTAAGGTATCTAGGTGTTTTTTTTCTATTTCTAAAACAATGTCTCTAAAGCTTTCGTCGTTTTGTGCCGCTTTTGAAGCGGCTAGTTGTAGTAAATCGGTTACTTTGCTTAAAGCTGATACGACGACTACTAAAGGTTCTTTTTCGGCTTTTTGCGAAATGATGGCTAAAACTAATTTGATATTATCGGCATTGGCTACTGAAGTCCCGCCAAATTTTAATACTCTCATGGTATATTTTTGTTTAATTGAATGCTAAAGTTTGCTGTCTCCCATAACGCTATTTTCTATACAATAGATGGGATAAAAATCGGATGATATGTACTAAAGTATACCCCTAAAGGGTAGTAGTGGTAGTTGAAGTAGTGGTAACAGCAAAAGCAACCCCGGTTGGCGTTGTTAGTTGTGGTGAGTATGTGCTGTTATTTTTTTCCATTTTGATTTTTCAAAAGTACATTTTTTTTGTAAAGATGGAGAATGCTGGAGTCTTTTTACGAATTTTTTAAAAACACTTCATTAATTATCTTAAAATCACGCTTTTTTTATTTTTAGTGGGTAATAAATATGATTTTTGTTTTTTTTAGCATAGTATTTCTATAGGGTAGTTAGTTATGTTTGGTGTTAAAAAAGAAAAATAGCCGACAAGTAGATAGGAAGTAAAACAAGATGTTGGCTTTTTTTTGAAGTTTTTGGGAACAATTGACATCTATGGAAAGGGATTGGATAAGAATTTGAATTTGAAATTTTAAAAACTGTTAAATGCTTTTAGTCTTTTTAATTATTTCTATTTTCAGTTGCTTTTTAATGTGAATTTATTCAATTTTGGTGCTTAAACGATTCTTAAAATGGATAATACGCATTATATTTCTACCGAACTCCTTACTTTTGAAGTACTTCAAGAGATTATAACTTTTCAAAAAACCATTGCTTTGTCTGAAGAGGCCAAAGTTAACATTCAGAAATGTAGGGATTTCTTGGATAAAAAAATGGCCACACATACCGCTCCAATTTATGGGATTAACACGGGCTTTGGGTCTTTGTGCAATGTCAAAATTTCCAATGAAAATTTATCTAAACTTCAAGAGAATTTAGTCAAATCGCACGCTTGTGGTTCAGGTGACGAAGTGCCTACAGCAATCGTTCAATTGATGCTGTTGCTTAAAATTCAATCCTTGAGTTATGGCCATTCAGGAGTGCAATTGCAAACCGTAGAGCGTTTGGTTGACTTTTATAACAACGGAATTTACCCTGTAGTATATACCTTGGGATCATTAGGTGCTTCCGGAGATCTAGCTCCTTTAGCGCATTTGTCTTTGCCGTTACTTGGAGAGGGAGAGGTGTATTTTGACGGAAAAAAAGTCCACTCCAGTGAGGTCTTAGCTGCTTTTAAATGGGAGCCTATCGTTTTACAATCCAAAGAAGGTTTGGCGTTGTTGAACGGTACACAATTTATGGCGGCTTATGGTGCTCATATTTTAATTAAGGCTTATAAATTCTCCTATTTTGCCGATTTAATCAGTGCGATTTCATTAGAAGCTTTTGACGGACGCATAGAACCTTTTAATGAATTGATTCATTTTATTCGTCCTCATAAAGGTCAGATTGTGACCGCACAAAGGATGCAAGATTTTTTAGAAGGAAGCCAAATTATTGCTCATACAAAAACGCATGTGCAAGATCCTTATTCGTTCCGCTGTATTCCACAAGTGCACGGCGCTTCAAAAGACGCTATGGAGTATGTGAAAAAAGTATTTAAAACCGAAATCAATTCGGTTACTGATAATCCCAATATTTTTATCGAGAGTGATCAGATCATTTCTGGTGGAAATTTCCATGGACAACCATTAGCATTGGCTTTAGATTTTATGGCGATTGCTTTGGCTGAATTGGGAAGTATTTCAGAAAGAAGAACTTATCAGTTGATTTCGGGCTTACGCAATCTTCCAGCCTTTTTGGTTGACAATCCTGGGTTGAATTCTGGTTTTATGATTCCACAGTATACTGCAGCTAGTATTGCCAGCCAGAACAAACAATTGGCTACTCCATCAAGTATAGATAGTATTGTGTCAAGTAATGGACAAGAAGATCATGTGAGTATGGGGGCGAACGGAGCGACAAAATGCTTGCGAATTATGGATAATCTTGAGCGTATTTTGGCAATAGAATTAATGAATGCCTCTCAGGCTATTGAATTTAGAAGGCCTTTGCAGTCAAGTGAATTCATTGAAATGTTTTTAGCTTCTTACCGTGAAGAAGTTCCTTTTGTAAGCGAAGATAGAATATTGCATTACGATATTGAAAAAACAATTTCGTTTCTGAATAGTTTTCAAGTCGAAGACGATTTGTTAACGTTAAATTAACATTCGCTTAAAATAATGAACTAATTTTGCAATTCTAAATCCTTATAAAATGACATTAAATAGTGTTTTCCAATTTTTAGTACCAAAGGACAAAAAGTTTTTTCCTTTATTTGAAGAGGCATCAAGCAACTTAATTGAATTGGCTTCTAACTTACACGAAGCGGTGAACTTACCTCTAAAAGAAAGAGAAGTTTTGTTTTTAAAAATTGATGAATTAGAACAACGTGGGGAAGACTTAACACGTCAAACTAACTTAGAATTAAGTAGAAACTTTATTACTCCATTTGATAGAGAAGATATCCACTCTTTAATTACTTCAATTGATAACGTAGCGGATAATTTGCATGGCGCAGCTAGTAGAATGCGTTTGTATCAAGTAGATAAAATCACAAAATCTATTCGTAAATTGACCGAAATCAACCTTGAGGCTTGTCAACACATCGACACTGCTGTAAAAGAGTTGAAAAATTTAGAACGAATGAAAACCATTACTACGGCTTGTGCAAAAATCAATAAATTAGAAAACAAGTCGGATAACGTTTACAATAAAGCTGTTTTTGAAATTTTTGAAAACGAAACTGATGTAAAAAATATTATTAAATACAAAGAAGTACTTTCTGTATTAGAAACTGCTACGGATAAATGTAAGAGTGTAGCTAGTGTTTTGGAATCCATCACAGTAAAACACTCATAAACTTATTTATTCCTTATAGAAAATACAATTATGGAATTTACTTTATTAATAATTATCATTGTTTTAGCCTTAATCTTTGATTACATCAATGGTTTTCATGATGCTGCTAATGCAATTGCTACCGTAGTCGCTACAAAGGTACTTTCTCCATTTCAAGCGGTATTGTGGGCAGCTTTTTTTAACTTTTTAGCTTACTGGGTATTTGGTTTTGGAGTAGCTGACACAGTTGCAAAGACTGCAAGCACAATGGATATAAATCTTGTAGTGATTTTGGCTGGGGTTATAGCGGCGATTTGTTGGAATTTACTAACATGGTGGTTGGGGATTCCATCGAGTTCCTCTCATACTTTAATTGGAGGATTTGCGGGTGCAGCCATAGCTCATGCTGGATTTGGCGTGGTGACTTGGTTCAAAGAAGGAAAAGATGGAGGCTTACCTTCAGGGGTTTTAATCGTTATTGCATTTATCGTTTTAGCGCCTTTGTTGGGAGCTTTGATTTCCTATTTGATATCCATTTGGTTGTTAAATTCTTCCAAGAAAAGCATTTATCCAAAAATCTTTACCTTGTCAATAATGGCAGTAACTGTTTGGTTTGTTGAAAAACAAATGAAGTATTTTGCTGATATTGAAAAACCGAGATTCCCTTCTTCAGAATTTTGGAGTGTTGCTTTAGAAGCGCATAATATCAAATGGTTGTTAGTTGCTTTTATAATTTTATCAATTAGTACCTTTTGTTTGGTTTTTAGTAGCCTAAATATTCATCAAGCAAATTCATGGCTAAAAAAGTTTCAATTGTTGTCTTCTGCAGCTTTTAGTTTAGGACATGGAGGGAATGATTCTCAAAAAGTAATGGGAATTATTGCAGCAGCTGTGGCAGTGTATATTCATACCAGTGGTGTCGCTCAAGAATCTTTACCCGATTGGTTGAATGTAATTTTGCCAAATGATGATAAAGGCATAAAAGGCGCAATGCCTTCTTGGATTCCGTTAGCGTGTTATTCTGCTATCGCTGCAGGTACCTTGAGTGGTGGTTGGAAAATTGTGAAAACAATGGGGTCTAAAATCACTAAAGTATCCTCATTCGAAGGAGTTGCTGCTGAAACCGCCGGTGCATTGACTTTATATTTTACAGAGCATCTTAAAATTCCAGTAAGTACCACACATACCATTACGGGTTCTATTATTGGTGTGGGATTGACCAAAAGAGTTTCTGCAGTTCGTTGGGGAGTAACAGTTAGTTTGTTGTGGGCTTGGGTTTTAACCATTCCAATTTCGGCTTTACTAGCAGCGATTACGTATTATATACTGAGTATCTTTTTGTAGAATTAAATAAAATTAAAAAGGTCTATGAAGAAGTTTTTCTTAATAGACCTTTTTTTTATGGGTTTACTTTTCACTGTATTTTTGTAATGAATACAGTGCTTTCTCTTGAATTTTTTTCTGAAAAAATCCTGTCCATCCTAATAAAAATCCTTTCCATCCCAAGGCTTGTTGCGACCATTTCCAAACATTGAAATTGTCGGTATGTTTGTAAATAAGCCCGTCTTTGAATTGGAATTCGGCAGCGATATAATTAACCACTTTTCTGTTAGTTTGAGAGAAGGTATATTGTGCAACCCATTTTGCTATACCATAGATTTCATCTGCTTTGACATCAGTATACGCTATTTTGATGTTTCCCTTGGCTCTCTCTAAAAGCATTTTCCACATCATATTTGCTTGTTCGCCTTTCAAAAGTCCAAATGCGGGATCACGAAATTGAATATCGGGATGATAACATTGTTTCATGGTAAGAGGGTCGTTATTTTGAAATGCAGTATAGAATTTATGGATGAGTTGTTCGTTTGTATGCATGATTAGGTGTTGATTTTTAATAATAAATTAGGATCTGGACAATTGGATAAGTAAAACGCCTGTGTGCTTAAGCTACAAACTCCAGGGTAATCTCCTTCTTTGTTTTGGATGTCTTTTATGATTTGAAAATGCAAATGAGGTGCATAATCGCCATTTACGCTAGACTTTCCTAATATTGCTATCTGTTCTCCTTTTTTTACAATTTGTCCTTTAGATAGTTTTTGAATGCTCTCTAGGGACAAGTGTCCGTATAAAGTGTAGAAATGATGGTTGTCAACTTTATGTTCTAGAATAATAGTTGGACCATAATCTCCCAATTGATTATTGAATTGAAAGCTGTGAATTTTTCCATCCAAAGCGGCTAGGATAGGAGTGTTTGCGGTTGTCCATAAATCTAAGCCAATGTGTATATTGCGTTCTTCTTCCTCTGAAGTATTGAAGACTTGACTTCTTTTGTATAAGTTTCTAGTTTCATTATAACCACCATAAGCGATGATAGCTTGATTTTCCTTTAAATAGTTTTCGATATAATTTTCAAAATCAGTAGCAGTGGACAGATTTTGGTTCATTAATTCTTGATTGTAAATGGATAAATCTAAGGCAACATAGGAAGAGTAAGGTATTGAGGGGGCAATTACTTTTATGCCTTCGATTTTTTGAAGTACTTGTTCAAGTGAGGTCATTTCTTTTGTATTGAACTTTAAAAATAATAAAAAGTTTAGCACAAAATGTTTATTTTATAAATAATAATGCCGTTCCTTTTCGAAACGGCATTTTTTTATAAGTGTTTATTTTTTAGTATAAACTAGGAAATTTAATAGGATTACTTTCGTGCATCATACTGTACACTTTTTCGAAGATATCCTCTGCAGATGGTTTTGAGAAATAATCACCATCAGTTCCATAGGCAGGTCGATGTGCTTTGGCGGTAAGTGTTTCAGGCTTACTGTCTAAGTATTTGTAACCATCTTGTATTTCTGTTATTTGTTGTAAAAGATAAGCCGAAGCACCACCTGGAACATCTTCGTCGATGATTAAAAGGCGATTGGTTTTTGCTAAACTTTTTACAATATCATGATTCAAGTCAAATGGAAGTAAAGATTGCACATCGATAACTTCACAATTGATACCTACTTCTAAAAGTTCGTTAGCGGCTTGTTGTACCAAACGCAAAGTTGAACCGTAAGATACCAAAGTGATGTCTGTTCCTTCTTTCAGTGTTTCAACTACTCCAATTGGTGTTTTGAATTCACCATAATTATTTGGGGCTACTTCTTTCAAACGGTAACCATTTAGACATTCAATCACTAAAGCTGGTTCATCACATTCTAAGAGTGCATTGTAAAATCCTGCAGCTTGTGTCATGTTTCTTGGAACCAAAACATGCATTCCTCTTACAGCATTGATAATCATTCCCATTGGAGATCCAGAATGCCAAATTCCTTCTAAACGATGACCACGAGTTCGCACAATAAGTGGCGCTTTTTGTTTCCCAACGGTGCGGTATTGCAATGTAGCTAAGTCATCACTCATAATTTGAATAGCATACAGTAAGTAATCTAAGTATTGAATTTCTGCGATAGGACGTAATCCTCTTAATGCCATACCAATCCCTTGACCTAGTATGGTAGCTTCACGAATACCTGTATCGGCAACACGTAATTCTCCATATTTTTCTTGCATTCCTTCCAATCCTTGGTTCACGTCACCAATAGCACCGGCATCTTCTCCAAATATTAAAACCTCAGGATATTTGTGAAAAAGAGCATCGAAGTTATCACGCAAAATCATTCTTCCGTCGGTATCAGCTGGCGCATTTTCGTTATACGTTGGCGCTACTTTTTGTACCGATTGGATATTGAATTTAGATTCAGAGTGAAGATTACTGCTGAATTTTGGTTGTGTTGTATTGATATAAGCTGCTATCCATTGTGCTAATTCAGCATGTCCTTTTTGATTGATTAGCAATCGCAATGATTTTCTAGCTGCAATTAAAATTTCCTTTTTTAATGGGTTTTTAATGGCTTTTAAATCAGTAACATGTTTTAAGATGAAATCTTTATTGATGCTTGAAGGTGCTAATTGTTCCAATAAGCTAATTAGCTCTTTTTGTTCATTGATTATGGGTTGTATGAAGTTATTCCAAGCTTCTTTTTTGGCTTCTAAAACTTCTTTTTTGGCTTCTGCATCAATGGTATCCAATTCTTCTGGGGAAGCGATATTGATTGCAATCATCCACAAACGCATTTGTCTTAAACAATCAAATTCTTTTTCCCAAGCCAAGCGCTCACTGTTTTTATAGCGTTCGTGAGAGCCCGAAGTAGAGTGGCCTTGAGGTTGTGTCAATTCTTGTACATGAATTAAAACGGGTACATGTTCTTCTCGGGCAATGGTTGCAGCTTTTTCATATGTTGTAATCAATTCTGCATAATCCCATCCTTTGACTCTAAAAATTTCGTAACCGTTTCCATGTTCATCTCTTTGATAACCTTTTAATATTTCAGAAATATTTTCTTTGGTGGTTTGGTGTTTGGCATGAACCGAAATACCGTATTCATCATCCCACACATTCATGACCATAGGTACTTGTAAAACTCCAGCGGCATTGATGGTTTCAAAAAATAAACCTTCGGATGTACTTGCATTTCCAATGGTTCCCCAAGCGATTTCGTTACCGTTTTTAGAGAAATTAGAACTGTTTTTTATGCCTGGTACATTTCTATAAATTTTAGAAGCTTGCGCTAATCCTAATAATCTTGGCATTTGTCCAGCTGTTGGAGAAATATCTGGGCTTGAATTTTTTTGTACGGTTAAGTTTTTCCACGAACCATCTTCATTCAAACTATGTGTAGCAAAATGTCCTCCCATTTGTCTTCCTCCTGACATTGGATCATGGGTAATATCGGTATGACCGTATAGGCCTGCAAAAAATTGTAATGGATTTAATTCACCAATTGCCATCATAAAGGTTTGATCTCTGTAATATCCAGAGCGAAAATCTCCATTTTGGAAGGCTTTGGCCATGGCCAATTGCGGGACTTCTTTTCCATCACCAAAGATGCCAAATTTGGCTTTCCCTGTAAGTACTTCTTTGCGTCCTAAAAGACTACATTCACGACTGGTAATGGCGATTTTATAATCGTTAAGGACTTCGGTTTTGAAATCTTCAAATGTTAGTGTAGTGTTGTGTTGTTCTTTTACCATGATGATGTGGATAGAAAATTTATGCAAACTTACTTAAAAACAAGCGATTTTCATAATTCGTTGCATAAAATAAAATTAAATTATTTTCAATCAAAAGCATTTATATAGGGCTTGTTATTGCAATATATCGAATGTATTTATTAAAAAAATGATTTATTGTTAGTTTTGTGTCGATATTTGAGTGGTTTTAAAACCATTTTCTTGTAAATAGATTGATTAGTTTACTTGGGTCAAATGTAATTACAAAGCGAATTTTTTGATGATAATTGGCTTGTCCTATTTCCCAACCATTGCTGGAATGTATCGGGAAAAAAAGTTCAAAATAATCCGTCAGTAAATTTAATCGAACGCCACTGTCGTAAACAAATTGTGCCTGTGTACCTCTATTTTTGACTAAACCTGCATCACCATATAGCTCAATCCAATTCCAAACATTGAAGCTAGCGTTGCAACTAGTCAACCATTGATTAGCATAAGGTGTATTGAGTTTGGATTTAAACCCACCTTCGGCTAAAATAAATTGACGGCTAAAAAATCCAGAACTCTCAGAACGACCGTAATAATTATAATCAAATAAATAATCAGTAGGACGGTCTAATGCGAAACTAAAAAAATCAGTACTCGTAGCTGTATTGTACAAAAATCGACCAGTAAAAAGCCTTAGGTTTAGTTGGCGATTACCACTAAATAATTTTCTATAATCTACTTCAACAGATGCTTTTCCAAATTCTTTGGCCAATTGTAAATCGGATGTAAAGCTTAGATGATTGGTGATTTCTGTTTTCGAATTGATATATTTTGCATTAAAAACAGAATAATTGAGTTGAGAATTATCCGAAACTATAGTACTTTTTTCTCGATCAACCACAACATGACGAATTACCACAAGTTGTTTTCGATTGTCTCTTAAATCCTGACTTCTGATCTGCATTTGAACCATAGGATTAAGCCGAAGATACGTGGCATCGGGAGCATAATGAAAGTAAGAAGCCCCAAGTGAGTAACGTATATTGTATAGCCTACTATCACGATTATTTTGATTGACTACAAAAAATCCTGAACCCGAAAATGTTTGTGCTTTAATGGAGTACATCGGACTTAAATCGAAAGTAAATGGCTTGTTAAGAATGGTTTTATTGTGAAAACGAATACCAGGAGAAAAACCATCATATATATTAAACCCAAGAACAGGACTATAAAGTACTTGATTATAATAAGGATCCTCTAAATCCTTTAAAAAAACAAACTTGATTGGGCGATTGTTTGGAAAAAAACCATCTATTTTTTTCCAATTATTTCTCAAATTAAATTCAGGTACTTCATTGTTTAAATTTAAAATTAATTTTTCAATATTGGCTCTAGGAATTGTGTATAGGGTGTCAGTATTTTGAGGGATGTCAAGCCATTGACTAAAAACAATTTCGCCCTTTTTGGTACCATAAATTGGGACAGGAACATAAACGTCTGTCTTGCTTTTGATGGAAAACCGAATACTGTCTTTGGTTTTCGTTACCGTATTGAATTTGTAATCTATCAATTTCCTAGAACCCACAATAGTTTCAAAAAACCAATCTATGTTTTTGGAACTTTTAGATTGAAGTATGTTTTTTAGATCATCACCATTGCTGAGTTTGGTTTTGCATAATTCAAAAAAAGTGGTTATGCTTGAGGGTACCACATCTTGTTTTAAGTAATCATTCAAATATCTAAAACTCAATCCAGCTCTATATTTACTTGCAATTTGTTCATTGAATTTGATCAATGAATTTTTCGGATCACTCAAGGCTTGATCCAAATTTTTTCTAGCGATAAGCATATAGTAGTAGCTAAATTGATCATTAAAATCAAGATTGGCGATGGTGTAGTTTTTAAGTAATTTTATAGTACCAATGTTGCCTAACATTTTACTTTTTGGATGAAAAGTATCGATGTAATTCATCATAGTATAAACTTGTATTCCATCAAAAATCCAATTATCCTTTCTTTGATCTAACCTTAGACTATTTTTTAAATAATTGTTTAAGAAGGTTTTTAAAAATTGCAATTCAAAAATGAACTCATTACTAAAAGGACTCAAAAATGAAGGCAATTGATTCAAACCATAAAAAGGGTTATGTTCATAGTCTGATTGGGATACAGTAATTTTATCCAAAGCATAAGTTCCAATGGTGTTTTTTGCAAAATGAGCAATTCGGTCGATAATAAGTGCTTTTTGAATAGGATCTATTCCTTTGTCTGTAAGATTAGTATAAATGTCTAGTGAATCGTTCTTGTAATTAGAAAAGCTATTTTTTGCTTCAATGAATAGACTAAAACTTATTCTATTGAAATCATTCAAATAGTAAGTAGTACTGTTACCTTCAGTGATTACCTTCTCTATTTTTAAATCTGAAGTCACCGGGTAATGTAAAGGTACTTTTAAGGTAAGTTCATAGGAACTACTAGCATTTGCAATATCTTCTAAATTGACATTGCTGTTTTGAATGAATTGATGATTGTTGTATCTAGCAGGAGAAAGGAACCAATCTTTCAAATTCATTTTTTGAGCAGAATATCCAATTCCTGTAAATCGATCATTCGGAATCTTTGAAATATAGTTAAGTTCTAAAGCAATACTTTGCTTAGGATATAAGGGTTTTTTTAGCTTCAATTCGATAAGATCAGGTTTATTATCCAGCCGATGCCAAGCCATTTCTTCTTGATTGGCTTCTTTTATAACCAAGTTAAAAGTACCTCCTCGCTCTTCTTTTTTTGACAAATGAAAACCCCTATAAAATTCATCTGAAAATCGTTTGCCTAAAGGAGTTGAAATATCTGAATAGGCATGATTCCAATCGTTTAAAATAATACTTTTTATGGTGTCATTGCTATCATTAAAATATAAAATTTCTTGTGATACATCGAGTGTTTTTTTATTCCAATTCACCACAGCAGTAAGCTTTGAATGATGCTGTCCTCTTATCGAAAGCGATAAAAAAAGGAGTGTCAAAGTTAATAAAATAGTGAAGTGGCGCATCAAAAAACGTGTCGTTTAAAAAGTGATTGTAGGATTATAAAAATACGATTTCTAAGAGTAATCGAAATAGGTTTACACAAAAAAACTGTCGTTTAGACAGCTTTTCTATTAAAAATTCGGACTTAAATCATATTTCTTGTAAAATTTATCGAGTACATCCAATACTTCATCTTCGGTATCCACTAGTTTGAATAAGTCTAAATCTTCTTCGCTAATGGTATGTTCTCTTTCCACCAATACACTTTTAATCCAATCAATCAAACCCGACCAGAAACTAGTTCCTACCAAAATAATCGGGAACTTCCCAATTTTTTTTGTCTGAATCAAAGTAATAGCTTCAAATAGTTCATCCATAGTACCAAAACCACCTGGCATAACTACAAATCCTTGAGAGTATTTTACAAACATTACTTTGCGAACGAAGAAATAGTCAAAATTCAGGTTCTTGTCGTGGTCAATATACGGATTGAAATGTTGCTCAAACGGCAATTCGATATTCAAACCAACCGAAGTTCCGCCGCCTAAATGAGCGCCCTTATTTCCAGCCTCCATAATTCCAGGCCCGCCACCCGTGATGATGCCGTAACCTGCTTTGCTAATTTTATAAGCAATTTTCTCAGCCAATAAATAGTAAGGAGTGTCAGGTTTTAGACGTGCCGAACCAAAAATTGTAACACAAGGCCCAATTCGACTCATCGTTTCGTATCCATTTACGAATTCGGACATAATTTTGAAAATCGCCCAGCTATCATTCGTACGAATTTCATTCCACGTTTTGCGTTTCAATTTGTCTTGAATCACTTTGTCCTCGTCGTTATCAAAATCTTCTAATTTCATAATTTTTAATTTTAGCTATTTTTTTATTTCCCCTCCAAAGAAGGGGAATTATACCAATTCTTTCTTTAAAAAATGACCTGTATAACTCTTTTTTACATTACTAATTTCCTCAGGTGTTCCTTTGGCTACAAGCTGTCCGCCACTTTTTCCGCCTTCTGGACCAATGTCAATGATATAATCGGCGAGTTTAATGACGTCCATATTGTGCTCGATAATCAAAACGGTGTTTCCTTTATCCACCAATCGATTAATCACATCCATCAACACCCGAATATCCTCAAAATGCAAACCTGTAGTCGGTTCATCTAAAATGTAAAAAGTATTTCCTGTATCTTTTTTAGACAATTCACCCGCTAGTTTAATACGTTGCGCCTCTCCACCAGAAAGCGTAGTGCTTTGTTGTCCCAAAGTGATATAACCCAAACCAACATCTTGTAAGGTTTTGACTTTTCTATATATTTTTGGGATGTTTTCAAAAAACGGTACTGCTTCATCAATTGTCATATCCAAAACATCCGAAATCGACTTGCCCTTGTAACGAATTTCAAGGGTTTCTCTATTAAAACGCTTCCCTTGACAGCTTTCGCATTCTACATACACATCAGGTAAAAAGTTCATTTCGATGGTTCGAACACCAGAGCCTTCGCAGGTTTCGCAACGTCCTCCTTTTACATTAAAACTAAAACGTCCCGCTTTGTATCCCCGAATCATACTTTCAGAAGTCATTGTAAACAAATTGCGAATTTCGGTGAAAACTTCGGTATAAGTTGCAGGATTGGAACGAGGTGTTCTTCCAATTGGACTTTGGTCAATATCAATTACTTTATCGATATGTTCCAAACCTTCAATCTTTTTATAAGGTTGTGGTTTTTTGACTCCGTTAAAATAATAAGCATTCAGAATAGGGTAGAGGGTCTCGTTGATTAAAGTCGATTTTCCACTCCCCGAAACACCTGTTACACAAATCATTTGTCCCAATGGAATTTCTATAGAAACATTTTTTAGATTGTTTCCAGTCGCTCCAGTTAATTTCAGAAATTTTCCATTGCCAGTTCTGCGCTTTTTGGGAATATCAAATTTCATTGTTCCATTCAAATACTGAGCAGTTATAGTATTGGATGCTAAGGTTTCTTGTGGTGTTCCAATACTGATGATTTCTCCTCCATATTTTCCTGCTTTTGGACCAATATCAATTACATAATCGGCACGTTCAATCATATCTTTGTCGTGCTCAACGACCAAAACCGAATTGCCAATATCACGCAATTGTTCAAGCGAATGAATCAATTTTTCATTATCTCTTTGGTGTAAACCAATACTAGGTTCGTCTAAAATATAGAGTACACCAACCAATTGCGAGCCAATTTGGGTAGCCAAACGAATACGCTGTGCTTCACCACCCGAAAGTGATTTTGAGCTTCGACTCAACGCCAAATAATTTAAACCAACATTCATCAAAAACGCTAATCTGTCTTTGATTTCCTTGATGACTTCTGTTGCAATTCGTTTTTGTTTGTCTGTCAAATGATTTTCAAGATCCAAAAACCAAGTGGTCAAATCTGAAATGTCCATAGTACACAATTCAGAAATATTCTTTTCATTTACTCTAAAATAATTGGCTTCTTTTTTAAGTCGAGAGCCCTCGCAAACAGGACAAGGAATTTCATCCATAAATTCTTTAGCCCAACGCTTAATAGTTGTAGAACCACTTTCGTCGTGTTGGTTTTTGATGAAATGTGAAATCCCTTCAAAATCAATTTTATATTCTCTCGTTACACCCAAATCTTTCGATTGAACAGCAAATTTTTCTTTACCACCGTTCAAAATCATTTCCATAGCTTCGGCTGGAATTTTTTCGATGGGGTCCGTGATTTTGAAATTAAATTTTTCTCCAATAGTTTCAAGCTGCTTAAAAATCCAAGACGACTTGTATTCTCCAAGCGGAGCAAAACCACCCGCTTTGATGGATAACTTTGGATTGGGAATGATTTTTTTGGTGTTAATTTCATTGATGGTTCCTAACCCGTTGCAGTGTTCGCAAGCTCCTTTTGGGGAGTTGAAAGAAAACAAATTAGGCTCAGGATTTTGATAGGATATTCCAGTAGTTGGACACATCAAATTGCGGCTAAAAAAGCGAACCTCATTCGTGTCCTGATCCAAAATCATCAACACATTTTCGCCATGATGCATTGCGGTATTGATACTTTCGGATAATCTTTTTTGCGTTTCCTCAGAAGTGTCTACAGCAATTCTATCCACTACAATTTCAATATCGTGTGTTTTGTAGCGATCAAGTTTCATTCCGGATGTAATGTCTACTATTTCGCCATTTACTCTTACTTTTAGAAAACCTTGTTTGGTGATTTGTTGAAAAAGTTCTGCATAATGCCCTTTTCTGGATCGAATAATTGGAGCTAAAATGTTGATTCTTTTTCCATTAAAATCCTTAATAATCAACTCTTTTATTTGCTCATCAGAGTAGGAAACCATTTTTTCTCCAGTGTTATAACTGTAAGCATCGGCGGCACGAGCATATAACAAACGCAAGAAATCATATATTTCAGTAATAGTTCCAACAGTTGAACGCGGACTTTTGCTTGTGGTTTTTTGTTCAATAGCAATTACAGGAGAAAGTCCATCGATTTTATCAACATCAGGACGTTCTAATCCTCCCAAAAATTGTCGGGCATAAGCTGAAAATGTTTCTACATAGCGGCGTTGTCCTTCGGCATAAATAGTATCGAAGGCCAAGGATGATTTTCCTGAACCCGAAAGTCCTGTTATGACAACGAGTTTTTCTCTAGGAATAGCAATGTCGATGTTTTTTAGGTTGTGAACACGAGCTCCTTGAACTTCAATGGTAGTATTTGTATCTAGCATAATTTTGCAAATTCCGAATAGGTCGGAAGCAAAGTTACTATTTTGATTTATTCTTTTAGTAGAACACTATCGAAGATTGTGTTAAAAAAGGGATACATAAAAAACGCTAACTTTTTGGGTTAGCGCTTTCTTTTTCTGGTGCTTATATAGGCTTCGATGGCTTCTTTGGTGGTATACCAATTTCGCCCTTCTTTGTAGGCGTCTATTTTTCCCGTTCGAGCTAATAAACTAACATATTCTTGTCCGTAAGGGCTACTTGGTTCACTAACAATAGTAGCTATTGTCTGAAAGTCGTTGTTACTATCAGGCATAGCATTAAGGTAAATATTCAAACTTCGTTCCAATGCTTGACTCATCAAGAGTATAAGTTTTTGATAGTTGCCATTGTTAGCCTGATTGAGAGCTTCATAGTATTTTTTTCTATCGTTCTTGAGAATAATTGCTGGTGGAAAACCACATCGCATCAATAACAAATTCATACTCAAACGAACTGTTCTTCCATTGCCATCAAAAAAAGGATGAATCCAAACTAATTTGTGATGAAAGATGGTTGCCAACTCAATATCGTTGAGATGTAAAGGGTTGGTGTTAATAAAATCAATCAATTCATCCAGTAAATCTGAAACTTTGTTTGCATTAGGTGGAACAAAATTAGCCCCAGAAATGCGAACCCCTCCATTACGTAATCTGCCTGCGAAATCATCTTCTATAGATCGTAAAACAAGACCGTGTAATGATAATATATCAATACTTCGTAAGACATAATCATCATTGATTATCGAAAAAAGGTAATCAATGGCTTTGTAGTGATTGTGTGCTTCGAAATGTTCTCTTAAAGAAATCCCTTTTATAGTGATGCCTTCTTGCAAAACCATTTGGGTTTCTCTTAATGTTAAGGTGTTTCCTTCTATACTATTGGAATTGTAGGTCCATTCTATTGATAGACTTTCTTTGATTTTATTCAAAGCGATGGTAGGCAAGGGTCTGCTGTTTTGCAAATCTTGTTTTTTTTGGTACAATCGTTCAAAAGTTGATTGAAATTCTTCCCTATATCCTAAGTTTATATCCCACATAATCCCACAAAAATACAATTAATATCGGATATAAAAAAAATTAGTACTATCCGATAATAAAAAAAAAACACTAACCGAAGTTAGTGTTTTTGATTCATTGTCTTTTAAATGGGCTTATTCTGATACAAACTCAGCATAGGTTTTCAAAACAAACGGTATGTTTTGTTCTTTTGCTTGTTTTAAATAAGTAGCTTCATTTTTAGCTTTAACGGTTTTGAATTCTTTCATTTCGCTATCAAAGCGTTGCATAATGGCCTCCTTATTTTCTAATTGTGATGGAGACGGTGCTGTAAAGTTTCCAGCAACAGCCGCGTATAATTCTCCAAGTTTCTCTCTCAATTGAGGTTCTGCCGAAGCTACGTAGCCATCACCAGTAGTAACTACCATTTTTGCTTTTACATTCTCAAAATCAGTTTTGATTTTATTACCATTTTTAGCAAAGCCTTTATTTTTTGCAATTAATTGATCTAATAATTTTACCGTTTCGTCAATCTCATATACTGCATAGGCTAGTTCTTCATTTTTGTTGAACAACTCTCGTGTAGTCTCTTTTTGTTTGGCTCTATCCGATGCTGAAATACTACTTTTTGGATCGTTCAATACTTTAAAGGTATGAGTATAAGTATCTTTTCCTTTAGTCATTACTACTTTGTAAGTACCTTCTTGTACACGAGGAGAAGTGAATCCTGCAAATGACACTGTTTTTCCAGCAGCAATTTTTGGGTTTTTCATATTGTAGTCCCAAGTTACAACATTGATCCCTTTTTGTTTGCCTGCTGGTAACGATATAATTTTATTGCCTTGTTCGTCTTGTATTTCAAGATCCATTTTACCTAATGTATGTCTTTTTTTCAAGTAATAGATGATTTGAGCACTTGATGATGGATTACTACCTACAAATTCCAATTCGGTAGCTGTAGTTCCAAAACTGGATTGCTCTTCGATAACAGCTGGTTTCAAATCAAAGAAATGAACATCTTTAGAAAGAACGTCTTGATTGATTTGACGTAAAGGGGAAATATCATCTAAGATAATAATTCCACGACCATGGGTTGCCATAACCAAGGAATTGGTTTTAGTACTTAATTCCATATAGTGTACGGCAACAGAAGGCATTTTATTAGTGAAATGAGACCAGTTCGCGCCACCATCTATAGTAATGTATAAACCTTTTTCGGTACCTAAGAACAATAAGTTTTCATTGGTGAAATCTTCTTGAATGTTACGAACAAAACCATCAACATCAGGAGTAATGATAGATTTCCATGTTTTTCCAAAATCTGTCGTTTTGTAGGCATAAGGTGTATAGTCATTTTTGGCATGACCTTCAAAAACAGCATAGGCTGTTCCTTCTCCAAAAGTACTCGCTTCAATGTGATAACACCAAGTGTTTTTTGGTAAACCGCTAATATTGGCCACCACATTAGTCCATGTCTTACCACCATCTTTGGTAACTTGTACATTACCGTCGTCAGTACCTGCCCAAATTACTTTTTCATTTAATGGAGACTCGGCAATTGTAAAAATAGTACAGTGTTTCTCTGCACCAGAATTGTCCACAGACAATCCTCCTGATTTTTCGGTGTTGTATTTTAATGCATCATTCGTCGTTAAATCTGGTGAGATTTTGGTCCATGTACGACCCATATCTTCTGATTTATGTACGAACTGACTTCCCATATAGAAACGATCAGGTTGTTTTTTACTGATCTCCATAGGAGCATTCCAGTTGAAACGCAATTTTGGGTCTCCTTTTACCGCCAATGGCTGAATCGTAATTAATTCTTGGGTATCGGTATTATAACGCCAAACGTTTTCAGCACCTTGCATTTCGCTATAAATAATATTTTTGGTTGGATGTTTAATTACTCTAAAGCCATCCCCTTGACCAATTCTTGTCCAATCTCTAGATTCTATTCCACCAGGACTTTTAGAAGGGCCATACCAAGAACCATTATCTTGCAATCCTCCATACACATTAAATGGCTCTTTGTCGTCGATACTTACGTGGTAAAACTGAGAAACAGGCATGTTGCTAACCATTTCCATAGTATTGGCACCATCCCAACTTCTATAAACACCACCATCGGTTCCACAATACATTCTATTGCTATCATTAATATCAAAAACGATATCATGGATGTCAGAATGCATGTTTCCTAGGTTTTTGAAGGTTTTTCCGCCATCTCTACTAATGGATCCACTTAAACCACCTTTTACTACAATTTCAGGGTTTTTTGGATCAACAGTAATTCTTGAAAAATAGAAAGGTCTTACCACTAAACCAAAATCACTATTGAGGTGTTTCCAATTGGCACCTGCATCATCAGAGCGATACAAACCATTCAATTCTGCTTTTTCTGTTTCAAGCACTGAATATAAAATGTTTGAGTTCGAAGGTGCTACAGCAATGGCTATTCTACCCAATTGACCAGCAGGAAAACCAGTGTGGATTTTGTTCCAAGTTTTTCCTCCATCGGTTGTTTTATACAAAGCTGATTTGGTACCACCTGAGCTGAACGACCAGCCAGTTCTTCTGAATTCCCAGAAAGAAGCATACATTATGGCGCTATTATTTGGGTCAATAATCAAATCAGAACAGCCTGTTTTGTTATCTACAAAAAGGACTTTATTCCAAGTAGTTCCTCCATCTGTTGTTTTATAAATACCTCTTTCTTCACTATCACCCCACAACGCTCCAAGAACACCAACCCAAACAATATCGCTATTTTTAGGATCAACTATTATAGAACTAATTCGGTCAGATTTAGGTAACCCCATATTTTTCCAGTTCTGACCTCCATCTGTCGATTTGTAGATGCCATCTCCCATGGAAACACTATTTCTAGTCCAAGTTTCTCCTGTACCTACCCAAATATTTTGGTCTGGTTTCGAAGGATCAATTGCTACACAGCCAATAGATTGAATATGTTCATCAAAAATGGGATTAAAAGAGGCTCCACCATTATTACTTTTCCATACTCCACCTCCAGCGGTTCCTGCAAAGACGATTTTATTATTAGTAGGATGCACTTCGAGATCGGTAATTCTACCGCTCATTAAAGCAGGTCCAATATGCCTGGCTTGTATGTCACCAAAAAGTTCTTTGCCTTTTAGTACAATTTTTTCTTGTGCAAACATATTAGTTGCTGATAGTAGCCCTAAACAAGCAACCCCTATAATTGTTTTTTTCATATAAAAATGTGTGTTAAAAAAAGTCCTTATTTTTCAATAAGGACTTTGGTTTGATTATATTAATGTTATTGCGCTGGGAAAACGTAAACTTTTGGGTCTACAGTTGGGTTTAAAGTGATTTTTTTAACTTTCATCACTTGGCCACCTTGATTCATAGAAAAAGGAAAATAAATTCCATCCACTTCTTGGTAATCACTCATGGTTGAAGTAGATTTTTGGCCTTTTGAAGGCCCTTGCTTAATTTCAGTTTCTGCTGCGATGGGTAAATTATTTTCAGTTTCGAAAAAATAGTAAGTAACATCATCCGATTTTACACCATCCACCATGATTGGTTTTTTGGTAAATTTTATTTTGAAGCATTCTGTACCTTCTTTTGTTTCTTTACCCATAAATTCTGCACTATATCCCTTGGATTTATAATCTAAAAATGGATCTGGAAAATCTGCATTACTCAATTTAGCATTAGCAGTAGACTCTGCATCCAATTTTTCAGCTTTCATAGTCATAAAGTTGGTGCTCCACATTGTTTCACCATCTGAGGCCATTTGGGTTATTTCTTTTCCTTGGAAGTTAAGCTTTACAGCCATTTTTCCTCCTTTTTCTTGGAAAATTTCAACCGGAATTTCCATTCCTTGTGCATTGGCTACCATTTCCATCTTCACACTTTTCAGCGCATTTAGTTTTTCTGCTCCACCAATAGTGGTGATGTATTTTGAAATAATTTCATCTGCAGTTTGTGCTATTAGCGAGGAACTACTTGCTAGAAGAAACAATGCTAAAGTTGTCAATTTTAATGTTTTCATAATTTTTGAATTTAGTTATTTGATTTTAATCGGGTTAGTAGGCGTTTTGCCTCTTTTGTTACAGTAAAAAAACTTTTAAAATACACATTAATCAATTGTCATAGCTTTAAGTTTGGTGCGATAAGCTTCTAAAGCCACTGATTTCGAGATAAAGCCATAATATTTTCCGAATTGTACAACAGGAAGAAAAGCTTTTTTGGTTTGTTCAAATTTATTCATTACGATTTCCATACGATCTGTTGGAGCCACCAAGGCAGCTGGTTCGACCATAATTTCTTTGACCAAAGTATATTTTACGCGATAGGTATTGAATATGATTTCTCTAATGTCATTAAAATGAACCACACCTAATAATTCTTTTTCTTCATTTACTACGGGAAAAATAACTTGATCCGAATGGGAAATTAAATCCACTAAGTGTTCTAAGTTTTCGTTTGGAGAAATTGTGAGATAACTAGTGTCAATGATAGTACTAGTTTCTAAAGTTGATAAGACATTAGCATCTTTATTACCGGTAAAAGCGTGTCCTTTTTTGGCCAAATTTTTCACATCCATCGAATGTTTTTCAAAGCGTTTTGAAATGGCATAACTAGTAGAAGCAACAATCATCAACGGTATCATCAGTCCATAACCTCCTGTAATTTCAGCAATCAAGAAAATGGCTGTAAGCGGAGCGTGAAATAATCCACTCAATATACCTGCCATTCCAACGATGGTGAAATTACTCACGGGTAATTTGGCAATACCAATAAGGTTGAGTAAGGATGAAAAGAAAAAACCAATATAGGAGCCTAAAAATAGAGAGGGAGCAAAATTACCTCCATTTCCTCCGCAACTTAAGGTGAATCCTGTAGCAAAAACTTTGAGCATCATACTGGCACCAATGAATAAAAGTAACATCCAATTATTATTGCGAAAGCCTTTGAAAAGGGTGTTTTCAAGTAATTGTCCAGGGTCATTTTGAGACAAAATACGAATGCTTTCATACCCTTCTCCAAAAAGTGTAGGGAATACAAAAATCAACAAAGCCAAAATACTTGAGCCCAATAAAGCCTTTTTATAAATAGAAAGTTTTGAAACATGAAAATACCGTTCTATTTTTTGAAAATATCTGGAATAATACACAGAAATAAATCCTGTAAAAATTCCTAAAAAAACATAGTAGATAATATTGAAATGATGAAAATGTTCTTGCTGCTTGAAGGTCAGTAAGATACTTTCATCCAGTGCAACAACAGATACCATTGCACCTGTGGCAGCGGCAATCATAATAGGTGTAAATGCAGAAATACTTACATCAACCAACAAAACTTCTACCGCAAATAATACACCGGCTATAGGAGCATTAAAAGCTGCCGCAATTCCTGCTGCAACGCCACAGCCAATAAGCAAAGTCCTGTCTTTATAACTTAAATTGTATTTTTGTGCGTAATTGGAACCAAAAGCTGCTCCGGTAATTACAATGGGACTTTCCAAACCAGCCGACCCCCCCAAACCAACGGTTAAGGAACTAGTCACAATTTGAGCATACATTTGTTTTTTAGGAATAATCCCCGCTTTTTTAGCTACTGCAAACAAAATTTGAGACGTCCCTTTTTCAATTGAGCCACCCAATAGTTTATCTACAACAAAAACCGTAAGTAAAATCCCTATGATTGGAAGAATACTGTTGATGTAATTGAGTTTTAGTATATCATTGACATAGGTAGCAAAAGTAAAAACAGAATGCGCAAACGATTTTAGGACAATAACTGCCAAACCTACTGAAATTCCTACCAATACACTCGATAAAAAAATGAATTGTTTACTAGTAAATTTACTTTGACTCCATACAATTAGTGCTTCGAAGCGATTGACCACGCTAGTAATAATAGTGCTGAAATTCATAGTTGTTGTTTTTCAATAATACGTAAGGCTTCTTTTGTACTTAAGGGTTTTAAATGGGTACTTACAACATAGTTTTGAACGGCTATCGGATTGATTTTACTGTATTCTCTTAATGCCCAACCGATTGCTTTCTGGATAAAAAACGCATTACTTTCTTTAAAGTGTTCACAAACAGCTTCTAAGATAGTAAAATTGGTATTCTTTTTATAGTCTAATTGAAATAAAAGTGTACTTCTGTTCAACCAAATATTTGGAGCATTAGAAAATTTCTCAATCACCTTATTCGTTTGTTCAGGGAATTGAACCAAATAGCGTCCCAATAAATATTTGCTAATCGTATCGACAGTATCCCACCAAGAGTAGGTGAGTAGTAGTTGTTCTATCCAATGAATGTCATCTTTTTGTAATTTTTTGCTGCAATTCTGAATTAAAAGTTCTATTGCACAATAATGAAATTCCCTTTGTGGTTTTTCATAAATCTGAAGTGCAAGCGTGCGAGCATTTGCTTTTATTTCAACTGAATAAGTTATGCTAACCGATTTTAAAATTGCTCTTCGTTGTGGCATTGGAATACCAAAAAACGGAAAGTTGTTTTTCATATACGCTTGCATAGCCCTACTTTGTGCTGTATTGGCCTGCGCTATAAATTCTTTTTCTAAGGCTGTAATGAAATCCATAATTAAAAGCCAACCGCCGTATCGTCACCTCTAAAATCAGCTCCTCCTTCTAGTTTTTTATTTGGTAAAACCAAAATTGCATCGACTTTGCCAATAACAGGAGTCGTTTTTTCATTGATGATATAGCCTTTAGTTTTTAGTTTTTCAAAAGTTGCAGTGTCGAATGTTTTTGGTTCAAACGTAATTAAATCTGGTAACCACTGATGATGAAAACGAGGCGCATTTACAGCCTGTTGCATACTCATTTGGTATTCGTAAACATTGAGAATCGTTTGTAAAACCGAAGTAATAATCGTTGACCCACCCGGCGAACCCACTACCATAAATAATTGACCGTTTTTTTCAACGATAGTTGGAGTCATAGAACTTAGCATTCGCTTTCCCGGAGCAATACTGTTGGCTTCGTTTCCAATTAAACCAAACATATTTGGTGTTCCTGGCTTGGCGCTAAAATCATCCATTTCGTTATTGAGAAAAAAACCTAAAGCATCGCAATAGTATTTGGAACCATACCCATCATTTAAGGTTGTAGTAGCTGCCACCGCATTTCCAGCGGCATCTACTATAGAATAATGAGTGGTTTCTGTACTTTCGTTATAGTTCACTTTTCCTTCTTTAATTTCAGAGGACAAGGTGGCTTTTTCGAAACTAAAAGTACTCATACGTTGCTGTAAATAGTCATCAGCTAGTAATGCTTTAATTGGAATTTTAACAAAATCGGGGTCGCCAAGATAATGACTTCTGTCGGCATAAGCCCTGCGTTCCGCTTCTACAATTACTTGTATAGCTTCTGTTGAATTATGCCCCATTTTAGATACATCAAAGGGAGCAATCATCTTAAAAATTTCAGCCAAACAAATACCACCGCTACTTGGTGGAGGCATAGAGGTGATTTTTAAATCCTTGTATTGAAACGATAGGGGAGTACGCCATTTGGCCTCGTATTGACGTAAATCTTTCATCGTGATGATGCCTCCTTTTTGTTGTAAATACTGCACTAACGTTTTTGCCGTTTGTCCTTTGTAAAATTCATCGCGACCATTTTTTGCGATTCGCTTTAGTGTTGCGGCTAGAGCGGGATATTTTATGGTGTCTTTTTCTTTAAAAGGTTGTGCAAACAAGGTGTTTTTTCCATTTGCTTTTATAATTTCTTCACGATAATCGTTTAATCGGAGTTCTTGCTTGCGCGTAACTATAACGCCTTTTTCTGCCAAAGCAATTACAGGTTTTAGTATTTCCGACATAGGCAAACTTCCTAGCTTTTTATGAACGGCAAAAACACCAGCGATTGTTCCGGGTACACCAATGGCTAAAGGTGATTCGGTACTTTTTCCTTTGATGACGTTACCTTCTTTATCCAAAAACATCGTTTTATGAGCTGCCAATGGCGCTTTTTCTCTATAATCCAAAGAACCAATTTCGCCATTCGCTTTGCGATACACCATAAATCCACCGCCGCCTAAATTTCCCGCATAGGGATAAGCAACTGCCAAAGCCAATTCGGTAGCCACCATAGCATCAAAAGCATTGCCTCCTTTTTGCATAATTTCGACGCCTATCTTGGAAGCTTCTTCTCGTGCAGACACCACCATAGCTTTGTTAGCGATTAGACCGGTTTGCGCCAGTACATTTTCACTCAAAAAACTACAGAAAATAGAAAGAAATAGAAGTTGGAAAATTTTCATAGTTGTTGCATTTTTATTATCACTTGTTCTTGTATGTCTTGGAAAAAGATAGTAAACTCTTCTTCAAATTCTGGATAAAATTCAACCAATTCATTCGAGGAAAACCTCATTTTGGATGCGTTTTTGGTTCTATTATCCATTTGTGTCAAAATCCGACCAATCCCTTCTACTGTTTGATAACTCAATAACCAATTGTGCTTGATCAAGTAAGGCATTATTCCTTTAGTTCTTTCGGATAAAATATCGTAATTGTCCCTTAACGATTGATAAAAAGTTTCGGTAAAATCCTCTAGATTTTTATCAGAATAAGTACTCCAATTTTTAGCTAAAAAATGGTCGTAAAACAAATCAACAATGACTCCAGCATAGTGATGGTATTGGGTGTGCAGTCTTTGCGTACTTTTTCTAAAAACAGGATGTGCGTCGGTGTAAGTATCAATGAAGCGATGCAAACGAATGCCTTTTTGTATGGACAAAGGGAAGTGCTCGTACTGTTTTCCACGAATGCCATCGGCCATAAAATTGCCTATTTTGAGTAATTCATCATCACCCGATAGAAAAATGTGCGCGAGAAAGTTCATTGTTTTGCTTTGACTATTTTCAAAGATACAAACTTTAAAAAGCTTCACAATAAAAGCAATCATTTCTTCAGGGAAAAATATCCACCACGAATTCACTAATGAATCACGAATTAAAATGTGTTTTAATGACACTGTCTTGTCCTGAAATAGGTTTACATAAAAATGTAAATTTATGATCAATCGTACAAGAATAAAAACTACAAATCGCTATTCAAATTATTCAGAGGAATTCAAGCATAAGGTTTGCGAAGAATACATGAATGGAACTAAAACGAAGGAAGAGATAAAATCTCAATTTGGAATAAAATCAAGTACAAGTATTATATTATATTGGCTTCGTAAATTTGGGTATATTGAATCCAAAACTTCCTCGATTTCAGAATTTCAATTTATGGCAAAACGACAACAATCGACTTCAAAAGATGTTGAAAAAGAGAATGAAGATTTAAAACTCCAGCTTCAAATGTACAAGCGTATGATTGAGATAGCTGAGAAAGAGTTTAAAATTTCTATTATAAAAAAGTCCGATTCCAAGTAATTCAAGAAATGAAAGACAGAAATTCCGGAGTTAGCCTAGGGAAATTTTGTCAATTACTTGGTGTCACTAGGCAATCTTATTATCAGCATTTTTGGCAACAAGAGCTAGTTTGTTTTGAAGAAGAGTTGGTTGTGCAACGGGTTTTGGAAATTAGAAAAAACCATCGTCACATCGGTACACGAAAACTCTATGAGTTACTTCAGCCCTTTTTTATAGAACATCAAATAAAAATGGGAAGGGATGCTTTATTTGATTTATTGAGCGCCAATTTTTTGTTAGTAAGAAGAAAAAAAAGAAAAATTTCAACAACAAATTCTTATCACAGATTCAAAAAATATCCAAATTTGATCCGAAATTTTATTCCAAGTTCACCGAATCAATTATGGGTTAGCGACATAACATATTGGAAAACAGAAAACGGATTCCTCTATATAAGCTTTATAACCGATGCTTATTCAAGAAAGATTGTTGGTTATCATGTCTCTCAGACTATGGAAGCTGTTGAAACCATAGAAGCGTTGAAAATGGCAATCTCTGGCCTGAACAAGGGGCCAGATTGCCATTTTCAACTCACGCATCATTCAGATAGAGGAGTGCAGTATTGCAGCGATTTATATATTAAACTTCTAAAAGGAAATGACATACAAATAAGCATGACCGAAAATGGTGATCCATTAGAAAATGCTATTGCAGAGCGAATAAATGGGATTATTAAGGAAGAATATCTAAATGACTATTCGGTTGATAGCATTAAACAGGCTAAAGAATTATTGGAAACTGTAGTAAGATTATACAATCAGGAACGGCCACATCAAAGTGTAGGTTATTTAACGCCTGAAAAAGTTCATTATAACAACATAAAAACAGAAAAACTATGGAAGAACTATTATCAAAAAAACACTATCATTGTAAACTAATTCTAGTATTAAAAAATAAAGTAAACCTATTCTAGGAATTAATTAAAAACTGTAAACTTTTTTTAGGACGATACACACGTATTACTTATGTTGCTAGAATTCGTGACATTCAATTTTAGTTTCGATGACAATTAGTGTCAATTGGTGTAATTGCTTCGCCTATTCGCTATCGCTCGGGTCGTGGCTAACTTTTTTTAAATACGAAAGCCTCACAATAAAAGCCTCATTTTCCTTAACTAAAAACTTTTCGTTGGAAAGACTATTAGCCCATCCAACTTTTTTATATTTGTAGCTATAACCAAATTGAAATAAAATGACATTAATCAAATCAATATCAGGTATTCGAGGAACGATTGGAGGAAAAGTTGGGGACAATTTAACTCCTGTAGATGCAGTAAAATTTGCTTCGGCCTACGGAACTTGGTTAAAAAAACATAGCAATAAAGAAAAAAACACCGTTGTAATTGGTAGAGATGCTCGTATTTCTGGACCTATGATTCATAATTTAGTGGTGAATACATTATTAGGTTTAGGTATTGATGTAATCGACTTAGGATTGTCGACAACTCCTACTGTTGAAGTCGCAGTTCCAATGGAAAAAGCTGATGGTGGAATCATTTTAACCGCGTCTCATAATCCAAAACAATGGAATGCTTTGAAGCTTCTCAATGAAAAGGGTGAGTTTTTAAGTGGTGCCGATGGCGAGAAAATATTAGCCATTGCTGAAGCGGAAGCTTTTGATTTTTCAGACGTGGATAGTTTGGGCGAAATTACCATCAATGACGCTTATATGGATATTCATATCGATGAAGTATTGAATTTGCCATTAGTCGATATTGAAGCAGTAAAAGCAGCCAACTTCAAAGTGGTGGTTGATGGAGTAAATTCATCTGGCGGAATCATCATCCCAAAATTGTTAGAGCAAATGGGGGTTGAAGTAGTAAAATTGTACTGCGAACCCAATGGCCATTTTCCTCACAACCCTGAGCCTCTGAAAGAACATCTAACGGATATTTCAGCTTTAGTAGTCGAAGAAAAAGCGCATTTCGGAATCGTCGTAGACCCAGATGTTGATCGTTTGGCTTTCATTTCTGAGGATGGCGAAATGTTTGGCGAAGAGTATACTTTGGTAGCTTGTGCAGATTATGTTTTGAGCAAAACTCCGGGTAATACGGTTTCGAATATGTCTTCATCTAGAGCGTTGCGCGATGTAACGGTTGCGCACGGGGGCAGCTACGAAGCGAGTGCAGTAGGCGAGGTGAATGTAGTGGAGTTGATGAAAAAAAATAACGCTATTATCGGTGGTGAGGGCAATGGTGGAATCATCTATCCTGAATTGCATTACGGGCGCGATAGCTTGGTGGGTGTGGCTTTGTTTTTGACGCATTTGGCCAATAAAAAAATGAAAGTATCTGCCTTGCGTGCTTCGTATCCTGAATATTATATGAGTAAAAACAAAATCGAATTGACACCTCAAATTGATGTGGATGCGATTTTGGTGGCAATGACCGATAAGTATCAATCAGAAAACATCACGACCATTGACGGAGTGAAAATTGATTTTGCCGAGAATTGGGTACACCTAAGAAAATCAAATACAGAACCGATTATCCGTATTTACACCGAGGCCGCGACACAACAATTGGCAGACGATTTAGCGTTGCGAATCATTGAAGAAATCAAAGCAGTCGCTGGAATCTAAAAACAAGAGTTTAGTTTTTAGGACCAATACATTAGGCTAATCAGGAAACAGGAATCCCGCTATCCGCTATATCTTTGTTTTTTGAAAATAAAAAACAAAGGATGCCGCTCCTATCGGGGGTAAAAGAGTCACAACTGGCTTTTTTGGTTTCATTTTTTAGCTTCATAAATCAAAAAAAAACCTTTTCAGTACATTGGAAAGGTTTTTTTATGAGAACCATAAGACAATCGTCATTAAAAACCCTTTGCACAAATTTGCTAGGTCTTTTAAAACAGCAAATTTTCTTAATTTACTTCTGGATTTGTGTAATTTATAAAGCAACAAAATTTCGTGTAAATTTGTGTAATTCGTGTTTAACTTTTTTTTTAATTATTTAAGAGTGTTTACATTGAATAAAACCAAAATCAATCTTACGTTTTCAATCAAATACAATATATTTGCAATCAAATGAAAGATATAATGACAAATAGCACAAAAGAGACGGCTTTAGAACAGTATTTTCAACAATTCCGCAAAAACATCATCGGGATTGATCAAGAATTTGAATCACCATTTGGACGAAAAAAAATCATCTACACCGATTGGACCGCAAGCGGAAGATTGTATCGCCCCATTGAAGAGAAATTGATGAATGCTTTCGGACCTTTTGTGGCTAATACGCATACGGAAACTACCGTTTCTGGAACGGCTATGACCAAAGCCTATCACCACGCTAGAAATATCATTAAGCAACACGTTAATGCCAATCATAATGATGTTTTAATAACAGACGGTACAGGAATGACAGGCGTTGTGAATAAGTTTCAACGTATCTTAGGGATTAAAGTTCCTGAAAACTTAAAAGATTTTATTGCCATTCCAATCGAGAAAAAACCAGTAGTTTTTATTTCTCATATGGAGCACCATTCCAATCAAACCTCTTGGTTAGAAACCATCGCCGATGTTGAAGTAATTCCTTCCACCGAAGAAGGTCTTTTTTCATTAGAAAATCTAAAAATTTTACTTGAAAAATACAAAGGGCGAACTTTAAAGATTGCTTCCATTACTTCTTGTTCTAATGTTACAGGTATTCGCACGCCTTATCATGAAGTGGCCAAAATAATGCATCAACATAATGGCGTTTGCTTTGTGGATTTTGCTTGTTCAGGACCTTACGTATCCATTGATATGCATCCCGAGGATGAGGAGACGTATTTGGATGCTATTTTCTTTTCACCGCATAAATTTTTAGGCGGGCCTGGTACTTCGGGAGTATTGGTTTTTAATAATAAATTGTACAACAATATGGTGCCGGATTGCCCAGGAGGAGGCACCGTTTCCTGGACGAATCCTTGGGGGGAGCACAAATACATCGATAATATTGAAGATAGAGAAGATGGAGGAACGCCTGGCTTCTTGCAAGTGATTAAAACCGCTTTGGCTATTCAGTTGAAAGACGAAATGGGAATTGACAATATTTTGAAACGCGAACACGAAATTGTGGAGTATGTATTTGATTCACTACAGAATGTTTCAAATATCAAAATCTTAGCTGGACAACATCAAGAAAGATTAGGAGTAATTTCATTTTTTATAGACGATTTGCATTTTAACCTAGGCGTAAAACTGCTCAATGATCGTTTCGGAATTCAAACAAGAGGAGGCTGTAGTTGCGCTGGAACTTACGGGCATTTTTTACTACACGTAGATCAAGAAACGTCTCACAAGTTGGTTAACGAAATAAGCTTAGGCGATTTAATCCGTAAACCGGGGTGGATTAGAATGTCTATTCATCCCACTACAACTTCAGCTGAAATAGAATATGTTTGCAATGCTATTCGATCTTTAGCCGAGAATCATAAAGAATGGGCCAAGGAATATCAGTATAATGCGGAAACCAATGAATTCATTCACCAGCAAGCAACTTCATTCGAAAATAAATTAGTGGAAGACTGGTTTACAAAGTAGACATCAAATTTTCCATAAAAAAAAACTCATTACAGTTCGTGATGAGTTTTTTTTTTTTTTTTGATTAACGTTTGTGTTTCCATCTTTTATGTGTCCACAAATAATATTCTGGAGCATCAAGGATCTGTTTTTCGACTAATTTTAAAAAATGTTCTGTAATTTCAAAATCGGGTATGCTTCTGGGATCTTCGGTAATAGCCACAAATGTAGCTTCATAATAGCCTCTTTTAATTTTTTGAACATCAACAAAAAGCACATTCAAATCATATCGTTTGGCCAACATTTCGGCTCCTGTATGGACAGGAACTTCAACCCCCATAAATGGATGCCAATGAAAAGCTCTGTTGAGTTTTGGGGATTGATCGCTAACCAAACCATACATGAATAATTGATCTAACTTTTCATTATCGCGCATTAATGGAATGGTTTGAGTAGTTTCTACCAATTCAGCATTAAATCTAGATCGGATGTTTCTAACTAATTGATCAAAGTGTTTATTAGCAATTTTTTTGTAAACTCCCACACCATGAAATTTCGTTTGATTGTTTAAGGTCATTAACCATTCCCAACTACCATAATGCGAGGTAAGCAATACCACGCTTTTACCTTTGTTTTCAAATTCTTTTACCAATTCGATATTAGTAATTTTAAATCGTTTGTCCATTTCCTTGTGTGAAATGGTTAAGGTTTTTACCATTTCTAAAAACATGTCGCATAAATGATGGTAGAATTTCTTTTCCACCACAAGTCGTTCATGTGAATTTAAATGCGGAAGGGCTAAGGCCATATTGGCACGTACTGTTTTTTTGCGGTAGCCTACAATTCGGTAAACAATGATGTAAATAAGATCGGAGAACCAATAAAAAACGCGAAAAGGAAGGATAGAAATAATCCAAAGTATAGGAAAAACAAGTATATAAACTAGAAATTGCATGCTAGATTTTTTATGCAAATATAACCCAAATATGCAAACAATATAATGTTAGTGCAACTAGGGTTTAAAAATGTAAGATTACTATCTTTACACAATAACTATAAATAGTTGGATATGAATATGATTTTGCTAGCCCTTATTTTGGCTAATGTTGTGTTGAGTTACAAAGGTTGGAATGACCTTTATTTCTTCAGAAAATATGAATTTCATGTAGGAAGTATTCGTTCTGGGGAACAAATTAGAATGTTAACTTCTGGTTTTCTCCATGTTGATATGCCACACTTACTATTTAACATGCTAACGCTTTATTTTTTTGGCCCCGTTGTGATTGGCTTTTTAGGTACTTTTTCGTTTGTTTTGGTGTATTTTGGTAGTTTAGTTTTTGGTAGTTTACTAACTATGTCATTTCACAAGAATGACTATAGTTATAGAGCCGTTGGTGCTTCAGGTGCTGTTACTGGAGTCTTATATTCTGCTATTTTATTACAACCTGATATGATGTTGGGCTTGTTTTTTGTAATTCCGATTCCAGCCTACCTTTTTGGGATTTTGTACTTGTTGTATTCTATTTATGGAATGAAGGCTCAAAACGACAATATTGGTCATACAGCTCATTTTGGAGGGGCTGTAGGGGGTTTTGTAATTACCTTAGTTAAAGAACCTCAATTATTGGTTGAACATACGCTAATGGTAATTCTATTGGTAATTCCAATTGTTTTTTTATTTATATTGGAAAAAAAAGATAAATAGTTGAGTGGTAACGCTATAATCTGCTTAAAGATTTGAATTTTATTGCCCTTTTTATTGTTGTTTTTAAATGATTGTTTGTTATGAAATATTCTATTTTTATTTTGTTATTTTTTAACATTTTTGGAAGTAATGCTCAGAATATTCAATTACATTATGATTTTGGGGAAGGTCGTCAGTATCTTACATCAACAGTTGAAATGTTTAAATTAGATAAGTGGGGCAACACTTTTTTCTTTATCGATATGGATTATAATGGCTCCAAAATGGATAGTGAAAACGCCACAGGAATTGGGCTAGCTTATTTGGAAATTGCTCGAGAAATTAAAATGTGGAAAGCTCCAATTGCAATACATTTAGAGTATAATGGTGGTTTAAGTGCTAATAAAAATGTAAGGACATTTGGCACAGCAATTTTAATTGGGCCTTCCTATACCTTTTTGTCTAAAGATTTTTCAAGTAGTCTCACAATTATGGCTTTATATAAGAACATAAGAAACACCTTAAATAATCAACCTAATAATTTTCAATTTACTATGGTTTGGACCAAAAATTTTATGAAAAACAAAATCACTTTTAATGGCTTTTTGGATTATTGGAAAGAGAATCATTTGGTCTTTACAAAAAATGGTTCACCCATAGCATCCGATTATGTGTTTTTATGTGAACCACAGTTGTGGTATAATTTAAATAAAAACGTATCTTTAGGAGGGGAAGTAGAATTGTCAAATGATTTTGCTGGAGGAGCTGGTTTTTTTGCAAGACCCACTATTGCGGCTAAATGGAATTTTTAATTACTATGAAACTAAAAAAAAAGTAATTGTATGAAAACACTATCTAAAATGAAAGTAGTTATTGCTATTATTTTAATTTTAACAGCAAGACATTCAAATGCTCAAGATACTAAGCCAATTCCTCAAATTAGTGTGAGTGGAGAAGGAAGAGTAAAAGTTACACCAGATCAAGCAGCTATTGTAATCACTGTTGAAACCAAAGGAGCCAATGCCAAAGAGGTAAAGAAAGAAAATGATATAAAAACAGAAGCTGTTTTAAAATGTATTAAAAAAATGAATATTCCGGCAGATGATTTCAAAACTCGTCGTGTTGCCCTAAATCCACAATACGAATATGAATCTAAAAAGCGTTCGTATAATGCTAGTCAAACTATAGAGATTTTGTTGAAAGATTTGACCAAATATGATAGTTTAATGGAAGGCTTGGTTGATGCCGGAGTTAACCGTATTGATGGTGTTACGTTTCAATCATCAAAATTAACACAATATCAAGCTGAGGCTCGAAAATTAGCCATGAAAGATGCCAAAGCTAAAGCAGATGATTTTGTGTCTGTATTGGGACAAAAAGTAGGTAAGGCGTTACTAATCTCAGATAATTCTCAAAATTACTATCCATCACCAGCTCCAGTGTATGCAATGAAGGCTGCTATGAATGATACTACTGAAGCTGCTCCAAGAGAAACATTGGCTGTTGGAGAAATTACAATTGTGGTAAATGTGAGTGTGAGTTTTATTTTAGAATAGAGAGAAATAGGTATAAAGAAAAAAGTCCCGATTTGCATCGGGACTTTTTTTGTGGGGAGAGCAGGATTCGAACCTGCGAAGTTTTCACAGCAGATTTACAGTCTGCCCTCGTTGGCCGCTTGAGTATCTCCCCAAGACTCATAAGCTGTTGCTTATTGTGCTAACCGGGTGCAAATATAAGAACACTTTTGAGTTCTCCAAATAAAAAATACACTTAATTTCCGAATAATTTTTAATCTATTGGCTATGAATTAAATAAAAAAAATCTCCACTAGGGAGATTTTTTTTATGTTTGAATACTACAACTAGTATTTGCTTAAAAGTTCCTCAACTTTGGCTTTTAAAGCAGCACCGCTTAATCCTTGTGCTACTACATTTCCTGAAGCATCTAGTATAAAAGTAGCTGGAATGGCTTCCACTTTATATTGTTTTGCAATTGGCTCATCCCAAAATTTCAAATTTGAAACTTGTGTCCAGGTTAGTCCATCTTTTGCTATGGCTTCTTTCCAAGCTTTTGCGGATCTATCTAAAGAAACACCTATGATATTTAATCCTTTTGAGTGAAATTCTTTGTAAAGGGCAACCATATTTGGGTTTTCTTTACGACATGGGGCACACCAAGAGGCCCAAAAATCAACTATGGTAACTTTACCTAAACTTTGTTTTAAGCTGATTACTTTTCCTTGAGGGTTAGGCGCAGAAAAGTCGGCTCTTCATTTTGTTGAACCTGGTGCAGCAGGTGCAGTTGCTCCTACTGTAGGCGCTTTCATTTCTGTAAATCGTGCTTTGATCGCTTTTCCTGGTTTAGTATTTTTTAAAGATTCTTCTAAGCTTTCGTATAATTTTTCCGCTTTTTTAACATCAGTAGATGGGTCATTCAACATTCCTTGAATGATCAATGCAGTAATGAATGATTTTGGGTGAGTTTCAGCGTAAGAAATATATTTTGTTTTGGATGCAGTACTTACTTCTTTTTGAATAGTCACGAATTCTTTCATCAAACTGTTAATAACGGCAGTATCTTTTTTAGTTTGAGCCTCATTCATTTTTTGCATATTAGCTTTCTGGAAATCCATTAATTTCTTTTGAACTTTTGTGATTTCTTTGTTGAATGCAGCGTATTCGTCGTTGTTGTACGTTCCGGAAATTTTAGATTGATCAAGTGAGTCTTTGTTGATTTCAATGTCAATTGATCCGTTTTCTAAGATGAATGGTAATTTTCCTTGAATACCCTCAACAGTAATTAAATGGAATGCTGGTTCAGTTGCTTTACCTTCGATTTCAAATTTACCATTCTCAACTTTTACAGTATCAATTGCAATTAAGCCTAGTCTTTCATCTTGACTTTCTAAAATAATGGTTTTTCCATTTTCAATTCCTTTAGCAGTACCAGAAATCGTATAGGAAGTTTTGTTGCATGAAAACAATACAACAGAAGCAGATAATAATAAAATGATTTTTTTCATTTTTGAGTTATGTTATTAGATTTTGTTTGCAAAAGTATTTAAATTTATAAATTACGCATACTATTGCACCCTAAATTTTTGTTATAGTCTTGTTTTTTAAGTAACATTTAAGAACTAAATAAAAAAGCACTCAAAATGAATGCTTTTTTATACTATTTATAAGAGTAATTAGTCTTGATTGATAGTTTTTCTCCAAGTAAAAGCATTAAGAATATGTCTTTTAGCAAAACGCCCTGGTGAATCTGCGTTGACCATTTTTACATAGGTTGCTTTTGGTACACTAATATATTCGTAAACACTTCCGTTAGAAAAATTGATAATCAAACGTCCTTCTACAAATTTGTAGTCAGTAATGGTTGATGTTGCAATAGTTTCTGTATATTCAGGTAAGTTTTGTTTAATTGTCTCTGGGTTGATACTTACTAGGAAATGGTAAGCTTCAATGATTTTTTTACTGTTTTCCTCAGCAGCTTTTAATCCTTCTTCATCGCCTTGAAATTTATCAGGATGCGCGTCTTTCATCGCATTGCGATAAATTGTTTTTAACTCTTTTAGGTCTACGTTTTTGTCTACATTCAGTAGCTTGCGGTATTCAACGATTTTTTTCATAAATAAGGTAACTTATTGTCTTTTAATGTGAAGTAATGAATTAGAATTCAGAATTGACAAATTTTTTGCAAAGGTACACTTTTTTTTATCTTTTTAGTTTCGGACCAAAAAAAAATCAAAAACTAGCTAAAGTTTTTGATTTACAGTGTTTTAAAAAATAGTCTATTGTTCGGACTTCATATTAGCTTTATCAAAATTCCTTGATTTTTTAGGATATTTATCATAGCTTTTATCACTTGGGTTTTCGATTACTGATTTGATCGTGATAATATCACCCAATTTATATTGCAAAGCCATTTTATAATCTAACAAATATGGGCCACAAAAAAAGTTGTTGTCTTCATCTTGTTCCACTATTCCAGTATGTATTCCTTTTTTTAGCATTTTGCTTGGTATTCCTTTTTCCATGATCCTGAAACTTCAAATTTATAAAGGGCAAAGATACACAATAATTATGGCTATTATATTGGTTTTGGTTATTCTGCTTACCTTTGCAGCTATGAAAAACGTTTTTCGACCCGCACCGCAATCTTTTAAAAACACTTTTTGTGTGTTTTATGAAGTCGCTTTGGAGCAAATTGAAGGATTGGTTTTGCAATATCACAGTGCCTCGGGGAGTAAGTATTATTACATTCCTGAAGGGATGTTTCGTTTATCCAATCATTGGGGACGATTTGCCAATAGTAAATGGCGTTTGGAACCATTGGAACCTGCTACAAGCTCTAAATTTAAAGTAGGATTTGCGCGTTGGGATGATTTTTATCCCGATAATGCTGAAGATAAGTTGTATTACATCGCAGCAGATTACATTAAAAGAACCGTAAATTATCAGCACAAACAAAATCCCAATTACGATCAAAAGGCGGTGCTTCGTACCAGTTTTGAGACTACCAAAAAAATCAAGCAAATTCGGAACTTATTCGAATTGACCAATTGGGCGAAGTATTTTGATTATGAAGATATAAATGAATTAAGGAAAAGAATAATCGAGCAAATTATATATACCGAGCGCTCTCTTGAAGAAATAAAACGTAGTATACAATGGGAAGAAACAACGAAAGAAACATAAAGAAACACAACGACAAGTTGCACAAAGCCCAAGATAAGGCCAAGAAAGCCGCTATGGAGCGCAAAGAGAAATTAAAAGAAATCGTAAAAAAGTTTAATGCAGACCAAGCGTCTAAAAATGAATAAGATGAGCCAGAATCCTTTTGACCAATTGAAAATACAAGTGCAAGAAATCATCGATTTGATGGCACAAAAGCAAAACCGTGAAGCCAATAATAAATTGACCGAAGTAAGTGAGGCGTTGGACGAACTTCTAGACCATTCAGAAGATGATGCCGATTTAATCGAAATCAGTAAATATCAAGTGTTGCTGAATCAGTTGTTTCAGAAAATAAATCCTGAAGATGAACAATAATGTTTGTCCTTGCGGCTCCGGACTGGCTTTTATAGAATGTTGTGAAAAATACATTTTAGGCTACGAAACAGCACCAACCTCTTTGGCTTTGATGCGGTCCAGATATAGTGCTTACGTGGTTAAAAATGCTGACTATTTGGTAGCGACTACACACGAAAGTACAAGAAGTCTTTTTTCTAAAGATGAAATTTTACGTTGGGCTAGCGAAAACCAATGGCAAAAATTAGAGATTGTTTCTTATGAGGAAACCATAGTTGAATTTAAAGCTTTTTTTAGAGGTCCAGATGCCAAAGCCTACATTCATCATGAGCGCTCTACTTTTAAAAAAGTGGAAGGACATTGGTATTATATAGATGGTCTTTTTTTTGAGACATAGTAGTTTTTTCGCTAAATTTAGGGGTTACTTTCTAAAACAATTGCCTTATGTTACATTACAGCCGTTTACTTTTTGTGATTGTATTGTTTTTGGGTTGTAAAACTGCCATCAATGCTCCAGCCGATAGTTCTTTGAACACGAAACCAACCAAGGCTTATCAGGAGCAAATAGAAAATATGGAGCAAGGAATTTATTTTCGAGCGATGGGGAACGAACCTGAGTGGAGTTTGAAAATTAGTGCTACACAGATTGAGTTTACTTCTCTATTGCCCGATTTTAAGTCATTTACTGCGCCTCATATTGATCCAATAAGAGCCATGGATGCCAATGTAAAAACCTATCGATTGACTACTTCTGCTGGAACGGCAGCCATCACCATTGAGCAGCAAAAATGCGCCAATACAATGTCTGGTCAAGAATTACCTTATACTGTTCGGGTTGAAATGACGAACAATTCTAATACCTCCAAAACTTTTTCGGGTTGTGGATATTATGTGATTGATGCTAGATTGCACGATATTTGGGTGTTGGAAAAAATGAACGGTGAAAATGTGTCATTAAATAAATTTGCCAAACAATTACCTTATATTGAAATTAATAGTACCAATGGAACGTTTATGGGCTACGCGGGTTGTAATCGAATGAATGGGAAACTCTTTTTTGAAAAAGGGTTGTTGCGTTTCACCAATATCAGCACTACTCGAATAGCTTGTGAACCTCAAAATAGAGAAAGCGAACTGTTGACTTCGCTAGAAAGTAGTACTGCTTATCAAATGGATAATTTGCATTTGATACTCAGCAATTCTTCAGGTATTGAATTGGTTTTCAAAAAGGTAGATTGATTTTTTTTTGCATTTAACTAAAAATTAATAAACGTTAGACCAGCCACCGCAACAAAATACTGTACTTTTAAAATTCTAAAGCATCGTTTTAAAAGGGTATTGGCTTTATTGCTTACCAGAAAGCGATTTGCTGCTCTTTAGCCCCGGCAGTAGCGGTATCCTTTTTCTTTTTTCTTTAAAAAGAAAAAGATATAGCGGATGACGGGACGTTGCTGGCTAAAAAGCCTATTTTTCCTGCTCCTAAATTAGGAAGTAGTGTTAGTTAAAACTATAAATTCATAATCCAATTTTGTTGTTTGCGATGAAAAACCAAAACCGTGCTGGATTTTATTTTAAGACCTACGAAGCGCCATTTCAGTCGCCGTTTGACCGTTTGTTTCCTATTTTTAAAGAATTAATTACGCATACTTCGGGCGATTTTGACGAGGCGATTGCTTGGTTGCGCGAATTGGACAAGGAATATAAATTGACCGATGCCAGTTATACTATCGATGATTTTATTGAAGATTTAAAGAAAAAAGGGTACATCCGTGAGGAATTGAAAGACGACGGCACCACTGGAACGGGCATTACAGCCAAAACCGAACGCGCTATTCGTCAGCAAGCGTTGGATACCATTTTTGGTACTATGAAACGCTCGGGAAATGGCAATCACAAAACGAAACATAGCGGAAATGGCGATGAACATACGGGTGAGTTTCGTGAGTTTCATTTTGGAGACAGTTTGGAACGTATTTCGCTGACCGAAAGTTTGCGCAATGCCCAAATCAATAATGGGGTAGCCGATTTTAAACTTACAGAAAACGATTTGGTGGTCGAGGACACCCAATACAAAGCCCAAATGAGTACGGTTTTGATGATTGACATTAGCCATAGTATGATTTTGTACGGCGAAGACCGTATCACGCCTGCCAAAAAAGTAGCGATGGCTTTGGCTGAACTGATTACAACCAGATACCCAAAAGATACTTTGGATATTTTGGTTTTTGGAAATGATGCTTGGACGATTGCGATTAAGGATTTACCTTATCTAAAAGTGGGTCCTTATCATACTAATACCGTCGCTGGTTTGCAATTGGCCATGGATTTACTCCGAAGAAAACGCAACACCAACAAGCAAATTTTTATGATTACCGACGGGAAGCCAAGTTGCGTGCGGGAGAAAGATGGCTCGTATTATATGAATAGTAATGGCTTAGACCAATACATTGTAGACAAATGCTACACTCAGGCACAACAAGCCAGAAAATTACACATTCCTATCACCACTTTTATGATAGCGAATGATCCGTATTTGCAAAAATTCGTGACTTATTTTACCGAAGCCAATCAAGGAAAAGCCTTTTATACGGGTTTGAAAGGACTCGGTGAAATGATTTTTGAGGATTATGAAGCGAATCGAAAGAAGCGGATTAGGTAGGGAGTGTTCAGAAGGCAGAAGGCAGTGTTCAGAAAGAAGAAAATAGAAGTCAGAAAATAGAAGTCAGAAAATAGAAATTAGTAAAAGAGAAGCAAAACAGTAAACCATAACGATTTTATTGTTTTTTCTACTCCCCTCTTGAAATCGAAGATTCAACGACTACCATAAAAAATATACTCTTTGAGTTAGAGGGGCTGGGGGTGTGTTTTTTAGGAAGCAATTTTAAGAAAGAAGTTAAAATATATAATTTAAGGCATTCAATACTAATTGAGAAGTTTTCTTAATGAACTTAGAAAAGCAATAATTATCTACATATGAAAATAGAAAATAGTACCACTTTAGGCGCATTAAAACAATCGGGTTATCAGCCAAGAACTATTAAAGAAGAATTGCGCGATAATTTGAGGAAGAAATTGCAAGCAGGTATTCCGACTTTTGAAGGGGTACACGGATTTGAACATTCGGTGATTCCAGAGTTGGAGCGCGCTATTTTGTCGAAGCACAATATCAATTTGCTAGGGCTTCGCGGGCAAGCAAAAACGCGTTTGGCTAGAAAAATGGTCGAATTGTTGGACGAATACATTCCAATTGTGGCGGGTTCTGAGATTAATGATGATCCTTTCCGCCCAATCTCTCGTTACGCTAAGGATTTGATTGCCGAGTTAGGCGATGCTACACCCATAGAGTGGTTGCCAAGAAGCGAACGTTTTTATGAAAAATTAGCGACGCCCGATGTAACAGTAGCCGATTTGATTGGGGATGTCGATCCTATTAAGGCAGCGAATCTAAAATTGTCGTATGCGGATGATCGTGTGATTCATTTTGGTATGATTCCCAGAGCGAATCGCTGTATTTTCGTCATCAATGAGTTGCCCGATTTACAAGCTCGCATTCAGGTAGCGTTGTTTAATATTTTGCAAGAAGGCGATATACAAATTCGAGGCTATAAATTACGAATGGCTTTGGATATGCAGTTTGTTTTTACTGCCAATCCAGAAGATTACACCAATCGTGGAAGTATTGTTACGCCTTTGAAAGACCGTATTGGCTCTCAAATTTTAACCCATTACCCAGAAACTATTGCCATTGCTCGTACCATCACCCAGCAAGAAGCCAAACTAGAAAGCAGTCAGACCGATGTAGTGTATGTACCTGCTTTGGCCAAAGATTTGTTGGAACAAATTAGCTTTGAAGCGCGAGATAGCGATTTTATTGATCCAAAAAGTGGTGTGAGTGCTAGAATGAGCATCACGGCCTACGAAAACTTGATTAGTACAGCTGAACGACGTGCTTTAAAAGCAGGAGAGAGCACTACAGCAGTGCGTTTGTCTGATTTTATGGGCGTGATTCCTGCCATAACCGGAAAAGTAGAATTAGTATACGAGGGAGAACAAGAAGGCGCTGCGGTGGTCGCCCAGCATTTGATCAATGATGCGATTCGTACCTTTTTTCCAGGCTATTTTCCTAAGATCGAAAAATTGGAAAAACAAGGAGAAAAAACAGCTTATACCGATATTTTAGAATGGTTTTTTGCCGAAAGTGGTTTCGAATTATTGGATGATGCCACGAATTCAGAGTATCAAACTATTTTGGATAGTGTGACACCATTAGAAGTCATTATCAAAAAATACCAACCGCAATTGCCCAAGGAGGATTATTATTTTATGAAAGAATTCTTGTTGTGGGGCTTGGCTTCCTATAAAAAGTTGAGCAAAGATCGTTTTTCCGAAGGCTATCAGTTCAAGGATCCGTTTGGGAGTTACATCAGTAAATTATAATTTGAAAAGGGTTTAGTTCAATGCTAAACCCTTTTTTTTATTGCAGTTTTTCGTTTTTTCCTCTCAGTTTAATTTTGATGTTTCCTTTTTCATCATCTACAGCTTGTAAATGAAGAGTGATACCTTTCTTTCGGTTTTCTTTTATTACTTTTTTATTGGTGATGCCTTTGTCTTTTTCAGGATCACGCAAGTGAACATCGACTTGTAAATTGGTTTGCCCATTGAAACCATACAAACCAGCAATGTCTAAATTTAAAACCGAACTGCTAATTGGAGTAGGTTGGAGTTGGGCTATTCCATTTTTAAGTTTGATATTCAATTGTAAAGGCTCAATTTTAACTCGATTAAAATCTCTAAATGGAAACGCATATTTGCCTACATTTTTAATGGGATCGAATTGAATTAATTCACCATTATTCAGTTGTAATAGTAAATTACCAGTAGCTTTTTGTGAAATAAAATCACCTTTTCGAGTGAATGCTCCCGTGAGTGAACTTGTAATAGTAAGCTTTCCTTCGATATTTTTATAGGTTATGGTTTTGGAACCAAAATTATTAAAGGCATAGAGCACTTCTTGAATGTCAACATTTTGCAGTTGCATAGAAGTCGAAAAAGAATTGTGGTTTGCTGCATGAACAATACTACCATTGAGATTTAATTTGCCATGACCAAATGCTAAGGAGGCTTGTTGCAAAGTAATACTGTCATTGGCTACTCTGATTTTAGTAATGGCATTTTTGGCTTTAAATTTTTTATAAATCAACTCTTCAGCAATTAAATCAATACTTCCTTTGGATTGATGTAAGGTGCTAAAAAAGTCTTGATCTAGAGTCGATGCCATACTTTTTTTTGAAGTATTGGTGTTGTTACTGGTTGGTTTATTAGGGCTTTCCCCTGAATAAAAATCATCTACGGTTAGTTTTTTGGCTTTGGCTTTCCAATAAATAAAAATCTTTTGAGGATCATCATAATATAAATTCATGAAATTATCCGAATAACCGTTCATGGTCACAGCACTGTTTTTGGTATTGATTATTATAGAATTTACTTTTAATTGTTTGGGTGTAAATTCCAAATCAACAGTAGTATTATGAAATTTTGTATTGCTTGGAACGTAAGTATAATCAGCATGATCAAAATTGACAACTCCTATGAGATAAGGTTTTTTCATCTCTAAATCAATCACATCGGCTTTGAATAGTACTTGAATAGCGGCCTTTCCTTTGCTAAATTTAAAATATTCTTTCAATGGAGTTGCATTCAATTGTACCATATCAAAACGGGTTTCCAAATATCCTGAAGCAATGGGTTTTTCAAAATTCAAAATCATCATTTGTTTGGTTTTGAAGGGTATTCCATTGGTTTTACCTCTAAAATCATGCAATATAACTGCTGAATTTTGATCACCGGTAGCAATATTCTTTTTATACCGATTGGTAAATTCACCCATAAATGAGGCTTCAGTTACTTTATGTTTAAAATAAGAGAGTGCTGTGTTTTTCATATGTGTAATCACATGGATATATGGATCACCTTCAAGATTAAAATCGCCATCAATATCGCATTGAACATCAAAATTTGGAGACAATTTAAAAGTTTTGAGTTTACTACTGATATTGTTAGAAAGTAAGTTGTAAGCTGAATCCCAAGCTATGTCGGGATTGATTATGGTAATTAAATATTTTGTGTTTGTTTTCGTAAGCCCAAATTTAGAATGAATTTGAAAGACATCCTCACCAATGGCCAATGCTTCAGAATCTACCAATAACACATCCTCATTCTTTTGGTGTTGTATTGTTAGTTTACCTTTTATGATTTTGTTTTTGGCAAAACTTCCATAACGGGTATTAAATGCCATGCTTTTTACTTGCGTCTCTAATTGTACATTTCCTTCCCATCCTGAAAATGTTGCAGCGCCAACGAGTTGTAATCTGAAAATGTTGAAGTCAAATTTTTTGAATTTGGATTGATTTTCAGAGATAAAATGGACATTTTTCAGAGAAAGATGATTCAATTCTAAAGTTAACATACCAGAGGAGCTCTCTTTATTGTTTTTTTTTGGGGTTGAAAAAACGGAGCTATTGCTATATCCATCCTTTCCAACATAAAGATCAATTGTTGCATCATTGATACTAATGTTTTCTAGTTTTATTTTCTTTACAAAAATGGCCCAGGGTAGAATTTCGGCATAAATAGAAGGTGCCTTTAGCAATGTTTTTTTATGTTGTGCCCATAAACTGTCTTTGATACTTACATCTTTTATGGCAATGGTAACATTGGGAAAACCACGAAAAAAAAGCACTTCAAGGTCACCAATTTTTACTTCGCCATTGCAGTTTTTATCAGCAATTTCTCTAACTTCTTTTAGTAGTTCATCGTGATGAGCGTTTACATAGAGTCCTATTATGCCATAGATGCTCAGTAATAGTATTGCAATAAGAAGAAAAATTTTACCTATTTTTTTTCCTAAGGACAACCATTTATTAGCCATAAATATGAGGTTTAGTAGTTAGAAGTGGTTCATTGCGAATCAAATATAATCAACTAAAGTAGTTTTTCAAAGCTAATCCTAAAGCAAAGTCATCAGGGCAAACGAACCCTTTATTTTTTTGTCACGAATTTCAAGAAAGTGAAAAAAACTTTGACGGAAGCTTGACTAACTTTGTTTACCGCTACCGCTGATTCGCTGATTTTCAAAGATTAAAAAAGTGTTAGATAGAATGACACTACTAGTCACTACTATTTGTGATGCTAAAATTTGAATGACACCAATCTTATTTTTCTTTGACAGATTTGTGTTAGTTTGTATAATTGCTCCGCCTATTCGCTCGCTCGGGTTGTGGCTAATTTGTATTTTTTTATACTTATGCGTTTGCCCTGGCAAAGTCATGGTCGGTATCTTGTAATCGATGCAAGAATTCGTATTTTTGAGTTTTAAACCAAATCGTATGTTCTTTTTAATTTTAAGTATCGTTTGTAGTGTTACCGTGGGCGTACTTTTCAAGTGTTTCAGAAATCATGAAGCCTTCAATAGTAAGGCTATCATTGCAACCAATTATGCCATTGCTTTGTTGCTGTGTTATTTTTGTTTTCCGCCTGAATTCAGTACACTGGTTGAGCAAGCGCCGTGGCCTTTGTATCTCGCTCTCGGACTCTTGTTGCCAAGTGTTTTTCTATTGCTTTCAAAATCCATTCAGCATATAGGTATTGTCAAAACCGATGCGGCTCAGCGCTTGTCGTTGTTTATTCCGTTACTAGCGTCTTGGTTGCTTTTTGGGGAGCAATTCAGCACACTCAAAGTGTTGGCTTTTGGGGTTGGATTTCCTGCCTTGCTGCTTGTTTTGTCGAAACCCACCCCGAATAGCAATTCCAATTGGGGCTATCCAGCTATGGTGTTGCTGGGTTTTGGAGTCATCGATATTTTGTTCAAACAAATCGCCTTGCAAACCCAACTGCCATTTACCAGCTCGCTTTTGGTCATTTTTGCGTTGGCTTTGGTGATGATGAGTGGGGTAGTGGGCTATGAAATTTTCATCCAACGCCAAAAAATTATGGGTAGCAATGCTCTTTGGGGAATTGCAGTAGGCGTTTTTAATTTTGGAAACATCTATTTTTACCTCAAGGCACACCAAGCTTTTTCCGAAAATCCTTCCACTGTTTTTGCAGGAATGAATATGGGCGTAATCGTATTGGGCAGCCTCATTGGCGTATTGATTTTTAAGGAAAAACTTTCCAAGAAGAACTATTTGGGCATAATCTTGGCATTATTGGCCATTGTCTTGCTCACGTATGCACAATTAAATGCGTAATATTTCTAGGAGCACTACTTCTTTGCGCACCACACGAGTCGTCCCGCTTTCCGCTACAATCTTTTTTTAGACCTGACAGGTTTTAGAAACCTGTCAGGTCTAAAAAAGGATTTTCACTGCTCCCGAAGCTTCGGGAGAGGCTAAGCGAGTACGTTTTGTTTTCATAAAAAAAATAGAAGTATCCTTTTAGCAAGATTTTTACGGATTCAAATCTGACCGGTTTTAGAAATCTGTCAGAGGTAACTTCATCATAGGATATTAATCGTTTTTTACTAAATAGTTGTGTTGAAAAAGATGGTATATGAAAACCAAACGTTCTAGCCCAGCCCCGATGGGAGCGGCATCCTTGCTGTGCGGGGTTCGCACAGCAAGATATAGCGTACAGCGGGATGACTCGTGTGGTGCGCAAAAAACGAACTGCTCCTAAAAAAAAGTAAGCTTACTTTTTGAAAACGAAAGTGAATTAACCAAAAATAGCCGTAAGTACTGCGGCTAGTCTAAGTCCTGCATTAAGTAATTGTTTTTTGATGATTGGAGCTTGGGTGTCTACATAGGTTTCACTTATGACGTTGCTTTTGTAATCGTAAATGGTAGGCAAGTAGCTTCGAGATTCTTTGGCCCATTTTACGGTATTGATTTTGCCCAAGCGTTTGATTTGGTGTTTAGAGTAGGTGTTGAGTGCCATACAATCGTTGAGCGAAATGTTTCTGGCGTTGATGATGCCGCTATCGAAAAAAGAATGCAGGTTGGTGCCTTTTCCGTTGTAGTTTATTTGTTGGGTATTTCCGCCTTTGTCAGTACCAAAACCCACATGCAGCGGTTGGTGCAAATCGCCCACTAAGTGAAAAATGATGCAGATTTTCATTTTTACATCTTCGTCGGAGAGGTTTTTGTAGTTTTTTAATTCCTGTATGGTTTGGGTCAATCGGAAAATGATATTGTCTCCTTCGTGATTGACTACTTTTACACCTTTGTCAAAATTGACATAATGATACGGTTTTAGATAGTCGTAGGAGTGGTCGTCGCGAAGTTCGTCCATCCAATTGGCGGCATCCTGAATAGAGCGTCCATTAAGGTATTTTGTCACTATGGCTTGTATGGAAGGGTCTAAATAGGTAAAGGCAATTTCGGCCACCAAGGCGTGCCCTTTTTTGCCCCAAGCAAAGCTCGATTGCGTGATGAATAAAAAGGCTACTACTAGGAGTGTAATTTGTTTTTTCATGGAATACAATAATTGGATTGACAAAAGTAAGGAATTGAGGCTAGTTTTGGTAAGATTCCAATAATTACAAACGCTAAGATTTAGTTAAGAAATTCGGAGCTTTTGATTCGTAAAGCGTATTCTGTACCCAAATAACGTGGGTCACCGTGTTTTTCAGACCAAAAACCGTCCAAAACATCTTTTGTTATGCATTGATAGACCGCAACGCCTTTGTAGGTGACTTTGTCGGCTCCCTTGTACTTAAAATTGATGACTAAAATATTGTTTTTGAAAAATCCAGAACCGGTTTGCACTTGTTCATCGTTAATTAACCAATGGGCTTTTACGCGGTCATATTCGTCAAGTGTTAGCGTTAAAACACCTTGATAAGTAATAGCATGGTTCGCTTCCTGATTGCTTCCTGAAATGGAGTAAGTTCCGATTAAGTCTTGTGGGGTCATTTATTTGCCGATACAGAAATTAGCAAAGATATTCCCCAACAATTCGTCATTCGTGACTTGCCCTGTGATGAGTCCAAATTGGTATAAAGCTTCCCGAATATCCAAGGCCATTAAGTCACTGGACAGATTGGTTTCTAGCCCGAATTTTACTTTCTGAATTTCTTCTAAGGCTTTCAGTAATGAGTCGTAATGTCTTGTATTGGTGACTATTGTTTCGTTGTTACGGAGCGCACCGGTATTAACGAACGAAAGCAATTGATTCTTCAACTCTTCGATACCTTCTTTGTTTTTGGCGGATAGTAAAAGGATATTTGGAATTTGATGTTGAATGTTTTGAATTTCAGTTTCGGATAGTAAATCCTTTTTATTCATGATTACTACCAAAGGTTTTAACGGATACTGATTTTTTATTTTTTCAAGTTCCAATTTTACGTTATCCAAAGTTCCTCCTTTGGGGGTTAGGGGGCTTATATAGATAACAACCTGTGCTTGTTCTATTTTTTCAAAAGTCTTTTGGATACCAATGCTTTCTACATAATCTTTGGTCTCGCGAATTCCAGCTGTGTCGATAAATCGGAAGCCAATGCCGCCAATAACCAATTCGTCTTCGATAGTATCACGAGTGGTACCCGCAATCTCCGAAACGATAGCACGTTCTTCGTTGAGTAAAGCATTCAATAAAGTCGATTTTCCAACATTCGGTTCGCCTACAATGGCTACTGGTATTCCGTTTTTGATTACATTTCCAACTGCAAAAGAATCAATCAAACGTTTCAAAACAAATTCGATTCGGTTAACCAATTCGTGAAATTGAGTTCTGTCTGCAAATTCTACATCTTCTTCTGCAAAATCCAATTCGAGTTCGATTAGAGAAGCAAAATTCAACAGTTCTTCACGTAGTTTGGCAATTTCGTTAGAGAAACCGCCACGCATTTGCTGCATGGCAATTTGGTGACTCGCTTCATTGTCTGACGAAATCAAATCGGCAACGGCTTCGGCTTGTGACAAATCCAATTTTCCATTCAAAAAGGCTCTAAGGGTAAATTCACCGGCATCAGCCATTCTGCAACCTTTACGCAAAAGCAGTTGAATAATTTGTTGCTGAATATACGTAGAACCGTGACACGAAATTTCAATCGTATTTTCTCCCGTATAAGAATTAGGTCCTTTAAAAATCGAAACCAATACTTGGTCCAAGGTCTTCTCTCCATCTACAATATGTCCCAAATGCAACGTATGTGTTTTTTGGGTAGTCAAGTCTTTGTTCTTGATTGAACGAAAAACTGCATTGCCAATTTGAATGGCATCGTGACCAGAAATACGAATGATGGCAATGGCTCCAGCACCTGAAGGCGTAGCTAATGCAACAATTGAATCGTTTGGAATCATGAAGTGTTTATTTGTATGCAAAAGTAAGTAAAAGTATTGGCTTTGCAATTTCATTTTCGTGACAGCAAGCTTGTTACTAATAAGTATATCTTATAGTTAAAAATATGGTAAACTGATAAATATCAGTCTATTTCGACTAAACATTTCTTAAATTTAGGCAACAATTAAAAAGGTAATTTTTAAAACTATAGCGCTAAACAATCGCTTTTCTCAATTTAGTACCAAATAAATGAAGGCGATTCTATAAATGACTAATAACAAGTAAATTTAACATTTATGAAAAAGATATTATTCCCAACAGATTTCTCAGAAGTGGCTACAAATGCTTTTATTCATGCGCTGCATTTGGCCGATGTTGTTGAAGGAGAATTGGTGTTGTTGCACACTTTTCAGCTCCCAATAGTAGACAGTCAGTTTACGCCTGACAACTATTACACCATTTACGAATCACTTCAATTGGCTGAATTTGATGCTTTTAAAGATGAAATTCCCAAACTGAGAACTATAGCCGAGAAAGAAGGTCTGACCAATGTCAAGATCACCCATCGTTTGATGGACGGAGATTTGGTGACTACGATTCAAAAAGCAATTAAAGAAGAAAACATCAACTTTGTGGTCATGGGAACCGCTGGGGCAACAGGTTGGGAAACCTTCTTTGTAGGCACTAATACTGGCTCTGTTTTGTCTGCTGTTTCTGTACCCGTGTTAAGTGTGCCAATTTCGGCAGCCTATCATAAAATAAAAAACATTGGTTTCACCACCAAGTTTAGAGAAAAAGATAAAAAAGCTTTGGAATTAGTTTGTAGCATTGCCAAAAAAACAAATGCACAAGTAAAATGTTTGTATGTAAAAGCCAATCAAACCGATGTAAAACCAGAAACCATCAAAGAATGGGAAGCTCATTTTGCTAACGAACCTGTGCAATTTACCATTCTTCCACTAGAGGATGTTCAAGGCACCATTCTAGATTTTGTTTCCCAAAAAAGCATAGATGTGCTGGCCATGGTGACTTACAAACGCAACTTTTTTGTAGAATTATTTAATCCAAGTCTTACCCGAAAATTTTCAGATTATTCCGAGATTCCAATTTTGGCACTTCAAAGTGACGCCACTTTAGCCTAAAAAACTAAGCATTGTTAGGTGCAATTATTTTAATTTGGGCGTGCCCCTCCCGATACTTCGACAAGCTTATTTGGTCGGGTCGGGCATTACGCTCCCGCTTCCCGATGAAAAATCGGGAGAGCTCCACTTCAATCCCTCACGCAAAACACTACACGTTTGATTCTTGTAATTAATGTTTTTTTTTCTCGCCAAGCAGCTTAGTCGTAATCTGTGAAAATCTGTGTAATCTGTGTCTATTTTTTTTGAAGATTTAATTCGTGTTCCTTCGTGTACTTCGTGTTTTTTTCTGGCCAAACCGCTTAGTTGTAATCTGTGAAAATCTGTGTAATCTGTGTCTGTTTTTTTTCTTCTTACATAAGTTTTGAAAACACTTATATTTGCTTTTCTTACTAAAGCATCCAATGGAAATTTATAATCAAAAAAAAGCAATTTACAAAGCTCAAGAAAAACTACTACAACAAAAGTTCAATCGAATCAGTCTTGGGCGCTTAGGGGCTGTTTTGCTATTGATTTTTGCTATTTATGAGTATCAAAAAAACGATAGTAGTAGTTTCGTTATTTTAGGTGTTTTAGCTGCTGCTGTTTTTTTTATTTTAATGCGTTGGCATACTCGAGTGGCGTATCAAAAGAAAATTGCTCAAGCATTAGTCACCATAAATACTGATGAAATTGATTTTATAGAACGTAAAAGAATCCCTTTCGACGACGGTATGGAGTTCAATGATTTTCATCATCCGTATGCCTATGATTTAGATATTTTCGGCCAACAGTCGTTATTTCAAAGTCTGAATCGCACCGGAACTTTCATGGGAAAAAAAATTCTAGCTTCCTCTTTGTTACAATCAAATTCAGCTACCGCAATTGAAAAAAATCAAGAAGCGACACAAGAATTACGTGAAAAATTAGATTGGCGGCAACATTTTTTGGCTACAGCCAAAGTGGGTAAGGATAGTGAAGTTATGTATCAACAGTTATTACGATGGAGTGTTTTCAATAGTGAATCAGTGCCTAAATTAGCCATTATTTTTGCGTATGTTTCGCCAGTAATTTTAATGATTTTAGGTAGTAGTTATGGACTGACCTCCAATTTAGTTTTAGCTAAGTTTTTTGGACTATTATTTATTGTTAATTTAGGGGTCGCAGGTCTCTTTCTAAAAAGGATTTTGTCTGAGACAGCTCATTCCTCTGAAATCAATTCAATAGTCTATAATTACAGCTTACTGATTGAAAAAATTGAAAATGAAAAATTCAGTAGTCAGAAAGCAAATGATTTGCAACAACAACTGCTTGATGACAATTACCCTGTAAGTGCGCAATTGAAGCAATTATCTGAGTTGTTTTCAAAAATGGATACTACTAGTAATTTTTTGGTTTCTATACTATTCAACGGTTTTTTTCTCTATAACCTTCACCTTTTGAAAGCCATTGTGGGTTGGAAAAAAAATCATGCAATCCTTTTGGAACAAAGCTTAATCGTAATTGGTGAATTTGAAATGCTCAATAGTTTGGCTAATTTTTCCTTCAATAACCCTGATTTCGCTTTTCCAAAAATAAATACCGAGTATAAAATTACTTTTGAAAAATTGAGTCATCCCTTACTGAATCCAAAAACTAGAGTAGGGAATACCGTTGACTTTCAATCTCAATCTTTTATAATTTTGACAGGCTCTAACATGTCGGGCAAAAGCACTTTTTTGAGAAGTTTGGGAGTCAATATGGTCTTGTCTGGATTGGGAGCACCTGTTTGTGCCACTCAAGCGAATGTACATCCTTTGCCTGTGCTAGTTTCGATGCGATTATCGGATTCGTTATCGGATAGTGAATCCTACTTTTTTGCAGAAATCAAACGACTCAAACAAATTATGGATGGATTGAATGAAAGTCCTGCCTTTGTTTTACTGGATGAAATTTTGCGCGGAACCAATTCTGATGACAAGCGCAGCGGAACGATTGAGGTGGTCAAAAAAGTGATTGCCCAAAAAGCAATTGGAGCCATTGCCACCCACGATATTGAAGTGTGTTTGACTACCAATGAATTTCCTCATATTTTAACCAATAAATGTTTTGAAGTCGAAATAAAAAATGACGAACTGCATTTTGATTACCAATTGCGAGAAGGCATTTGTCAAAACAAAAGCGCAACCTTCTTGATGAAAAAAATGGGTATCATCTAGTCTTTAGTTCCCTAGGAACGATTCCTATTGTAGCAACGGATTGTATTCCGTTGCCATAGGAATGATGTTTCTAGAAAATCCCGATTTTTTCTGCTCCAAAAAAAAATCCGTAAAACTGGTTAGGAATTACGGATTCAAGAAAAAGTATTGATTTTGGTTAGTTTAATAAGAAATTGTTAGTTGTTTAGCATCACTGGCATAACTAACATCGTAACAGATTCGCCTTCTTCTAAGCCGTCTATAGGTGTTAAAATCCCAGCGCGGTTAGGTAAAGACATTTCAAGCATAATCATATCCGATTGAAGATTGGTCAACATTTCGGTTAAAAATCGGGAGTTGTAGCCAATTTGCATATCGTCTCCTTGGTAATCACAAGTCAAACGCTCTTCGGCTTTATTGGAGTAATCAATATCTTCTGCGGATACGTTCAATTCGGCACCTGCTATTTTTAGACGAATTTGATGTGTTGTTTTGTTAGAAAAAATAGCCACACGACGAACAGAACTTAAGAACAAGGTACGGTCGATGATAAGTTTGTTCGGGTTTTCTTTTGGAATAACCGCTTCGTAATTTGGGTATTTTCCATCTATTAAACGACACATTAAGATGTAATTGTCAAAAGAGAAAGTGGCATTGCTATCATTGTATTCAATTTTAACTTCAGCATCTGAAGTGGAAAGAATACTTTTTAAGATATTTAATGGTTTTTTGGGCATTATAAAGTCTGCTACTTCAGAAGCGGTAACGTCTGTACGAGCATATTTTACTAATTTATGAGCATCAGTTGCTACAAAAATTAAGCCTTGTGGTGAAAACTGAAAAAATACTCCCGACATTACAGGGCGTAAGTCATCATTTCCTGCAGCAAAAATTGTTTTGCTGATGGCAGTAGCTAGAACATCTGCAGGAACTAGGGTTACAGAAGGTTCGTCAAGACTAACTGCTTTTGGGAATTCTTCGCCAGGAGCATAAGCCAAGGCATATTTTCCAGAATTAGAACTAATTTCAATAGTGCTATTTTCTTCTACAGTAAACGTTAAAGGTTGTTCTGGGAAAGTTTTTAATATTTCTAAAAGTAATTTAGCTGGTACTGCAACACTTCCTTTGCTGGTAGAATCAATTGCTAATGAAGCAGACATGGTAGTTTCTAGATCAGAAGCCGAAACCGTCAATTGGTTATGGTCTAATTCAAATAGAAAGTTGTCTAAAATAGGTAAAGTATTGCTACTGTTAATCACACTACCTAATACTTGCAATTGTTTTAATAAGTACGAACTCGATACTATAAATTTCATCTGTATTGTTTTATTTTTTTGGATTCTATAATAACTAGGCTAGAATACCTGATTACAAATATATCTTAAACTAGTTTACATTTTTATTTTTTTTATTAACACTTAGCGGGCATATTTGCGCTTACGAAGATAAGTAAACAAGAGGCCAAAAACTCCTAAAATTAGAATTGGAAGCCCGATAGTTAGGCTTTGGATGAAGCTGTAATTGGCATATACTTTTTCTTTATCCAATAATGGTAGGTCTAAATCTTTACTTCTAATGTTAATAAGTCCACTATCGTCTAATAAGTAATTTACACTATTCATCAGAAAATCTTTATTATCGTAGAGATTTCCTGAGCGTTGATCGTAACCTAACTCTACAGGTAGTTGGTTTTTATCCAGTTGGTTGCGAAGGATATCGCCATCAGAGATGACAATCATTTTGGTAGGCTTACTAGTGGATTGAAAACTAGCTTGTTCAAAAGCTTTTATTCGATTCTCGAAAACAGAATGGAAGGAGCCTTCTAATAAAACCCCCATCGGAATAGCTCCAGTATTGGGATAGTCTGCTGGGCTTGTGCTTTCGGAGACCATAGATAAGTTAATGGCTGTTGGGGTTCCTATACGTTTAGAATAGGGAGACGATTGCAATAAAACCGTTTTTTTGATTTTGTTTTTGAGCGTGTCAATAGAGTTGGCAAAATCAAATTTGATGCCGCCTAAGTTTTTTACAATAGGATGCTTGCTTGTTGGGGTCACTAAAGGGGCATATTTCCAATTGAATTGTTGAAAGCGAGTGGCACTTCCCGGTTCTCCTGAAGCCAATTGTATCGGACTTCCTTGCTCGTCTTTTATAAGGTCAGGGTTGATACGTATACCATATTTAAAAAATAAATCATTCACATTCAAATCTCTTGGATAAGCAAGATTAGCTCCTGAAGGATTGTACAAACTATCCATCTCAGCCACTACTTGATCAACTAACCAAATGGTTTTCCCACCATGCATTACATATTGATCTAAAACTTGTTTTTCGCTTTCGCTAAATGCTTCTGTAGGTTTTGCAATCACGGCTAAATCATATTCTTTTAAGGCTTGCAAACTTCCATTTGGATTCGTTGCTACTGAATCCAGGGTAAAAGGAGCAATAAAATAACTGTCCCTAACTTGTAATAAAAATTTAGCAATAAAAGCTTCTTTTAATTCCCCGTTTCCTTTAATAATGGCTACTTTTTTCTGTTTGGCTTTGCTGATTTTATTGAATGCGTCAGAAAAGGAATATTCTAAATGCTGAACCGAACCAATCACTTTTTGAGTAGTAGAGGTTCCCATTTGGTTTTTAAGTAATGGAATCGAAACTTCCTTGTTGTCATAAGTGGCAATCGCCCATGGAAAAACCAATGCTTGGGATTGTTTTCCTTTGTCGTCAACGGTTATGTTAATGGGAGTTAAGCCTTTTTTGTACAAATCTTTAATCAAATCCATACTTTCTTCTTGATTTTCCATGGGATCCACAAATTCAAAAACAACATTGCTATTGTAAGCTTGAAATTCTTCTAGAATTTGTTTGGTCTCTTGTTGTAAACGCTTGAATTCTGCCGGTAACTCTCCTTGCATATAGACTTTTACTGCCAAAGGATTTTTAATTTCTTTCAGAATGTTTAATGAAGTAGCAGAAAGGGTGTATCTTTTGTCTTTTGTCAAATCAAAACGATAAAAGAAAAAAGAGCCTATTACTTGTAATGCAACTAGTACCAGAAAAATATATAGTAGCTGGGTAAGATTGTTTTTTTTAGAGGTCTTCATTACGCTTTAAAAGATTTTAAGTTAAAAACAGTAAAGGATAAAAATAAAATAGTAAGACTTATAAAATAAAGAATGTCCCGAGTATCCAAAACGCCTCGACTCATACTTTTAAAGTGATCTTGCATGCCAAAAATGGTGATATAAGAACTCCATCCTTGAAATACATTGGCCAATCCATCAAAACCAAAATAAAACACAAAACACAAAAATACAGCTATTATAAATGCTACAATTTGGTTCTCAGAAAGCGTAGAAGTATAAATGCCAATGGAGGTATAGCCGCCAATCAAGAAAAGAAGCCCAAAATAGGAGCCTATGGTGCTTCCCATATCAATATTACCTTCAGGAAAACCCAAACTCGAAATAAAATAAACATAGAGAAAAGTGGGTAAAATTGCTAAAACGATTAAAAACACCGCTCCAAAAAATTTACCACTTGCAATTTCCCAAATACTCAAGGGCTTGGTTACTAACAATTCTAAAGTACCTTGCTTTTTTTCGTCAGAAAAACTGCGCATGGTTACCGCTGGGATTAAGAAAAGTAAAATCCAAGGAGATACAGTAAAAAAAGGTGTCATATCTGCAAAGCCGGAATTGAGAATGTTATAATCGCCTTCAAATACCCATAAGAATAAACCATTGATGAGCAAAAACAAGGCAATTACTAAATAGCCCACAGGGGAGCCAAAAAAGGATTTTATTTCTCTAATTACGATTGATTTCATTTTTTAAAATTTTATTTCTAGGGTTAACATTGTAAGTAGGTATTGCTGTTGCTTCAAGCATGCAAATTTAAGCCAAACTTACTATTTTATCTACACTCCAAGCTTCGGGTTTGGCGTTGAATAATTTTTTGGTAAAAGTCCAAACCTCATTAAATAATGCTGATTGTCTATAGTTTTCTAAATCGTCCTCAGTTTCCCAATAACTATAGGTAAAAAAGACATTGGAATTGGTTTTGTCTTGATATAATTCTAATAAACGGTTACCAGGAGCATTTCTGATTTGTTGTTTCATCAATTCGAAATTTGCCAAAAAGGTAGCGCAATGTTCTGGATGAAAACTCAATTTTACGATTCGTACAAACATGTAGTTTTATATTTTTAAAGTATAGTGATTTCTTTATAGAACTTGCTTTATGAAAACTTGATCGTTATGGTGTCTCTATAATTCAATCCCAATAAACTATGTGCTGATCCAACTTTTGAGGGATTACTGCGATAAATGGCAATTTCTAAATACCCAGCTTCGTTAAAGAGTGCCAGTTTTTCTCCTTCGTAATATTTAATTGGGTATTTGTCTGAAACAGCAATTGCGGAATAATTAGAGACAATCGTTTTGATGCTTTTGGTTTTTAAAACAATTTCAAAAGCACGTCCTTTTGCAGCCTCAATAAATTGAGTTTTGCTAATATTGGTCACCACATTACCAAAATGATCGATGTAAATTACTGAACCAGTTAATTGTGTGCCTTGATCGTTTAAGGACACTTGCATTTCAGTTACTTCTTTAATGGATGGTATCTCTTTTCCAATTACATTGAGAAGTCCACCGTTAGCCAAATGACAGGCCACCTGAACAAAAACATCCAAATCGGTAGCACCATGATGCAAGCGGTCATGTATGTTGATGGCGACCATTTTTTGTGGGACCATTTTTTGACATAACATACTCAAAATACCATTATCGGCGGCAATAAAGTAATGGTCGTTCCATTGAATAGCTATGTGTTGATTCTCTTTGTTTAATTCGATATCTACACCAATCAAATGAACGGTTCCTTTTGGGAAATTAGCATAAGCAGCACTTAGGATGTAACTGGCTTCAACAATGTTAAATGGGTCAATATCATGTGAGATATCAACTATGGTTAGACCAGGATTTGTCGATACTATCTTACCCTTAAGAGCGCCTACAAAGTAGTCTTTTAAGCCGTAATCGGTAGTAAGAGTAATTATTGACATAATTTTGTTTATAACTATTTAGGGCAATACAAACCTATTTTGATTAAATTTGAGATATGCAAAGCTACTAATTTCAGCTATTATTTTTTAATTAAATACTACTCCATTTTGAACGAAAGAACCATTGAGTTAAACGACATCGCTCCAAAAGAGTTTTGGGGTGCTCAAGACACTCATCTTGAAATGATTAAAAAATATTATCCCAAGCTAAAAATAGTGGCTCGAGGGTCTACCTTAAAAGCTTTTGGAGAAAAAGAAGTCTTAGACGAATTTGAAAAACAATTCCAAAGACTGATGTTACATTTTACCCGATACAACAATATCGATTTGAATGTGATTGAAAGGGTCATTATGAATGATGCTCAAGACCATCGAAAAGTACTAGATTACGACAAAATTCTTGTACACGGAGTAGGAGGTAAGATCATCAAAGCCATGACGCCCAATCAGCAATTGTTGGTAGATACCTTGAACAAAAATGATATGGTTTTTGCTGTTGGTCCTGCTGGAACTGGAAAAACCTATACAGGAGTGGCAATGGCTGTAAAAGCGCTAAAAGAAAAACAAGTAAAAAAAATCATATTAACAAGGCCAGCAGTAGAAGCAGGTGAAAATTTGGGTTTTTTGCCTGGTGACATGAAAGAAAAGCTAGATCCATACATGCAACCTTTATACGATGCGCTTCGTGATATGTTACCCAATGAAAAATTAGAAGACTATATTTCCAAAGGAATTATCCAGATTGCACCTTTGGCATTCATGAGGGGACGAACCTTAGATCACGCTTTTGTTATTTTGGATGAAGCTCAAAACACCACACACTCCCAAATGAAAATGTTCCTGACTCGTATGGGAAAATGTGCAAAATTCATGATTACAGGCGATCCAGGACAAGTAGATTTACCCAGAAGAACCATCTCAGGACTTAAAGAAGCTTTATTGGTTCTCAAGGATATAGAAGGCATTGGAATTATTTATTTAGATGATAAAGATATTGTGCGTCATCGCTTGGTTAAAAAAGTAATCGATGCGTACAAACAGATTGAAAACAATGATTATTAACTTTTAAATTTAGTTAGGCAAGCGAAAAGAATTAGCCCGTTTCAAGCTTTTCTTTTCGCTTTGTTATTTATTCAAAGAAAGGAAGTCGAGGGATTTATAATGAAGAATATACACTCAAACATCAAAGTAATTGTTTCGGATTTAGATGGGACCTTACTCAATTCGAATCACCAAATCACTGCAGCAACCAAAGCCATTTTCCAACAGCTATATCAAAAGGGGTACATCATAATCATTGCAACAGGCAGACATCATATAGATGCTCAAGCTATTATCAAAGAATTTGAAATTCCTTTATATTTAGTAACTTCAAATGGGGCAAGAATTCATTCCCCAAATCAGGAACTTTTATTTGCTTATGATATCAAAAACGAAATTGTAGCTTCAGTTTTTCAATTAAATATTGATCCTTCCATTACTGCTGTTCTTTTCAAAGAAAATGTCTGGTTAACCTCCAAAACAAATACTACAATCAATAGTTTTCAGCGTGATTTGTCCTATCCTCCAAAAGTGGTTGATTTTGGTATGCTTTCCGATTATAGTGCTATAAAGCTTTTTTTTACGCATGAAAGTCATCAAGTGTTACTTGATTTGAAAGATCAAATTTTGGAAACTCATTCTGATTTTCTTTGTCATGCTTTTAGTTTGCCTTTTTGTTTGGAGTTTATGGATAAGTCAGTTGATAAAAGTATCGCCATTGAAAGCATCTTAAATAAAGAAGGTTTTACCTTTGAAAACGCTATAGCCTTTGGAGACGGATTTAATGATGAAAGAATGTTAGATGCAGTAGCTAAAGGTTTGATTATGCAAAATGCTCCAGATGCATTAAAAAACAAACTACAACATCTGGAAGTAATAGCTTCTAATAATGATAATGCGGTTGCAAATTATATTAAACAACATATTTTAATATAATTTGATCATTATAAATTCACTATCTAAATTTTAATTCATACTATTAATTTGCTAAATACAATTCAGAATGATAAAAAAAACACTAGTCACTTTTGGTTTATTTGCCACTTTTTTTGTTCAAGCACAACAGCTTAAATTAGAAGAAATCATGAAAGGAAATGATTTCATAGGTTGGCAACCTGAAAATCCACGTTGGTCTGCAGACGGACAAAAAGTATTTTTTGAATGGAATCCCAACAAAGAATGGGGAGCAAGTACGTATTTCTGGCAAAAAGGCGCTACATCACCAAAATTAGCCACACCCGAAGAAGCCGCTTTCTCTAGATATACTATCAAAATCAACAAGAGTGGTACTATAGGATATTATAGTAATAAAGGGGCTATTTTTTCTTATACTATAAAAGACAAAGTAATCAAAAAACTATATGCTAGTAATGCATCAATTGCTAATTTAGAATTAGGAAGTAAGGATGGTGTTTTGTTTTTTGAACAAAATGATAATTTGATGCAGTTCGATACTAAAGCAGGAACGTTACTTCAGGTGACTAATTTCAAAAAAGGTACTTCAAAACCTAAAAAGGAGGATGAAAAATCATTTTTGAAAACGCAACAAACAGAATTGTTTCAATTCATTAGAGATCAAGAAGCCAAAAAGAAATGGAATGCAGATCGATCCAAAGCCATTAAGTCAGATTTTCCTAAAGAATATTTATACGGAGAAGATGATTTGGGAGCTTTCAAGATGAGTCCTGATGGAAGGTTTGCTACGTTTAGACTCACACAAGAAGCAAAAAATAAAAGCGAAAAAATGGAAGTTTTTATAACTGCTGATGGATACAACCAATCGCCTGATACCAAAGAGAAAGTGTCAGTCAAAAACTTAGTAAATTCTAAAATGGGAATTTATAATGTAGCCAAAGACACGGTTTACATGATTAATTTTTCTAAATTATCTAGCATTAAAGAACAACCAGAATATTATGCATTATATGATAATTTAAAATCGAAAGAGAAAGAAGAGAAACTAATTGTTGCTCAAGATCCCGTCTATAATGAAACAGGTTCTTATGCAGTGGTAGAGATTAGAAGCCAAGATAATAAAGATCGTTGGTTGGTGAATCTCAATTTAGAAAAAGGAACTTTCGAAGAAATTGAACATCAACACGACGAGGCTTGGATTGGTGGACCAGGGATTCCCTCGTATTCCTTTGGCTCCGGTAATTTAGGTTTCTTGTATGATAATGAAACTATTTATTTTCAATCAGAAGCTACAGGTTTTTCTCATTTATATACCTATAATTTAAAAACAAAAAAGAAAACACAGTTAACCAATGGGAAATGGGAAGTTCGTGACGTTACTTTATCAAAAGATAAAAAAACATTCTATTTGTCAACCAATACTACCCACCCTGGCAATCGTGAGTTTTATAAGTTGAATGTTAGTGGTGGAGTATTACAGCCAATATTAACTGCGGATGGTGCACATGAAGTGAGTATATCGCCAGATGAAACAACACTATTAGTTCGATATTCGTATAAAGACAAACCATGGGAATTGTACGTTGCTACTAATGAAAAAAATGCAAAGCTTAGTCCTATTACAAGTTCTACCTCCGAAGCTTTCAAAAGCTACAAATGGAGAAAACCAGAAGTGATTACCTATAAAGCACAAGACGGCGCCACTGTTTATGCAAGATTGTACCAGCCTGAAGCCACTAAAGCCAATACGGCTGCGGTAATTTTTGTTCATGGTGCGGGCTATTTACAAAACGCTCACAACTATTGGAGTAATTATCATAGAGAATACATGTTCCATAATTTGTTGACCGATCTAGGCTATACCGTTTTGGATATTGATTACAGAGGAAGTGATGGCTATGGAAGAGAAGTAAGAACTGGCATTTATCGTTTCATGGGAGGAAAAGACCTTTCAGATCATGTGGATGGAAAAAAAGTATTGGTAGAAAAATACGGTATTGATCCGAATAGAGTAGGGATTTATGGCGGATCTTATGGTGGATTTATTACTTTGATGGCGATGCTAACCACTCCAAAAGAGTTTGCTTCAGGAGCAGCCCTACGTTCGGTAACCGATTGGGCACATTACAATCATGGGTATACGGGTAATATTTTAAATTTCCCTGAAACGGATCCTGTCGCTTTTCAAAAAAGTTCCCCTATTTATTATGCAGATAAGTTAGAAGGTAATTTATTGATGCTACACGGAATGGTAGATGATAATGTTGAATACAAAGATATTGTTCGAATTTCGCAACGATTTATCGAACTAGGGAAGAAAAATTGGAGCTTGGCTTCGTTCCCTGTAGAAGCCCATGGTTTTAGAGAAACCTATTCATGGGTAGACGAATACAGCAGAATTTTGCAATTGTTCGAATCAACTATCGGAAAAAAAGAGCGTAAGTAAATTATACCAACGCTTTTCTTTGCTTGCTCCTAGAAATAGTTTTAAATTTGCGTTCTTTAAAAAAAAACACACAACATATACAATGAGTACAACAATTACTACAACCAATTTTAATTTTCCAAATCAAAAATCCGTGTATCGCGGTAAAGTTCGTGAGGTCTACAACATCAATGATGAACTTTTGGTGATGGTGGCTACTGATAGACTATCCGCTTTTGATGTAGTTTTGCCAAAGGGAATTCCTTATAAAGGGCAAATTCTAAATCAAATTGCAACCAAGTTTATGGAATTGACAAAGGATATTGTTCCAAATTGGTTAGTGGCTACACCAGATCCAAGTGTGGCTGTGGGGCATTTGTGTACTCCTTTCAAAGTAGAAATGGTAATTCGTGGGTACCTTTCAGGACATGCAGCTCGTGAATATGCAGCTGGTAAAAGAACGCTTTGTGGAGTTACAATGCCTGAAGGCTTAAAAGAAAATGATAAATTTCCGGAGCCAATTATTACTCCTACCACCAAAGCAGATAATGGTGAACATGATGCTGATATTTCTAGAGAAGCTATTTTGTCGAACGGTATTGTGACTGAGGAAGATTATGTAGTACTTGAAAAGTATACTCGTGCTTTGTTTCAAAGAGGTACTGAAATTGCTGCGAGCCGTGGTTTGATTTTAGTAGACACTAAATATGAATTTGGTAAAACCAAAGACGGACAAATTGTTTTAATCGATGAAATTCATACCCCAGATTCGTCTCGCTATTTTTATTCAGAAGGATATCAAGAGCGTCAAGATAAAGGAGAAGAGCAAAAACAGTTGTCAAAAGAGTTTGTACGCCGATGGTTGATTGAAAATGGATTCCAAGGTAAAGAAGGACAACAAATTCCAGAAATGACAGATGAATATATTGAATCAGTTTCTGATCGCTACATCGAATTGTATGAAAATATCATTGGTGAGAAGTTTGTTAAAGCGGATATCAGTAACATAAATGAGCGTATTGAATCTAATGTCTTGAGATATTTGAATCGCTAGTTGCAGTTTTAATTATAAAAATCACGCCCCTTACTTTGTTGTATGGGGCTTTTTTTTATTTTGGAGTTGGGTAAAAAGTTGGTTTTAAAAGGGTTAATAAATTTATTTTGTTAATTATTTGTTAAAAATAAGTACTATGTAAAACAAGATACTGTTTAAAAGATATATATTTGCATAGGATATTATTATTTAAAACAACAAATCACAAAAACTAAAAAAAATAAAATCATGAAAGCATCAATCATTTACACAGTAGCAGTATCAGTTGTAGTAATTTCAACTTTAGAAATTCGTTTGGACAACAATAATTTTGGTAAAATTAGAAGTGGACAAGCCCTTAAAAAAAATTCAATTGTCAAAACCAATGTAAACCAAAAGGCAACAATAGAGTATTCAAAAGCTCAATTAGCACAAACCAATTCAGATGACAAAAACAAAGGGACTTTAGCGCTAGCAAAACCAGTACTTGTTTTAGAAGAAACACCTGCTGTTTATACTTTGGCCACAATCAATGAAAAACGTTGGTCTTCTGATAGTGCCATCATTGAAGAAAATGAAAATGAGGAAACACAAACTTTGGATACTAATGAATTCAATACTTTTTTAGCCACTGAAGAAGCATTTGAACTACCTGTTTTTCCCAATAAAGAGGTTTCTGTTGAAGCTGTTGCACGTCAAGAGAACGCAATAATTGAAGAAGCCGATGTGAATGAAACAAAAGCATTAGATTTTAATTGGATCAATACCTTGACTATGTTTGATGAAGTTGTCGCTGTCCCTGCTCGCTCAACTACAGACAGTATCTTGAATTTTAGTATAGTTGGAGAGGATAGTGCTTTGGAAGAACAGCCCCTAGATTTTAAATGGATTGAAACTTTACAAATGTTTGATGAACCAATAATGATTCCACAGCATTTTTTAAGTGATAATAAATAAGTTAAACTTATACTTAATAATTATAAGTAGTAATCGCAACAATAAGGTAAAAGTAAAATAAAAGTTAATTTATGAAAATGATGTAACATTAACTATTGGATAACGTCTATACTTGTAAGTTGGTTTAATTTTGAGTAACTAAAAATCAGTTAGTTAAGTCATAAGTTAATTAATAGTTAATAAATAGTACCTTGTAATACAAGTATATAAAAAACACTTACTTTTGAATAGAGTTTTAATCATCAATCAATAATCAAAAACACAATCATCATGAAAAAATCAATCATTTACTTAGGATTAGTAGTTGTTTTATCAGGTTTTGCTACTACTGTAGAAGCGGCAAATAGTAAAACAGTAACAACACATGAAAACAGAGTTCCAGATTATGGAGAAGCAACACCTTTGCATGTAGCTATCTATAAAGGAGATTTGGAATTTATCAAAAAATTAATCGCCTTTGGAGCTGATGTTAATGAAAAATCATATGGTTTAACCCCATTAATGATTGCAGCGCGCTACAATAAAGTCGAAATCATGAAATTGCTAATTGCCAAAGGAGCAAAAGTGGAAGAAAAAACAAGTTTTGGTGCAGATGCATTACAATATGCTCATTTATCGAATGCAAAAGAAGCTTATGTTTTTCTTCAATTGAATAAAGAAAATGCTTTGGCTCAGCGTTAATAGCATCAATCATCAATCAAAAAAAGAAGCGGTCTAAACAGGCCGCTTCTTTGCTTTTACTTATAATCGACCAATGATTTTAACTGATGACACTTGCAACCAGAAAAAGTACGATTAAAACAATTGCTACTACTTTTACGTATTTTGAATTTCTCATGATGTATTTTTTAAGATTCCAAAAATATAGATTCTTTTTGATTTTGAACTATGCTACTATATTTTTAACGAATTGGAATTGGAAAAACGGGTAGACTGGCATGCCCTAAAGCGTCTACAGTTTGTACTGCGAAGAAGTAATTATCTTTTGAATACGGAATTTCGACTTTGGTATCTTTAACAAAAATTGCTTTTTGCCAATGGGAAGCGCTTGTTTCTCGAATCAGTATAGTATATCCATATACAGGTTTCTCTTGGGGGGCTTGCCAAACTAATACAGAGGAATTGGTTAATTCTTTGACTTCAATTCCAACATTTTTTGGGGCTTTGGGTGACCAAGCTAAGTTGCTGAAAGTAGCCAAATTAGAGCAAGTTACTTTACGCATGTATTCAAAGTCCATGAACTCTGGTAAATCACCATATTGGATGTTGTTTTCTTTGCGAACGTTTTGATGCTGATGGTCATAGTTTTCATTCATTTCACAAAAGCGAATCGCTGTAAAGCCGTTTTGGCTAAAGGGCGTATGATCTCCACCTCTTAAAAAGCGATCATTTCTATATACCAATTGAATGTCCAGTTGGGGTACGTATTGATTGGTTACCGTTTTGATGTAACGAGCCAATTGTCGGGACGGACTATCATTGTCGCGGTTGGTAGCTTTTCTCATTTTGGCTTCAGCTTCAGTTTCGGTATAAGGAATCGTTTCGCTAAATACGCGCACTTGGGTGTTGTCGCGCAGTTGGGTGCCACTTGATAAGCTATTGCCAATCATATCATTGTTAAGCATTGCGATGAGGTTCCATTTTTGCTCTTTGGCCATATCGGCCAAATGTTTTGCTCCATACAATCCTTGTTCTTCTCCAACTACCGCAACAAATATAAGGGTAAAAGGAAATTCTCGTTGACTCATAATTCTGGCCAATTCCATCACACAAGCCACTCCAGAACCATCATCATTGGCACCTGGCGCATCCGATTTGGCATCCATTACGTCAGAAGCACGAGAATCCAAATGGCCACTAATTATTAGTACACGATCATCGGTTGGATCAGTTCCTTTTAACGTTGCCATAACGTTACCTAGTTCGCTATCCACAGCGATTCGTTTCCCATCGGCTTTGATGGTGAAATAGTCAATTTTGGAGGTCAATCGTCCATTGGAAGCCAAGGCATATTTGTCAAATTCTGATTTTACCCAACGTTGAGCAGCACCTATTCCGCGGGTATTACTTTTAGTATCGCTTAAAGTATGACGCGTACCAAAAGAAACTAATTTTTTTACAATGGCCTCAAGATTTTCTGTTTTGACCTCCGTCACCATTTTGGTTATTTCTGGATCATAAGTGGTGTTTTGTGCCTGTAAATTTGGAGTTAGAACTAGCAAAAAAATAAGGTAAAATAAAGTAGTTGATTTCATATGGTTGTGTTTGGTTTCTTCAAATGTAAACAAATAAAAATTTTTTTGCTCTTTTGAAATTGAGATTAACATTTGTGTAAACAGTAGCTTCTTCTTATAGATTGAAGAAACTCAACGCTTAGCTCTAGAATAAAGTAAAGTCTTCGTACCTTTGCGCTTCAGAAATTATAAGAAAATGATTCAAATAGGAAAATACAATACCCTAACCATTTTAAGAGATACCAAAGTAGGTTTGTTTTTAGGTAATCCAGAACAAGATCCAGAAGGAATACACGATATTCTTTTACCAAATAAATATGTTCCAAACGAATTTGAAATTGGTGAGGAATTGATTGTTTTTGTGTATTTAGACCATGAACAAAGACCTGTTGCTACGACTTTAGAACCTTATATTTTATTGAATGAATTTGCTTTGTTAAGAGTCAACTACATCAATCAAGTAGGGGCTTTTATGGATTGGGGAATGGAAAAAGATATTTTGGTTCCTTTCAAAGAGCAAGCGCGTCCTATGGAAAAAGGAAAACGCTATTTGGTGTATTTATACATGGATGAAAAAACGAATCGTTTGGTTGCATCTAGTAAAACCAATCAGTTTTTGAGTAATGATGTGCTTACTGTTGAAAAAGGAGAAGAAGTAGATTTAATAGTTTCGCATATTACTGAAATTGGGATTAATGTAATCATTAACGAAAAGCATAAAGGATTACTCTATAAAGATGAAGTGTACGATGACGCTATTCGAACTGGGGACAGAATGCGAGGCTACATCAAAAATATTCGTCCTGATCATAAGATTGATGTTTCGTTGCAAATTCAAGGCTATCAAAGCATTGAACCTAATGCTGAAAAGATTTTAAATGAATTGAGAGCCAGTCGCGGCTTTTTGCGATTGAACGATAATTCACATCCCGAAGACATTAAAACGGTTTTGAAGATGAGTAAAAAAACATTCAAAAAAGCTATTGGTGCTTTGTACAGAGATAAAGTAATTGAAATCAAAGAAGACGGAATATATTTAGTGCAAGACTAATCCAAAAAGCTAAAGATAAAAAAAAGGCTAATCGATATACGGTTAGCCTTTTCTCTTTTGATGACTTACAGCCTTCAAAAGCTTTTTCATTCTCAAGGTGTATGTATCACTTGCAAAACAACAGTCGAGTAATTTGTACTGAACTGCCTAAATTAGATTAACTTAAGTGTAAAATACCTTTATTGAATGTTTTTGTCTTTAAATGGAATATTCGATTGATTCAAAAACAGAAGTAACCTTGCAATAAAACCATTGGTGCTTTTATATATTTTAAGTTTTCAATTTCAGTTTTAATTTCCTTACATCTTATAGGAACTGCATTGAGAAGACTCGTTTTTACCGTAGGTGCTACTATTATATTCTTGTTTTTTTAGCTAAAGGAACATCCATTTGCTCATTTCTATTTGAAGTAGATTTCACTATCGTTTCCATCAAAAAATGAGCGACATTTTTTTTAAATAATTTCAAAAGTTTTCATTTTTTAAGGTTAATAATTCAGTGAAAAAATCCATGCTAATCTTAAACTCAAAAAAAGAAGTACAACGCTGATTAGCAATGATTAAAAGTACTGATTTTTTTAGTTCCTATTTGTTAAAAAATTGAATTTCTGCCCAATTTTAACACTTCAAAAAGATTCGTCAGATTAGGATTATCAAAGCTTATTCAATAAGAATAGTTTAAAATAGAAAAATGCTTTATTTTTACACTAAAATTTAAAATTGTAACTAATGGAATGGATTACCGCTAGAGAATTTGAAGATATCACGTATAAAAAATGCAATGGTGTGGCTAGAATAGCATTCAACAGACCCAATGTTCGCAACGCTTTCAGACCCAAAACAACTTCCGAATTATACCAAGCCTTTTATGATGCTCAAGAAGATACTTCTATTGGAGTAGTTTTGTTATCTGCCGAAGGGCCATCTACCAAAGATGGAGTGTATTCGTTTTGCAGTGGAGGAGACCAAAATGCAAGAGGCCATCAAGGCTATGTGGGCGATGATGGTCAACATCGTTTAAACATTCTAGAAGTGCAACGTCTAATTCGTTTTATGCCAAAAGTTGTCATTGCGGTAGTACCAGGATGGGCTGTTGGTGGTGGACACAGTTTGCACGTAGTTTGCGATATGACGTTAGCTAGTAAAGAGCATGCTATTTTTAAACAAACGGATGCCGATGTAACCAGTTTTGATGGTGGTTATGGTTCAGCGTACTTGGCCAAAATGGTAGGACAGAAAAAAGCCCGTGAAATATTCTTTTTAGGACGCAATTATTCTGCCCAAGAAGCTTTTGAAATGGGAATGGTCAATGCTGTAATTCCTCACGACGAATTAGAAGAAACCGCTTATCAATGGGCACAGGAGGTATTGGCAAAATCACCAATGGCAATCAAAATGCTAAAATTTGCTATGAATCTAACCGATGATGGTATGGTGGGACAACAAGTATTTGCGGGAGAAGCCACTCGTTTAGCCTATATGACCGAAGAAGCTAAAGAAGGTAGAAATGCATTCCTAGAAAAACGCAAACCTAACTTCGAAAAGAAATGGTTGCCTTAATTTAAAGGTAGAGGTTAGAACGTAGAAGTCGGAAGATTAATTCACACTATTTCTAACCTCTAAATTCTAACTTCTAACTTCAAATCTCTAATTTCTAACTTCCAACTTTAAAATGAAACACTGGATTCAAGCCGCACGATTAAGAACTTTGCCATTATCCGTTTCGGGAATAATTGTAGGTAGCATGTATGCTTTATCGCATCCAACAGATTATGTTTTAACACCTACAGAAGTGTTCAATTGGTCTATTTTAGGCTTTGCTTTACTTACCACTTTGGGATTACAAGTGTTGTCTAATTTTGCTAACGATTATGGAGATGGCGTCAAAGGCACCGACAACGAAGATAGAATTGGCCCCAAACGCGCGATTCAAAGCGGAGTGATTTCTGCCCCAGCGATGAAGCGTGCTATAATCATCACTTCAATACTAACGCTTTTATCAGCGATCACCTTAATTTACATTGCTTTTGGCGATACCAATTTTATGTATTCCTTGTTCTATTTAGTACTTGGGGTTTTGGCTATTGCTTCCGCGATTCGTTATACCGTTGGTAAATCTGCTTATGGATACCGTGGTTATGGCGATATTTTCGTATTTGTTTTCTTTGGCTTGGTCAGTACACTTGGAGTTAATTTTTTATATTCTAAGCAGTTGGATTTCGATTTGTTTTTGCCAGCCATTGGTATTGGTTTATTGAGTGTTGCAGTCCTTAATTTAAACAATATGAGAGATGAAGCCTCAGATAAAAAAGCTGGGAAAAACACACTTGTGGTTAAAATGGGAACCGAGAAAGCCAAAAAGTATCATTTTTTCTTAATCAGTACGGCAATGGTTGTCTTTTTTATTTTTGCTTTACTAAACAATTTTACTTTCGATCAATTTTTGTTTTTACTTGCTTATATACCCTTAGTAAAGCATCTTCAAACAGTGAAAAGAAATACCAACCCCAAAGAATTAGATCCTGAATTGAAAAAGGTAGCCTTAAGTACGTTTTTACTTTCTGTACTTTTTTCATTGTGTATGATTTATTTCTTTTCTGACGTTATCGTGAATACTTTTATGGGTGGCCGATAAAAGGCTTCTTTCAATCTTTCAATTTTTAATTAGTAAATTATGAAAATTACATTCTACGGACACGCTTGTATCGGAATTGAAGTGGCAGGTAAACATATCTTGGTCGATCCTTTTATTACCGGAAACCCCAAAGCAAGCCATATAAATATAAATGAACTAAAAGCAGATTATATCTTGATTACACACGCTCATTTTGATCATGTACAAGATGTCGAGGCTATTGCTAAACGCACAGATGCTGTGATTGTTTCTAATTGGGAAATTGCCAATTATTATGGTGCCAAAGAACTAAAATTCCACCCGATGAATCATGGCGGAAGCTGGACTTTCGATTTCGGAAAAGTAAAGTACGTGGCAGCGGTTCACTCAAGCGCCTTTCCAGACGGAACTTATGGAGGCAATCCTGGTGGATTTGTAATCGAAGGCGAACACAAAAACATCTACATCTCAGGCGATACAGCACTTACGATGGATATGAAATTAATCCCAATGCGCACCAAACTAGATTTGGCGATTTTTCCAATTGGAGATTGCTTCACGATGGACATAGATGACGCCATTATTGCTTCGGATTTTGTAGAATGTGATAAAGTGCTAGGCTGTCATTTTGATACTTTTGGTTTCATCGAAATCAATCACGAACAAGCCATCAAGAAATTTTTCGACAAAGGAAAAGATTTAATGCTTTTATCCATTGGCGAGTCGATAGAATTATAGCCATTTGATATAGTAAGAATTAGGAGCTATTTCCTGCTGTCCACTATATCTTTACTGCCGAACCCCGGCAGTAAAGGATGCCGTTCCCATCAGGGCTAGGGTCTAGTGCATTCATCACGCTTTGTTTTTATATTTTAATACTATTTGCTCGTTGAGTGAAATTCTAAAAAAAAAAAATAATATGATTGTCCGTAACTCATACCAACCAACAGTCTAAATAATGACAATATACTTTGCGTCTCTGCGCCTTTGCGTGAAATTGGGCTCGCAAAGTCGCGAAGACGCAAAGATCAGAAAGGATTATATTTGTGAAAAACGTTAACAACTAATTTATTCTGTGAAATGATACTAGTCACGGATAGTCATAAAAAATAAACCACATAGGATCATAGAAAAATGCTAATAAGCTATAGAATCAATAGAAATAGGATAATTTTTCGCATAGAATAGCTATGTGAAGAGTAAAACGGCTATTGGTTACTTTTAAAAAGAATAATAAATTCTATGTTTCTATGTGGTTAAAAAATATGCCATTGGATTATGATTAAAAAAACATTCCTTTTACTTTTTGCAGTACTTTGTTATTCTCCATCACTTCTAGCTCAAAAAACGGGCTATTGGGACAAAGAAAGAGCAACTTCCAAAGAAATTATCGTTTCGGCAAGAGACCGAATTATCATCAAAACAGAAGACTTACCTACTGGAACAACCGAAGTGGTGTATCGCATTACGTTACTAGACGAAAACCAACAAATGGCGGGAAGTTTGGTTTCAGTACTAAAATCCTTTCCAGATCCCACAGGAATCAGTCAAGGTTCTGCGGGTGCGGTGTTTATCTTGTCCAAAATCTCTGGTGATGATAAATGCCAATACGCTATTTTTTCTTCAAATGCTGCTGCTACAACCTATCAAAAAACGGGGAGTACCACAGCGGCTTGTTTCATACAAGAAACCCCATTGAGCAAAGATGCCAAACGCTTATCGACTGATAAATCCACTTGTTTGCAATCCAATGCTATTTGGTTTGGCTTCGAAAGCAAGAATTGGATTATGAAGCAAAAAATAGTGTTAGAGGTTGTGCCTTGGGTTGATTATAAATTGAGTCGCGGCTGGAGTGCTAGCAATCGAAAAGACATTATTGAGCAATGTAAAACCTCTACAATGGCTCAAAAAATGACCAATTCAGATGACTTTTGTGTTTGTGTTTTAGATAAAATCCAAAACAAATACACCCACACCGAGTTTCAAAAGCTATTAAAAGAAGAACGAAACAAAGCTTTTAAAGATTTTGGCAACAGTTGTTTTGGTGAATCTAGCGTGTCTAATACTACCTATGCAGAAGCAAGAAAGCAGGCAAGCCAATTAGCAAAACAAGGGAAACACGGCGAAGCTATTGCCAAATTGATGATGATTATCAATGATGGCAAGGGCAAAGTACAAGATTATAACGCCATTGGTACCAGTTATTTGCTAACCAAGCAATATGGCAAAGCCATTAAATTTTTGGAAGACGGCGAGCGCTTAGACGATACTGAGTTGTTGATTAAATTGAATTTAGCCCACGGGTATTTATTAAATGACAACTACAAGTCTGCCAAAGCGATTTACAAAAAATACCAAAATCAAAATGTCACCGAGAGTTTGAGTTGGGTAGAAAAAACCAAAGTGGATTTTGAAACCTTTCAAAAACTAGGAATTAAATCTGATGATTTTGAGCGTGTTTTAAGTCTTTTTAAGTAGAGTAGACTTAGCAGAGTTAAAATTGTAATTTAATTTATAAAATTATAAAAGAATAATTAGACGATTCTATATCGTATTTATAGATTTAAGCAGCAATCGAAAAAAATAGAAACCCCTATTTTTCCGTCTTAAATTTATATATTTGTACGTATAAATTTTTTCTGCTATGGATACTAAACTCACATTAAAGCTTGACCAAGAAATAATTGAAAAAGCTAAACATTATGCCTCTGAAAAAAAAATAAGCTTATCTCGAATTGTTGAAAATTACCTTAATTCTTTGACTTCGGATAAAGAAAATAATGACATACAAATTTCACCTTTTGTAAAAAGTCTTTCTTCGGGAATTGAAATTCCAGCTGATTATGATTATAAAAAAGATCGTGCTGATTATTTAGAACAAAAATACAAATGAGCAGAATTTTTTTAGATACTAACGTAATATTAGATTTGTTGGGAGAAAGAGTTCCTTTTTTTGATGCTATTGCTAAAGTTGCTACTTTGGCAGATCAAAAAAAACTTGCTATAATTGTCTCACCTCTTTCTTTCACGACAATAGATTATGTTTTGAATAAATACGAAAGTTCCGAATCTGTTCTGAATAAACTTCGAAAGTTTAAAATAATCTGTGAGGTCTGTGAAGTTACTGAAGAAACAATTGAGAAAGCGTTGAATTCGAATTTTAAAGATTTTGAGGATGCTGTTCAATATTTTACCGCTTTACAATCTAACTGCTCAATAATTATAACTAGAAACGGAAAAGATTTTAAGAATGCTACAATTCCAATTATGACAGCTGAAGAATATTTAAGTAGTCTTATATAATGCAACTGTTGCTAACCGCTAGTAAGCAATAGTTCGGAATTAGCATTATTAGAAAGATTTTTAGTCTTTGATTTATTGTGATAATTTGAAATACAAAGGATGATTCAGTCTTGTTAGTACCAAAAGGGGAAGCAAGAAAAAGTAGAGTATAAATAAAATACACAGAACAGTTTAGAAAGACACAATTTTGAAAGCAACCTATCATAAATACTTACTTGATTTTAAACGTCCGTCAGGAACGTCACGCGGCGTTATGACCACTAAGGAAACGTGGTTTCTGTTGTTGGAAGAAGATGGAAAATGGGGAATAGGAGAGTGCGGGATTCTTCGAGGTTTAAGTGCGGATGATCGTCCGGATTATGAAACCAAATTGCAGTGGGTTTGCGAAAATATTCATTTAGGAGAGCGCGCTTTGTGGGAAGCTTTAATGGAATTTCCTTCGATTCAATTTGGGGTCGAAATGGCTTTTTTGTCGCTCAAAAGCGAAAATCCATTTTTACTTTTTTCATCAGATTTTACCAATGGATATCAATCTATTGTGATAAACGGACTTGTTTGGATGGGCGAACCTTCGTTTATGAAAGCCCAAATCGAAGAGAAAATTGCACAAGGTTTTAGTTGTATAAAACTTAAAATCGGAGCCATTGATTTTGAAAAAGAGTTGGAATTATTAGCCTATATCCGCACTCATTTTTCCGAAGATCAAATAGAAATTAGGGTAGATGCTAATGGTGCTTTTGATTCAAATGAAGCTTTATATAAATTGGAACAACTAGCTGGTTTTAAATTACATAGTATAGAGCAACCGATTGCAAAAAACAACGCTGACACTATGGCAGAGCTATGTAAAACCACTCCATTTCCTATTGCTTTAGACGAAGAACTAATCGGTGTGTTTTCTCTTGCTGATAAGGAGCAATTGTTACAAAAAATTCAACCGCAATACATTATTTTGAAACCTAGTTTTGTGGGTGGTTTTAGAGGAACTCAAGAATGGATTAGTCTAGCTGATAAATATAAAATTGGCTGGTGGATTACTTCAGCTTTAGAAAGCAATATTGGTTTGAATGCGATTGCGCAATGGACTTACCTTCAAAATTCAAAAATGCCTCAGGGTTTAGGAACTGGAGCTTTGTATACCAATAATTTTGATTGTCCTTTGGAAGTCGAAAATGGGCAGCTTTGGTACAAAAAAAATGCAGATTGGCATTTTGATAAAGCTATTTTTCATAAATAAAATATTTAAAATGATAGAAATCGAAAGAAAATTTCTAGTAACCTCCACTGATTTTATATCTCAAGCTTTTGCTCATAATCGAATAGCTCAGGGATATATTAGTAAAAACCCAGAACGAACAGTTCGAGTGAGAATTAAAGGAGGTAAAGGTTTTTTGACCATCAAAGGAAAAGGTAATGAAAGTGGTTTATCTCGTTTTGAATGGGAGAAAGAAATTCCGGTTGAAGAAGCGCAGCAATTGATGCATTTGTGTGAGAAAGGCACAATTGATAAAACGCGCTATGAAATACAATCTGGAAATCACGTCATTGAAGTGGACGTTTTTTATGGCGAAAATGAAGGCTTGGTAATGGCCGAAATAGAACTATCATCTGAAACAGAAACGTTTCTAAAACCTGATTGGCTAGGAGAAGAAGTTACCAATGATCACCGCTATTACAACGGCTATTTGAGTGAGCATCCGTTTACAAGTTGGACAACTAAATAAGGTAATAATGATGATATAGACTACCTAAAAAAAATAAAAGCGCTCAAATTATAGTGTTTTGAGCGCTTTTTGATATAATTATTTTCTTAAAATCAGATCAATTTTTTCAACCAAAATCCAACCAATAAAGCGATTCCGATTAGAAGGGAGAATAAGTAGAAAATAGTGATTTCATGAGTCAATTCCAAAAGTATCGGACCAACAAAAGCGGCAGCAGACCAAGCAGTTAAAATGTAACCCAAAACTTGTCCATAATTATCAGCACCATAAATTGATTTTACAAAAGAAGGCATGGTTGAAAAACCGGCTCCATAGCCTGCAATAATAATATAAGTGACTATTTGAAAAGAAGTACTATTTGAAGCAACAAAAGGTATGATTGCAAAACAAATCATATTTACTGTCAAAAAGATCATGAAGGTTAGCCAACAACCTATTTTATCTGAAATACTGGACCAAAATAACCGACCTAAACCATTGAATAGACCAATGATAGCTACAAATAAAGTAGCTTGACTTGCACTCATTCCTACTACTTCTTCTCCTAATAGTGCTGCTTTTGATATAATCGCAATTCCACCACAAACATTTAAAAAGAGTAGTAACCATAAGGCAATAAATCGAGGATCAAAAACAATTTCTTTGGCTGTCAATGCTAAAGATTGTTCTTTTGATGGGTTTTGTATCATCGGATTGGCTAAATATAAAGCACTTAGTAACATACAAATTCCATAAACGATCCCTAAGATTAAAAAAGCTTTCGATAATCCTACTGAAGTATATAATGGACTTATTATAAAAGAAGCCAACAAAGAGCCTAATGCAAACGACATTATGATAATTCCTGAAGCTAACCCTGGTTTATCGGGAAACCATTTTACAACGGTATATACGGGTACTACATAACCAAAGCCTAAACCTATTCCTTGTAGGACTCCAAAAGTCATATAAAATAGTTCAATCGATTTAAGCGAAACGGCCAAAGAACTTCCTATAAGTCCGATGCAGAGAAAAAAAGCACCGATGTTACCCGCTTTAGTTGGTCCAACCTTTTGAGCAAATTTACCCATAAAAGCAGCTGTTAATCCCAAAAAGCAAATCGCTAAGCTAAATGCTGTTTTGGTATCGTGTGCTTCCCAATTTAATTCTTTTAAAGGATCTATCCATTTGCTATAGGCATAGATAGAGCCTATGGATAATTGCATTATCATTCCAGCAAAGACCATTATATATTTATTTCTTTCCATTTTTTTGAAAGTTTTAATAGTGAATTTATTTTACAACTACTTTTTTAAAATATTGATTAAAAATAGAAGTGGCTTTTTCTATTTCTTGGGGGGTTGGGGCTTTTACATCGGCAAAAGCGTATTCAAAATTTAATAAATCCCATTTGTGTTTTCCCATTTGATGAAACGGAATAATTTCTACTTTTTCGATAGTTTTATAATTGGTAAAATAGCGCCCCCATTCATGTAAGTATTCTTCTTGATCGGTCCAACCAGGAACTAATACATACCTTAACCACATTTTTTTTCCAGTTTCTTCTCTATAATTTGCCACTTTTAGGGTGGTTTTGTTTGATAAACTAGTTAGTTTTTTATGCCAATCATTATTAATATGTTTAACATCTAGAAGCAATAAGTCTGTTTTGTCTAATAATTCCTTGGTGGCATCGTCTAAAACGCGACCATTAGTGTCCAAACAAGTGTTAATACCATTTTCATGCAGTTTTTCAAAAAAAGTAATTAATTGTTTTCTATGAAGCAAAGGTTCGCCTCCAGAAACTGTGACACCGCCCTTTTTTGAAAAAAAAGGTTGCTGATTGATTGCTTTTTCTACTAACTCATCAATTGAAATTAAGGAACCACCATGGATATCGAGTGTGTCAGGATTTTGACAATACAAACAGCGGAATTGACATCCTTGGGTAAAAACAACCATTCTAATACCTGGTCCATCGTGGGTGCCAAAAGTTTCTAAGGAATGTATGCGAAGTAAATGATCCTCACTTTCATTTAGAAACTCGTTTTTTTTGGTTTGTTGTGGAAAATACATAATGATTCTATATAAAATTGAAAAAGCCTGTCTAGATTTTATTTGTCTAAACAGGCTTAAAGTTAGTAAATCAAAATGAATATTTGAGAATTACATTCTATCGTGGAAAGTTCTGTTTATCACTTCAAGCTGATGTGCTTTTGACAAACGAACAAAGTTTACAGCATATCCAGAAACACGAATAGTTAATTGTGGATAATTTTCTGGGTGCTCATAAGCATCCATTAACGTTTCTCTATTTAAAACGTTTACATTTAAATGATGTGCATCTCTTCCAAAATAAGCATCTAGGGTAGTGGTTAAGTTACTTATTTGGTCTTCTTTAGATGTTCCTAATGATTTTGGAACCATAGAGAAAGTATACGATATTCCATCTTGAGCATCTTCATAATTCAATTTGCTGACAGAGTTTAAAGAAGCAATAGCGCCATTTACATCTCTACCATGCATTGGATTTGCTCCAGGTGCAAATGATTCACCGCCTTTTCGTCCATCAGGTGTTGATCCAGTATTTTTGCCATACATTACATTTGAAGTAATTGTAAGTAAAGAAAGGGTAGGAGTTGCGTTTTTGTATGTTTTGTGTTTTCTTAATTCAGCAATGAATAAACTTGTGATTTCAATGGCAATATCATCTACACGATTATCATCATTACCAAATTGAGGAAATTCACCTTCGATATTGAAATCAACTGTTAAACCTTGTTCATTTCGGATTGGTTTTACTTTAGCGTATTTAATCGCTGACAATGAATCGGCAATGATTGAAATACCCGCTGCACCATAGGCAATGTCAATTTCTGGATCACTATCAATTAATGACATCTGAGCTCTTTCATAGTAATATTTGTCATGCATATAATGGATGATATACATCGATTTTGCATAAACTCTTGCTACTTCAGCTAAAGTAGTTTTGAAAGCAGCTAGAACTTTGTCATAGTCTAACACTTCATCCTTCATTTCAGGAATATTATTAATGACTAAGGCTCCTTTTTCTTCTTCACGACCTCCGTTTAAAGCCAAAAGTAATGCTTTAGGTAAATTGGCACGAGCACCAAAATGTTGTATCGTTTTTCCAATTTTTTGATAAGAAACACAACAAGCAATTCCATAATCATCAGAACCTCTATTGGCTTTCATCAAGTCATCATTTTCATATTGTAATGATGAAGTATCTATTGAAACTTGTGCACAAAAATCTTTAAATCCTTTCGGAAGATTTTTTGACCAAAGAATAGTTAAATTAGGTTCTGGTGAAGCTCCTAAATTGTAAAGGGTTTGCAAGAAACGGAAAGAAGTTTTAGTAACTTTTGTTCTACCATCATGGAATTGTCCACCAATTGCTTCAGTCACCCATGTTGGATCACCACCAAAAATTTCATCATAAGCACCTGGACGAAGGTGTCTAACAATTCTCAATTTCATAACAAATTGATCGATATACTCTTGTGCTTGTTCTTCAGTAATCAATCCATCTTGCAAGTCTTTTTCAATATAAATATCAAGAAATGACGAAACATTTCCTAAAGACATAGCGGCACCATCTTGTTCTTTAACTGCACTTAAGTAAGCTAAGTAAGTAAATTGTACTGCCTCGTAAGCGTTTGTTGCAGGTTTAGAAAGATCAACACCATAGGATAGTGCCATGATTTTCATGTCTTGCAATGCTTTGATTTGACTAGTAATTTCCTCACGCAAACGTACTTTATGTTCGGTCATTTCTCCAGTTACCGCATTAAAATCTGCTTTTTTAGCTTCAATTAGAAAATCGGCACCATATAAAGCCATACGTCTAAAGTCACCAATGATTCTTCCTCTAGCATAATTATCAGGCAAACCTGTTAATACGTGTTTAGAACGAAAGGTTTTGATTTCGGCATCATAGGCGTCAAATACAGCTTGATTATGGTCTTTAGCATAATTGAAAATATCCGAAACACGCTCTGAAACTTTTAATCCTTTTTCTGCTACTGCTGATTCAACCAATTTTATACCACCAAAAGGTTTCATTGCTCTTTTAAGCAATTCATCTGTTTGTAAACCTACTATAACTTCGTTTTCTTTATCGATATAACCAGGTCCAAATGCAGTAATGTTTGAAATTGTTTCAGTATCTATAGCCAAACAACCACCATTTTGTCGTTCTTTTAATAATTGTTGCTTACATGCTTCCCATAATTTTGTAGTTTTTTCAGAAGGGCCAACTAAAAAATCGGCTGTTCCTTCATATGGAGTTATGTTTTTTACTACAAAATCATAAATATCAATCGTTGTAGTCCAATTTCCTGTTTTGAACATTGTTGAATCTTTTAAAATTTCCATTTTATTAATTGTTAAATTTTTGATAATATATTAGTATTCATGTGTTTATAAAAAAATACAATCAAATTTACGAAATATTTACATTGAAAAATGAAGGCAAATAAAAAGTGTCAAATGTTTTTATTTTCGATAAAAACACGTCAGAATTAGTAGAAAAAAGGAATCTTTTTTTTGTTTATTTTACAAATACAAACTTTATGCATCAGATTTTTCGATACATTATTTTCAATATTTTAATAAAATGAGTATCTTTTTAATCATTTTTCGGTAGCCAGTGGAGGAAAAACAAAAAACCCGCTAGTATTTTCTTTTAATAAGAAGAACTAGCGGGTTTTAATTTTAAAGTAATATTAAGAAATGGATTTAGCTCTAAAGTTTTTTTCAATGGCTTTAATCATTTCACCAGCAATATCTTTGTTGGTTGCGCCTTCTATTCCTTCAAGTCCAGGTGATGAGTTTACTTCTAACAACAATGGTCCTTTGGCAGAACGAATAATATCGACCCCTGCAACTTTTAAATCCATAGCTTTTGCTGCTTTGATAGCAATCTTTTTTTCTTCACTAGTTACCTTAATAATTGAAGCTGTCCCTCCAAGGTGGATATTGGCTCTAAATTCCCCTGGCATCGCTTCTCTTTGAATGGCAGCTACAACTTTTCCATCAATTACAAAACAACGAATATCTTTTCCATTTGCTTCTTTAATGAATTCTTGAACTAATATATTAGCATTTAAACTTTTGAATGCATTGATCACGCTTTCAGCTGCTTTTTTGGTTTCGGCTAAAACTACGCCTTTACCTTGAGTGCCTTCTAGTAGTTTTACAATTAAAGGAGGTCCTCCAACCATTTTAATCAAATCATTGGTGTCTAAGGGAGAATTTGCAAATCCTGTTGTTGGGATATCGACACCATTATTGAGTAATAATTGCAATGAAAAAAGTTTGTCACGGGATTGTGTTATGGCAGTAGAGGAGTTTAAGCAAAAAACTTTTAAAGCTTCAAATTGTCGGGTCAAGGCACAACCATAAAAAGTTATACTGGGTCGGATTCGCGGAATTATTGCGTCAAATTGGTTTAAAATAATACCCCCACGATAATGTATTTCAGGTGTTTTTGCATCCAATTTCATATAACATTCCTTAATGTTTAGAAAATGCATTTCATGACCTCGCATTTCACCAGCTTCCATAATGCGTTTGTTACTGTACAATTCAGGATTACTAGCTAAGACGCCAATACGCAAACCTGATCTTGCTTTTTCAGCATTTTTATACAATTCTTTTAGATTTTCTACTGTTGGTTGACCTAATAAGTACTTTTGTTCTGGGTCAACCAATACCCGTCCACTCATGGCTTCACGACCCAATAACATACGGAACCCCATTGAATCTCTATTAGTCAATGTCATTTCAATATTCCAAGTATCCTCACCAATTTTCAACAAGGTTTGAATTACATATCGTTGCTCCCTATAGCCACTTGAACTTTTTACGATTCGCTTGTCTACCAATGGTGCTTCGCAATGTATAACTGTTTTATTATTGTTTTGAATAGGATTGATATCGAATTTTACCCAATTACTCTCGTTTTTTATAAATGGAGCGATGTTTATAGCGTGTAAAGCTGAAGTTTTGGCTCCAGAATCTACTCTAGCCTTGATAGTAGGAATGTTCAGCTCTGGGAAAGAACACCATTCTTCGCTTCCTAAGATGACTTTGTTTTGTAGCATACAGCAATTTGTTTAATAATAGATCAAAAGTAACTTTTTGTTTTTTAAAAAAGTTAAATTAATATAAAGAATTAGCCCGTTATGTAGTTAAAAACATAACGGGCTGAAATAAATAATTTGATTGAATCTATTGATTAGTAGGTTCTTCTGCTTTGTGAACGTCTACTTTTAGTTCGGCAGCTCCCTCTTCGATGTCCATGAAAATTTCGTCACCAACATTTATTTTTGAAGTGATAATCTCTTCGGCCAAAGCATCTTCTACATATTTTTGAATGGCTCTTTTTAATGGTCTGGCACCAAATTGTTTGTCAAAACCTTTGTCAGCAATAAATGCTTTTGCTTTATCAGAAAGATTTAAGGTATATCCTAAATCTTTTATTCTTGCATATAATTTTTTCAATTCAATTTCGATAATCAAATTGATGTCTTCTTTCTCTAAAGAGTTAAAAACAATCACATCGTCAATTCTGTTCAAGAATTCAGGTGCAAAAGTTTTTTTCAAAGCATTTTCAATGATACTTTTTGAATTGTCTTCTGCTTGTGCAACTTTGGCAGCAGTTCCGAAACCAACTCCTTGTCCAAAATCTTTTAATTGTCTAGCGCCAACATTGGAAGTCATGATGATAATCGTATTTTTAAAATCAATTTTACGACCTAAACTATCAGTTAAATATCCATCGTCTAACACTTGAAGCATCATATTGAATACATCTGGATGTGCTTTCTCTATTTCGTCAAGAAGTACCACACAATAGGGTTTTCTTCTTACTTTTTCGGTCAATTGACCACCTTCTTCGTAACCTACATATCCTGGAGGTGCTCCTACTAATCTTGAAATAGCGAATTTTTCCATGTATTCACTCATGTCAATTCTAATCAAAGCTTCTTCTGAATCAAACAATTCTTTGGCAAGTACTTTAGCTAATTGCGTTTTCCCAACTCCTGTTTGACCCAAGAAAATAAAGGAACCAATGGGTTTGTTTGGATCTTTTAAACCAGCTCTATTTCTTTGAATGGAGCGAGCTATTTTTAAAACCGCTTCATTTTGTCCAATTACTTTATTTTGAATAAGTTCAGGCAATTTAGCTAACTTATTGCTTTCTGTTTGAGCAATACGATTAACCGGAATACCTGTCATCATAGAAACGACATCAGCAACATTATCCTCTGTAACATTAATTCTATTGTTTTTAGAATCTTCTTCCCATTGTTCTTGGGCAATGGCTAGATCTTTTTCTATTTTCTTTTCGTCATCTCGTAATTTAGCGGCCTCTTCATATTTTTGTTTTTTAACAACTAAATTTTTTAATTCTCGAACTTCTTCTAGCTGGCGTTCTAAATCTAATATTTGTTTTGGAACATCAATATTGGTAATATGAACTCTTGAGCCAGCTTCGTCTAAAGCGTCTATTGCTTTGTCTGGTAAAAAACGTTCCGACATGTATCGATCTGTTAATTTTACGCAAGCTTCAATGGCTTCTGGAGAATAGGTCACATTATGATGTGATTCGTATTTGTCTTTGATATTGTTCAAAATAGTAATGGTTTCTTCAACTGAAGTGGGCTCAACAATCACTTTTTGAAAACGTCTTTCCAAAGCACCGTCTTTTTCTATGTATTGTCGGTATTCATCTAATGTAGTGGCTCCTATACATTGAATTTCACCTCTTGCCAAAGCGGGTTTAAACATATTCGAAGCATCTAATGAACCTGTAGCTCCTCCAGCTCCAACAATGGTGTGAATTTCATCTATAAATAAAATGATATCGTCGTTTTTTTCTAGCTCATTCATTACGGCTTTCATTCGTTCTTCAAACTGTCCTCTGTATTTGGTTCCTGCAACCAGGCTGGCCAAATCAAGCGTAACTACTCGTTTATTGAATAAAATGCGCGATACCTTTTTTTGATTGATTCTTAGAGCTAGTCCTTCTGCAATGGCAGATTTTCCAACTCCAGGTTCACCAATCAAAAGAGGATTGTTTTTTTTGCGACGGCTTAAAATTTGCGAAACGCGTTCAATTTCTTTTTCACGACCTACTACAGGGTCTAGTTTCCCTTCTTCGGCCATTTCAGTTAAATCTCTACCAAAATTATCCAACACAGGAGTTTTAGATTTTTTGTTGGATTTGTTAACAGGATTGTTGAAAGTTCCTTCTTTGAGACTGTCATCTTGTCCTGAATCATCGTTATAGGATTCGTTTTTTGGCAAGTTGTCTATGTATTCTTGATCATTTGGAGTCATATTCAAATATTGTTCTTTTGCTAAATCATAATCAATTTTTAGTTTATTCAATAGCTTGGTTGTAGGATCGTTTTCGTTTCTCAAAATGCACAATAGTAAATGTGCGGTACTAATTGAAGTACTTTGAAACACCTTTGCTTCAAGAAAGGTTGTTTTTAAAGCGCGTTCAGCTTGACGGGTTAAGTGTAAATTCTTTTTTTCAAGATTTACTTCTAAGTTAATTGGGCTAGCAGGGCTAAGTATTTCTACTTTTCTTCGAAGATGGTCTAAGTCTACATCTAGGTTATTCAAGATATGGATAGCTTTTCCGTTTCCATCCCTTAAAATGCCTAACATTAAATGTTCGGTACCAATAAAGTCATGACCCAATCGTAAGGCTTCTTCTTTACTGTACGTAATAACATCTTTTACTCTAGGGGAAAAATTGTCATCCATATATAATTACTTTAATATTATAGGTAAATTTACTGATTTACTAGTTTAGAAACAAAAATCATTCCTAGTAATAGCAACTGTCAGCTAATTGACAAAAAAAATAGTACAATCAAAGTTAAAATTAAGGTTATTTATTAACTAAAAGAGGATATTTTATTGTTAATAAATCAAAAAAATTAGGCGGTTAAAATGGTTAAAAAAAGTTCAGAAAGCCGTATATTGGCACGTTTTGAAATTAATATAATTATTTAATATAACAACTTATGTCTGAAGGAGAAAAGTTAATTCCTATTAACATAGAAGATGAAATGAAATCAGCTTACATCGATTATTCGATGTCTGTAATCGTATCAAGAGCACTTCCTGATGTTAGAGATGGTTTAAAACCCGTACATCGTAGAGTGCTATACGGAATGTATGATTTAGGAGTTTTTTCAAATAAAGCCCATAAAAAATCCGCAAGAATTGTCGGTGAAGTTTTAGGAAAGTACCATCCCCACGGAGATACATCAGTATATGATGCTATGGTACGTATGGCTCAAGAATGGAGTATGCGCTATTTATTAGTAGATGGACAAGGTAATTTTGGGTCTGTAGATGGGGATAGCCCTGCAGCAATGCGTTATACAGAGGCAAGAATGCGTAAAATTTCGGAAGAAATTATGGCTGATATCGAAAAAGAAACCGTTGATTTTCAATTGAATTTTGACGATACTTTATACGAGCCAAAAGTTATGCCAACAAGAGTTCCAACCTTGTTGATAAATGGAGCAACAGGAATCGCAGTAGGTATGGCTACTAATATGCCTCCTCATAATCTAACTGAAGTAATAAACGGAACCTTAGCTTATATTGATAACAATGATATTGAAATTGATGAGCTAATCACACATATCAAAGCACCCGACTTTCCAACAGGTGGTATAATCTATGGTTACGAAGGAGTTCGTGAAGCATTCAAAACAGGTCGTGGCCGAATTGTAATGCGTGCCAAAGTGGGGTTTGAAGAAGTTGACGGAAGAGAATCTATTATCGTTACAGAAATCCCATATCAGGTAAATAAAGCTGATATGATCAAGCGAACTGCTGATTTAGTTAACGAAAAGAAAATTGATGGTATTGCCAATATTCGTGACGAATCGGACAGAAATGGTATGCGTATCGTGTATATATTAAAACGCGATGCAACTCCAAATGTGGTTTTAAACACTTTGTATAAGTACACACAACTGCAATCCTCTTTTAGCGTAAACAATATCGCACTAGTTAATGGTCGCCCTCAAATGCTGAATCTTAAAGATTTGATTCATTATTTTGTAGAACATCGTCACGATGTTGTAATTCGAAGAACACAATTTGAATTAAGAAAAGCAGAAGAACGTGCACACATTTTAGAAGGTCTAATTATTGCTTCTGATAATATAGACGAAGTTATTGCGCTAATTAAAGCATCTAAAAACACAGAAGAGGCCAGAGATAAATTGATCGAAAGATTTAAACTTTCCGATATACAAGCTCGTGCCATCGTTGAAATGCGTTTAAGACAATTAACAGGTCTAGAACAAGATAAATTGAGAGCGGAGTATGAAGAAATCATGAAATTGATTGATCATTTGCGCGCTTTGTTAGCAGATATAAATTTAAGAACTGCTTTGATAAAAGAAGAATTGATTGAGATTAGAGATAAATATGGAGACGCACGTCGTTCTTTAATTGAATATTCTGGTGGAGATGTAAGTATCGAAGATTTAATTGCTGATGAAAGTGTTGTTGTTACCATTTCTCATGCAGGCTATATTAAACGTACTAATTTAAGTGAGTATAAAACACAAAATAGAGGAGGAGTGGGACAAAAAAGTGCTGGTACAAGAGATCAAGATTTCTTAGAGCATATGTTCGTTGCTACCAATCACCAATACATGATGTTTTTTACCCAAAAAGGAAAATGTTTTTGGATGAGAGTGTATGAAATTCCTGAAGGAACTAAGACAGCCAAGGGTAGAGCCATCCAAAATTTAGTTAATATAGAAAGTGATGACAAAGTAAAGGCGTATATTTGCACCCAAGATTTAAAGGATAAAGACTACATTAACAGTCATAATTTAATTATGGTTACCAAGCAAGGTCAGGTTAAGAAAACTTCATTAGAGAAATATTCTAAACCACGTGCGAATGGTGTAGCAGCTATTACGATAAAAGAAGGTGATGAATTACTCGGGGCACAATTAACTAACGGAGAAAGTCAAATTATTTTGGCAGTTAAATCAGGAAAATTAGTTCGTTTTGAAGAAACTAAAACACGTCCAATGGGGAGAACCGCATCTGGAGTTAGAGGGATTTCTTTAAAAGATGAAACTGACGAAGTAATTGGAATGGTTACTATTGATAAAGATTCTATAAACGATTCTCAGATTTTAGTGGTTACCGAAAATGGATATGGAAAGCGTACCAAACTTGTTGATGAAGACGGAGAAGATGTGTATCGTATCACAAATCGTGGTGGTAAAGGAGTGAAAACACTAAACATCACTGAAAAAACAGGAAACTTAATTTCGATTAATGCTGTTACTGATGCGGATGATTTGATGATTATCAATAAATCCGGTTTAACCATTAGAATGGCTATTGAGGATTTGCGTGTGATGGGTCGAGCGACTCAAGGAGTAAAATTGATTAACTTAAAAGGCAATGATTCAATAGCAGCTGTTACCAAAGTCATGAAAGACGATGCTGATGATGAAAATAATGCTGAGTCTGCTGTCGAAAGAGTGAAACCTGTTTTAGAGGTGCTTGAAGACGACGGTGTTGAGGAAGACGAGGAAGAGGAAGACGATGTAATTGATGAAGAGGAAGATGATGACTCTAACGATGAAGAGTAAATAAATAGTAAATAAATAAAAATAGAATACCATGAAAAGTAAATATGTATTACTTGCATCAACTATGTTGATCTCAGTAGCCACTTTTGCACAAAAAGATCAAATTAAAGCTGCTGAAAAAGCATTAAAAGCAGGTAAATCAGATGAAGCAAAAACTATTTTGTTGGAGGCTGAATCTTTAGTAACTAATGCCCCAGAGGCTGAGAAAGCACAATATTATTTTGTAAAAGGTAATGTGATGTTAGATTTAGCAAACAAAAGTGTAGATAAAGATGCTAATTTATCATTAGCTGCAGGCGCATTCCAAGAGTTGATTGCGGTGGAGAAGACATCTGGAAAATCTAAGTACACTGCACAAGCTACAAAGTCTGTAATGGATATCAAATACAAATTAATTAATGAAGCTATCTCTGATTCTAAAATAGAAAAATATGAGGTTGCAGCCAAAAAATTGTATGACGCCTATCTTTTAGACAAGAAAGACACCATTAATTTGTACTATGCAGCTTCTACTTATGTAAATGCAAAAAATTATGATGAAGCCCTTAAAGGTTATGATGAATTAAAAAAATTGAATTATTCAGGTAAGGGTACAAATTATTTTGCAGTTAACAAACTTTCTTCACAAGAGGATATGTTCTCAACTGCTGCAGAAAGAGATCGTATGATAAAGTTAGGTACGCACGAAAAACCAAGAACAGAAGTGATTCAGTCCAAAAGAGGTGAAATCTACAAAAATGTTGCCCTAATTCTTGTGCAACAAGGAAAAACAAAAGAAGCACAACAAGCGGTAGCAGAAGCTAGAAAAACGAATCCTGATGATACCTCTTTAGCTTTAACAGAAGCTAATTTGTATTTAGAGGCAAAAGATTTCGATACTTATAAAAAATTAGTAGCAGAGATTTTGGTAAAAAACCCAAATGATGCAGACTTGGTATTCAATTTAGGAGTATTAAGTGCAAATGCAAAAAACACTGTTGATGCTGAAAAATATTATGCAAGAGTAATTGAAATTAATCCTTCTTATACTAACGCTTATATTAATATTGCAGCATTAAAATTGGAAAATGAAAAACCAATTATTGATGAGATGAATAAATTAGGTACTTCTGCTAATGATATGAAACGTTATGATGTTTTGAAAAAGAAACGTGAAGAACTCTTTAGAAGTACAATTCCTTATTTAAAGAAAGCAGTAGAGCTAGATCCAAAAAATACAGATGTTGCTAAAACCCTTTTAAATGTATATAGTGCCTTAGAAATGACAGCCGAATACAAAGAATTGAAAGCTAAAATTTAATTTCCATACACGATTGTTTAAAAAAAACGCCATTTTCTAACTTGAAAATGGCGTTTTTTTTTTAATATTCCTGTTTTTTTTCTTGTTTATTGCCTTACGAAAGGAGGTAATAATTGACTTGAAACTTCTCCAAAACCAATGCGAACTTCATTGTTTTTGCTGTACCCTTTAATAGTGACAGTGTCAAAATCGTTGATGAATTTTCGTTCACTACCATCATTCAATTGTATAGGGTTTTTTCCACCCCATGTAAGTTCTAACATCGATCCATAGCTGTCAGGAGTAGGCCCTGAAAGTGTTCCTGACCCCATCATATCTCCAGAATTAACACGACAACCATTAGAAGTGTGATGTGCTAATTGTTGACTCATAGACCAATACATGTATTTAAAATTAGAACGTGATACTATATTTGGCACACCGTTTTTGGGTGTAATTGCCACTTCTAAATTGATGTCAAAAGCATGTTTACCTTTTAGTTGTAGATAGGGTAGTGGTGAAGGGCTTTGTTTTGGTCCTTTGGTTCTAAAGGGCTCTAAAGCATCAAGTGTAACAATCCAGGGGGAGATTGAGGAGGCAAAATTCTTTGCTAAAAATGGACCTAGAGGAACATATTCCCATTTTTGAATGTCTCTAGCGCTCCAATCATTCAATAAAACCATTCCGAATATGTAATCTTCAGCCTCATATACAGGAGTGTTTTCACCCATAATATTCACATCTGTAGTGATAAATGCAGTTTCTAATTCAAAATCTACTAATCTAGAAGGCCCAAAAACAGGAGTAGTTTCTCCATTAGGCAATGTTTGTCCCATGGGTCTGTGTACAGGGATACCTGAAGGAATAATGGAAGAACTTCTTCCATGGTAACCTACTGGAATATGAAGCCAGTTAGGTAAAAGTGCATTTTCTGGATCACGAAACATTTTTCCTACATTGGTAGCATGCTCTTTGCTAGAATAAAAATCGGTGTAATCACCAATCAAAACTGGAAGTTGCATTTCTACCTCGGAGATTTTAAATACCACAATTTCTTTATGTTCTGTGTTGTCTCGTAGCTCGGGGTTGTTTTGATTAAATATATCAGAAATTCTATTTCTAACTAAGCGCCAAGTTTTTTTACCATCTGAGATGAAATCATTTAAAGTATCTTGCATGAACATGTCGTCTGTTAATTCGATACCTTCAAAATAATTAAGTTGTTGTAATGCACCTAGGTCTATTGCGTAATCACCAATTCTAGTTCCTACAGTTACTACATTTTCTTTGGTTAAAAAAACGCCAAATGGAATGTTTTGAATTGGAAAATCACTGTCAGCTGGTACGTCTAACCATGATTTTATATTAGGATTATTTGCTGTTATTGGCATAATGTGTTAATTATATTGTTGAAAATTACACATCAAATATATTATAATCTAAGTAGTAACCAAACGTTTTTTTGTATTTTTGCACCATATTAACGAAAAACAAAGAAATGCAACGCGACGAACAAATTTTTGACCTTATTCTTGAAGAACAAGACAGACAAATACACGGATTAGAGCTAATTGCTTCCGAAAACTTCGTAAGTGATGAAGTATTAGAAGCCGCTGGTTCTGTTTTAACTAATAAATATGCTGAAGGGTATCCTGGAAAAAGATATTATGGAGGTTGTGAAGTAGTAGATGTAGTAGAGCAAATTGCTATCGATAGAGCCAAAGCTTTATTTGGTGCTGAGTACGCAAATGTTCAACCACACTCCGGTTCTCAGGCTAATACAGCAGTTTATCATGCTTGTTTAAAACCAGGCGACACTATTTTAGGGTTTGATTTGTCTCATGGGGGGCATTTGACTCATGGTTCTCCAGTGAATTTTTCAGGACGTTTGTATAATCCAGTTTTTTATGGCGTTGATAAAGAAACAGGACGTTTGAATTATGATAAAATCCAAGAAATTGCAACCAAAGAACAACCAAAATTGATCATTGCTGGAGCATCTGCTTATTCTCGTGATATGGATTTTGCTCGTTTCAGACAAATAGCAGATAGTGTAGGTGCTATTTTAATGGCTGATATTTCTCATCCAGCGGGCTTGATTGCTAAAGGATTAATGAATGATCCTATACCTCATTGTCATATTGTAACTACTACAACTCACAAGACTTTACGTGGACCACGTGGAGGATTAATCATGATGGGTAAAGATTTTGAAAACCCTTGGGGGCACAAAACACCAAAAGGAGAAATTCGTATGATGTCTTCGTTGTTAGATTTAGCTGTTTTTCCTGGAAATCAAGGTGGTCCTTTGATGCACATTATTGCTGCCAAAGCAGTTGCTTTTGGAGAGGCTTTGCAAGATGAATTCTTTACATATGCGATGCAATTGCAAAAAAATGCAAAAGCTATGGCCGCAGCATTTGTAGCAAGAGGATACGAAATCATTTCTGGTGGAACAGATAACCATATGATGTTGATTGACTTGAGAAATAAAAATATTTCTGGTAAAGATGCTGAAAATGCTTTAGTGAAAGCTGAAATTACAGTTAATAAAAACATGGTTCCTTTCGATGACAAATCTCCATTTGTAACTTCAGGTATTCGTGTAGGTACTGCGGCTATTACCACTCGTGGTTTGGTTGAAGAAGATATGGAAACTATTGTTGCTATGATTGATAAAGTGTTAACTAATCATACAAACGAAGATATTATTGAAGAAGTTGCTGCTCAAGTAAATGAAATGATGAGCGAAAGAGCTATCTTTGTTTTCTAATTTTTGTTTAGAAATATAAAGTTTAAAGGTTTAAGGTTTTGTTGATGTTTAAATGCATTTCAAAACTTTAAACTTTTTTTCATTTTTAATACATCTTTAAATTTTAACCCAGAATCCGCATTAGACTTCGTAGCGAAACTGAATTATTCAATAAAAGCAAGAGCTCACGGACTATTTTTGAAGAAAGAAACAACGTTAAGCGAATACCTATATAAATATAAACCAATGAGCTACTACTTTTGTATTTTGAATTTAAAAAATAGGAGAATCAAGCGTAGCGTATCTTGAACTTCTCTCAAAAAATATAAACTCGTGAAAAAAGTTCTTGGTTTTTGAAGAAGAAATTCATTCACTGAACTCCGCTAAAAAATATAAAAATGGTGAAGTAATTTAGTTGTAGTAGATTTCTAATGTGGAATCTGGGTTTAAACAATTTCAAACTTTTAAATAATAAAAAAATGGGCGTATTACGTTTGCAATTACCAACAGATCCAAGATGGGTGAATATTGTAGAGAAAAACATTGAAGAAATTTTAACCGATCATGCTTGGTGTGAGCAAAAAGCAGCAACAAATGCTATTACTATCATTACTAATAATTCAGAATATCAAGATTTGGTGCAAGATTTAGTAGCTTTAGCCAAAGAAGAAATGGATCACTTTGAACAAGTTCACAACATTATCATTAAAAGAGGTTTAAAGTTAGGAAGAGAACGAAAAGACGACTACGTAAATGAATTGTATTTGTATATGAAAAGAAGTAGTGATGGAAGCCGTGTTTCGGGTTTGGTAGAACGTTTATTGTTTTCGGCCATGATTGAAGCAAGAAGTTGTGAGCGCTTTAAAGTGCTTTCAGAAAATATTAAAGACGAAGAATTAGCTTCTTTTTACCGCGATTTGATGGAAAGTGAGGCGGGACATTATACTACTTTTATAACCTATGCCCGTAAATACGGAGTAGGCATTGATGTAGAAAAACGATGGAGAGAATGGCTAGCTTTTGAAGAATCTATCATCTCAAATTATGGTAAAAATGAAACCATTCATGGCTAGTTTTTTATAAAAATAAAAAGTATTCTTGGTTTAAATTAAATTCCTATGATTACAATTCTGCCTGCAACAAGTATGGATTTTGATACAATTCGAGCCATTGCCCACGAAACATGGCCAGTAGCATATGGTGAAATTCTTTCAAAAGCTCAGTTAGAGTATATGTTGGGGGAATTTTATAATGACTCGGCATTAAAAAAATGTGTAACGCAAAAAGGACATCAATTTGTTTTGGCCATTGAAGGGAATCAAACCTTGGGTTTTGCTTCATTTGAATCGAATTACAATAATCAAAAACAAACCAAGATTCATAAAATTTATATACTTCCCTCAGCTCAAGGCAAAGGAGTAGGTAAAGCACTTATTGATTATATTGCCTCTAAAGCTAGAAAGCAAGGTTCACAAAGCATTTGTTTGAATGTTAATCGTTTTAATAGAGCTATTAATTTTTATGAAAAAATGGGTTTTTCGATCAGCAGCGAAGTAAACATTGAGTTAGAACACGGCTATTTGATGGAAGACTATATTATGGAGCTACATCTATAGTGTAGGGCTATTTTGTTCAATTTTTTAATCAAATACTAATCAGAAAAGTGTATATTTATGAGGTAATTTTCTTTGTAATAAACAAAATACCATGCGTACACGTTTTTTAATAGTAGTGCCTTTTCTATCAATTCTTCTTATAAATTGTTCCAAAAAAGAATCTTCAGAAATTCATCCAACGGTTAGTGAAATAACTGAAAGTGTTTATGCCTCAGGTGTTATAAAAGCAAAAGATCAGTATACTGTTTTTGCAACAGTAAATGGTATTTTGAAAAAAACAAAGGTGGTTGTGGGGCAAAAAATAGTGAAAGGCCAATTGTTGTTCGAATTAGATAGTGAAAAAGCTGAATTGAATACCCAAAATGCTATTTTAGCCTATGAATTAAGTAGCAAAGAAAATATTTATATACAAGATAAAATAGCCGAAGTTGAACTCAAAGTGCAAATGGCTAAAGACAAGTTGCTTTTAGATGAATCCGTTTATCAACGAAATCAAAGAGTTTTGCCTTATCAAATAATTGCTCAAGTTGATTATGATAGAATTGAACAATCGTATAAAAGTTCTAAAAGTAATTATGAAATTGCTAAGAAACAATTGGAACAACTAAAAATCCAATTGCAAAACGAGCAAAATAAAAATGCCGTCAATTTAAAAATTAATCAAAAAAATCAGAGCGATTATACAGTAAAAAGCGAGTTTGATGGGCAATTATTTGATCTTCCTGTAAAAGACGGAACTTTTATTACAACTCAAACACCCATAGCCATTATTGGTAAAAACAATGATTTTTTATTAGAACTAGAAGTAGACGAAAACGATATGGTACGTGTTCGTTTAGGGCAATATATCGTCGTTGCTATGGATAGCTACAAAGGTGTTGTTTTTGATGCAATCGTTTCAAAAATTTTCCCAATTATGGATGAGCGATCTAGAACTTTTAAGATTGAAGCTCGTTTTGTAAAACCACCAACAAAATTATACCCAAATCTTACTGCTGAAGCAAATATTATTATTCAAACCAAAAAAAATGCGATTACAATTCCAAAAGAATATTTAATTGAAGGTACTTATGTTCTAGTAAATAAAGATGAAAAAAGGAAAGTCAAGGTAGGATTGAGTGATTATAAAAAAGTTGAAATTCTTGAAGGCTTACACGCTTCAGAAACACTATATAAACCAAAAGAATGAATTATAAACTCATTTTGAATATTGCACTTCACCTATTACGTGCCCGATTGAAACAAACCATTGTGGCAGCGATTGGTTTGACATTTAGTATTGCAATGTTTATTTCATTGGTAAGTTTTATGAATGGTTTAAATGACTTATTAGATGGCTTAATGCTTAATAGAACCCCTCATGTTCGGTTGTACAATGAAATAAAACCTACCAAGGAACAGCCCCTCTATTTGTCGGAAAAATTCAAAAACAACACCAATTTTATTCATTCTGTTAAACCTAAAGATAGAGGTAAATCCATTTATAATGGTATTCCGATTATAAAAGCCTTAAAAGAAGACAAACGAATTATAGATGTGGCTCCAAAAGTGGTAGCTCCTGTTTTTTTTAATTCGGGAACTATAGAAATTTCAGGAGTTGTTAATGGAATAGAGGTTTTGGCTGAAGAAAAGTTATTTCAAACAAGCGATTACATTATTGAAGGTAAGATAGCAGATTTAGAACAAAATAATAGTATCATAATTGGGAAAGGATTGGCAGATAAAATGCTTTTGATAGTTGGGGATCGTATTAAAGTGACTACTTCAAAAGGGAATTTGACGACTTTAAAAATTGTTGGAATTTCCCAAATTGGAATTGCCGAAATTGATGATACGATGTCGTATACCTCATTAGATACTGCTCAAAAAATGCTAGGAGAGCCTAAAAATTATATAACAGACATTCAAATTAAATTGTATAATATGGCCTCGGCTCCATTGGTGGCAAAAGAATTGCAAAACAACTTGCAGCTAGATGCTATTGATTATCAAACAGCCAATTCACAATTTGAAACGGGTAGTGCAATTCGAAACATTATTTCGTATGCTGTTGGTATAGTGTTGTTGATTGTGGCTGGCTTTGGAATTTACAATATCTTGAATATGATGATTTATGAAAAAATGGACAGTATTGCAATTTTAAAAGCAACTGGTTTTTCTGGTAACGATGTAAAATGGATTTTCGTTTCATTATCATTCATTATTGGCCTGGCTGGCGGAATTTTTGGACTTCTTTTTGGATTTATATTTACTTCAATAATTGATGTAATTCCATTTGAAACCCCAGCATTACCTACGATTAAGACGTATCCCATTCGATTTACCATTGTGTATTATTGTATCGGAATTGTTTTTGCCCTTTTTACAACAACAATTGCAGGTTTGTTTCCTGCCTTAAAAGCTAGTAAAGTTGATCCAGTAGAAATTATTAGAGGAAAGTAAGATGGAAAAAAATATTTTACAAACTATCGGATTGACAAAATATTTTTACGATCCTATTCAGTTTCAAGTTTTGAAAAACATTGATATGAATGTCAATAAAGGAGAATTTGTTTCAATTGTTGGAAAATCAGGTTGTGGAAAGTCTACTTTATTGTATCTACTTTCAACTATGGATACCGATTATGAAGGGCAATTGTTTATAGATGGTAAACTCATAACAGGAAAGTCCGATAAAGAATTAGCATTAATTCGGAATGAGAAAATAGGTTTTGTATTTCAATTTCATTATTTACTCAGCGAGTATAATGTTTTAAGGAATGTTATGTTACCTGGAATGAAACTAGCTAAGTTATCCGAAGAGGAAATTGAGTCTAAAGCTATGGAGCATTTAAAAACATTAGAAATGCACGAACATGCTCTAAAGATGCCTAATCAATTAAGTGGAGGGCAAAAACAGCGGGTAGCAATTGCTAGAGCTTTAATCAATGATCCTTTGATAATCATGGGAGATGAGCCTACTGGAAATTTAGACAAAAAAAATAGCGATATGGTTTTTGATATTTTTAAACAATTAACTCAGGAACAAAAACAAACACTACTAATTGTAACACATGACAATGATTTTTCAGAACGTTCAGATAGAACGATAACCATGTTAGACGGTCAAATCGTGTAAATAATTAATACACTTGTAAATCATGTTTAAAGAGTAAGCCATTTACTTCCTTCAAACCAAAAATTGCTTTTTTGATCTTGGTTTTTGTAGGGTCTATGGTGTAATTAAAGCTGGTTTTGAAATTTGCTTTACTAGCATTTGCTTTGTCAAATTCAGCACGATATAAGTTACAGTTATCAAAATGCACCTCGGTTAAATCGGAAGCCATAAAATCAACTGCTATCAGACTACAGTTTTCAAAGGTGGTTCCTTTTATTTTTTGGGTGTAAAATTTAGAAAAGTCCAATTTGCAATTATAGAAATTTATATCAAATAGTAATTTGTCACACATGGCAAAATTAACATCTTTAATTTGACAATTTCTAAATGTGACAGTTCTCAAGGCTACATGATTGATATGGGCGCCATTAAAATTACACCCCAGAAAAGTACAATCAATAAATGTTACATCCATAAAATTGCAAGACCTAAAATCACAGCTTTTGAAAGTACAACATTCAAATTCCTGATGATTTAGTTCATCTCTACTATAGGATATTAGCTGGTAGTTTTGATCAAAATTATAATGTTGCATCTGTTTGTTAAGCTAATTTCAAGAAAACTATCAAAGAAAAGACATTTTGATTTTACTTTAGAATTATTTTTGAATTAACTTTTATAACAGTAAGGGAAAGCGATAGACATGTAATCTTTTTGAAGTTCGATTGTGTAATTTAAAATACATATAACTTGCTGTAATTCAGTTGAATTGTTTAATTTTATTGAAATTTAAAAAAGTAAGATCATGATAGCTACTAAAGGATATGCAGTTCAAGATGCGCAATCAGACTTGGCACCTTGGAATTTTGAAAGAAGAGCCGTTGGACCACATGATGTACAATTTGATATTCTTTTTTGTGGAGTGTGTCATAGTGATTTACATCAAATAAAGGATGATTGGGGTGGTGCCATTTTTCCAATGGTTCCAGGTCATGAAATTGTAGGTAGAGTTGTTGCTGTGGGGAGTCATGTTAAAAAATTTAAAATTGGCGACTTAGCAGGTACAGGTTGTTTAGTTGATTCTTGCAGAACATGTGATAATTGCAAAGAAGGGTTAGAACAGTTTTGTTCCAATGGATTTAGTGCAACCTATAATGGAATGGAACAAGATCATAAAACCCCTACTTATGGAGGGTACTCCAATACCATTGTGGTGCACGAAGATTTTGTTTTACATATCTCTGATAAACTTGATTTGGCAGCAACTGCACCTTTGCTTTGTGCCGGAATTACAACCTACTCACCTCTTAAATTTTTAGGAGTTGGGAAGGGACATAAATTAGCAGTTTTAGGACTTGGGGGACTAGGTCATATGGCAGTTAAATTTGGAGTTGCTTTTGGGGCCGAAGTAACTGTTTTGAGTACATCGCCCAATAAAGAATCCGACGCAAAGAAGCTGGGGGCACATAAATTCGTTGTAACTTCAGATCCAATACAATTGCAAAGTGTTACTGGATATTTTGATTTTATAGTAGATACTGTTTCGGCACAGCACGATATTAATAAGTATATTAATTTACTTTCTGTGAAGGGAACCCATGTATGTATTGGAGTTCCGCCAGCGGCCTATGAATTATATCCAGCCGGGTTGATTTTTGGTCGAAAAAGTATCGTAGGGTCCTTAATTGGAGGATTACCTGAAACACAAGAAATGTTGGATTTTTGTGCAGTAAACAATATCACTTCTGATATTGAATTGATAGATATAAAAAATATCAATGAAGCTTATGATAGAATGGTAAAAGGAGATGTTCGATATCGTTTTGTAATTGACATGAAAACATTAAAATAAAAAAACCCTAAACAATGAATGTTCAGGGTTTTGTGGTGACCTCGACTGGATTCAAACCAGTAACCTTCTGAGCCGTAATCAGATGCGCTATTCAGTTGCGCCACGAGGCCTTTTGTTACAAATAGTGTACTAATAGAGATTAATTGTAAACTTGTTTGCGGGTGCAAATATAGGAATAAATGTGTAATTTGCAAGTGTAATTTTGTATAAAAATAAAAAAATATGACAGTTCATAAGTATGTTCGTGATATTCAAGACTTTCCTATCGATGGAGTTGTATTCAAAGATATCACACCACTATTAATTAATCCTATTGCAAGAAAAGAATGCTTGTCTATTTTGGTAGCTAATCTTCGGGATAAAGGAATTGACAAAGTAATTGGGATAGAAAGTAGAGGTTTCTTTTTCGGAACTTTAATTGCTCAAGAATTAAATGTTGGTTTTGTACCTGTTCGAAAACCTAACAAATTGCCCTTTACTACCATTGCAGCTTCTTATGATTTAGAATATGGTAAAGATACCTTAGAGATTCATACTGATGCCATTCAAAAAGGGGATCGAGTGCTTATTCATGACGATGTTTTAGCAACTGGAGGAACGGCTAAGGCGGTATGTGAATTGGTAGAAAAGTTAGGTGGAACTATTGTGCAATGTAACTTTATTATGGAACTAACTTTTTTAAATGGCAGAAAAAAATTAGGGACAAATGCTATTTTTGCGGCAATAACATACTAAAAAAAAACAGTACTATATTGCTGAAATTCGCCCATACATGATTTTAATAAATTCAACTTGGATGTTTCTATTTTAAAGCTCTTTTGGTAATAGCATAGCGATATCCAATAATTGCCAATTGCCATTTCTTGGCTTTTGAGATGTCTAATCCTTGCTTGGTAAAACTGGGTAGGAGCATCTTGTTAACTTTTGATAAAAATTTGAACATAGTATCTTTTTTTTCAAAGATATAAAAAAGAAGTCTTATTTGAGTTTCAATATATATACGAAATCGCCTTTAGTAACAGCTTTGTTGCAAACAAACACCAATAAGTAAAAGGCGACCCGAGCGAAGTGAATTGGTGAAGCATATCATATATGACCTATAAAAAGCAAAATTTACATATATGAAAAAATTGAGTAATTTTTATAAATGATGGGTTCTAATATATTATTTGATCCGAATACTTAGCAGAAATTTATCGAAACAAGAGTAAATCAAACACTCAATTAAATTATAATAGAAAAGCAAATGTAGTTCTTTGAACGTTTGCAAGGTAACAATGTCAATTTAGTTAATAATATTGAATTTATTTTTAAAGTGAGTACTTCGAATAGGTTGTTTGAGTTGTTGTTTATTTTTTATTAAGTAAAAGTACATTTTTGTTCTTTATTTTTACATTTAAAGTAAGTTATTGTTTAAGAATAACTTGAAGACAATGTTTAAAAAAATGCGAATATTGCAAAATACAAACTCAATTTTGGTTATTGTTAAAAAATATTGATTTTTTTTTACCAAAATGAAAACTTATCAACGAAAACGTTTGAATTTTAGCTATTTTATTAAAAATATAATAAATCACTATATTAAGTAATCGATGTTTATTAAATTTACATATTAATACTAAAAAAATGTCAAAAACAATAAAAAAAATAGGTGTTCTTACCTCAGGAGGTGACTCACCAGGTATGAATGCAGCTATTCGTTCGGTAGTACGTACCTGTGCATTTCATAATATAGAATGTGTTGGTATATATAGAGGTTATCAAGGGATGATTGAAGGAGATTTCAAAGAATTAGGCCCAAGAAGTGTTAATAATATCATTAATAAAGGAGGTACTTTTTTGAAGTCAGCGCGTTCGGCGGAGTTTAGAACTCCTGAAGGACGAAAAAAAGCCTATGATAATTTAGTTAAAGAAGGTGTTGATGCATTAGTTGTTATCGGGGGTGATGGTTCGTTTACAGGTGGATTGATGTTTAATTCGGAATATAATTTTCCTGTTATCGGAATTCCAGGAACCATTGATAATGATATTTTCGGGACTAGTCATACCTTAGGATATGATACAGCTTTAAATACTGTTGTGGAAGTCATTGATAAAATACGAGATACAGCCAGTTCTCATAATCGACTCTTTTTAATTGAAGTAATGGGTAGGGATGCTGGACATATCGCGTTAAACGCTGGTATTGGAGCTGGTGCCGAAGAAATTTTAATACCTGAAGAAGATTTGGGATTAGAAAGATTGTTAGATTCTCTCAAAAAAAGTAAATCTACAGGAAAAACTTCGAGTATAGTAGTGATTGCAGAAGGAGATAAGATTGGTAAAAACGTCTTTGAATTAAAGGATTACATTGAGTCTAATTTTCCAGAATATGATGTTCGTGTCTCAGTGTTAGGGCACATGCAAAGAGGTGGAGCTCCTTCATGTTTTGATAGAGTTTTAGCAAGTAGACTAGGTGTAAAAGCAGTCGAATCATTACTTGAAGGGAAATCGAATTTTATGGTTGGTTTATTGAATGATAAAATTTCATTAACTCCCTTAGAACAAGCAATCAAAGGTCATACAGAAATAGACAGAGAACTACTAAGAGTATCTGATATTATGTCAATTTAGTATAAAATAAAACAAACAAATAAAAAGAAGAAAATAATTTAAATTTAGAAACAATGTCAAAAGTAAAATTAGGAATAAATGGTTTTGGTAGAATTGGAAGAATCGTATTTAGAGAATCTTTCAATAGAGATAATGTAGAAGTAGTTGCAATCAATGATTTATTAGATGTAGATCATTTAGCTTACTTATTGAAATATGATTCTGTACACGGACGTTTTGATGGAACGGTTGAGGTGAAAGAAGGAAAATTATTTGTAAACGGAAGAAACATCCGTATAACTTCAGAAAGAAATCCTGCTGATTTGAAATGGAATGAAGTAGATGTAGATGTAGTTGCTGAATGTACCGGTATTTTTACCACATTAGAAACAGCAAACGAACATATTAAAGGTGGAGCCAAAAAAGTGATTATATCTGCACCATCAGCTGACGCACCAATGTTCGTAATGGGAGTGAATCATCAAGAAGCAAAAGCAACAGATTTAATTGTTTCTAATGCTTCATGTACTACTAACTGCCTAGCTCCATTAGCAAAAGTAATTAATGATAATTTTGGAATTGTAGAAGCATTAATGACAACTGTTCACGCAACTACATCAACTCAAATGACTGCTGATGGTCCTTCAAGAAAAGACTGGAGAGGTGGACGTGCTGCTGCGATTAATATCATCCCTTCTTCAACTGGTGCGGCTAAAGCCGTTGGAAAAGTGATTCCTTCATTGAACGGAAAATTAACAGGTATGGCTTTTCGCGTACCAACTGCTGACGTATCGGTAGTAGATTTAACTGTAAAAGTAGCTAAAGAAACTTCATATGAAGAGATAATGGCAGCTTTGAAAACAGCTTCAGAAACAACAATGAAAGGTGTAATGGGATTCACTGAAGATGCTGTGGTTTCACAAGATTTTATTTCAGATAAAAGAACTTCTATTATCGATGCTGGAGCCGGAATTGGTTTAAATTCAACCTTTTTCAAATTAGTCTCTTGGTATGATAATGAATATGGTTACTCAAGTAAATTGATCGACTTGTCTGTTCATATTTCAGGTTTAAAATAAAAAAAAATAGATTTCAATAGCTTTAGCTATATAAATCTTGAAGTATTGCAAAAATAAAACACAAGAAATCTAACCCATTTCTTGTGTGTTTTTGTATACTAACAATTTTCAAAATATAAGAATATGAAATTAATAGTAGACAGTGGTTCAACAAAAGCGGATTGGATTGCCATTGATGAAAATGGAAAAGTCCTTTTTACCACTCAAACACTTGGTTTGAATCCTGAAATTCTTGAAGGACATGAAATCATTGATCGATTAAACGATCGTTTTGATATTACTCAAAATAAAAAAACAGCTACTCATTTATTTTTTTATGGGGCTGGTTGTGGAACAATTAGAATGAAAGAGTCTTTGACGCACATTTTTCAAGACTATTTTCCAAATGCTATAGTTTCGGTTGAAGAAGATACTTATGCAGCTGTTTATGCCACTACTCCAAAAGGCGAATCTGCAATAGTTAGTATTTTAGGAACTGGTTCAAATTGCAGTTTTTTTGATGGAAAAACATTGCATCAAAAAGTACAATCTTTGGGATATATTGTTATGGATGATTGTAGTGGAAATGTTTTTGGTAAAGAGTTAATTAGAAAATACTATTTCAATAAAATGCCTAAACACTTGGCATCGGAGTTTGAAAAAGATTATGATCTTGATCCAGATTTTATCAAAAGTAAATTGTATAAAGAACCCAATCCCAATGCCTATTTAGCAACGTTTGCAAAATTTTTAATCCAACACAAAGAAGAAGAATTCTGTAAAAAAATCATTTATAAAGGGATGAAATCTTTTGTGAAAAATTACATCAAACAATACGATAACTATCAAGAAGTACCCGTTCATTTTGTAGGTTCTATAGCTTTTTATTTAAAAGAAGAATTACAAGTGACTTTTGATAAATACGAAATGAAACTTGGCAACGTTTTGCGTAGACCTATTGATGGTTTGATAGCGTATCACGTAGCAAACAGTTAATACAATGGAAATCGCTATTATCGCGCATGATGGGAAGAAATCAGAATTGGTTCAGTTTTTAATCAAAAACAAATCAATTCTGAATTCTTCAAACATCAAACTAATTGCAACCGGAACTACAGGTGGGAAAGCGGAAGAAGCTGGTTTTAAAGTAAAAAAAATGCTTTCTGGACCACTTGGAGGTGATGCTCAAATTGCAGGTAGAGTAGGTGAAGGAAAAACGAATATGGTGCTTTTTTTTAAAGATCCGTTATCCAGTCACCCACACGAAGCTGATATCAATATGTTAATCAGAGTTTGCGATGTGCATAATGTGCCATTGGCTACAAATTTAGCCACAGCTCAGTTACTACTAAATGCTATAGCACAGCAATCATAGAGATTTCTACATTTACATTTTTTGGCAAACAAGCCACTTGAACCGTTTCACGAGCTGGAGCGGTTTTTTCGTTAAAATACGAACCATAAACTTCATTAATTGCCCCAAAATCATTCATGTCCATAATGAAAATACTTGTTTTAACAACATTCTCAAAGGTCATATTTGCTGCTGCTAAAACCGCTTTCATATTTTGCATGACTTGCTCGGTTTCTTCTTTAATAGAGTTTGTTACTAGTTCTCCAGTCGCTGGATTAATGGCGATTTGTCCTGAAGTATATAGCGTGTCTCCTTTTAATACTGCTTGATTATAAGGACCAATAGGTGAAGGTGCTTTGTCTGTAAAAATAATTTGTTTCATAAAATAAATGTTATCGTATGGTTCTATCGTTTACGCGTTGCTTGTTCCATTTGATGTCACTTAAGACACCTGATTTGATTCCAATAAAGAAATTCCAATTCGCATAGTCACCAAAAGGAGTCCAATTGAAATCCATTCTCCAGCTTAACAAATCTCTTTCAAAACGTATTTGTGTAAATGTGATGCCTTTTTGCACAAAATCATAACCGGTTGAAATTCCTGTTTTCCATTTCGGAGTTAAATCAGCATTGGCAGAAATCATGATGGAATTATTGATTATTTTCTTTTCGCGATTATTATTTCCATAAGTTAATGAATAGGCAAATGTCATGTTCCATGGTAACTTGGATTTGAAAAAAGTCGTAATTGCATCTTCTCCTTTGGAAGTATCATTTTCATCAAATTGACTTTTTTGATTTAAAATATCCCTACTTTTTCCAAATAAATCATCTTCTCTCCCTCCATTTCGAGTTACTTGATCGTCTTTTTTTGTCCCGTCAAAATCATTACTAGATATAGCATAATTTAAAGTAAAATTAGCACTAGTCATTCTAAACAAACTACCGCCATTGTTGATGTTATAGATGTTAATTCTGTTACCTGAATTGTCAATTGCATAGGGGTCAAGTGTAGCTCCAAAATTGACATTCATTTTATCTTTAAATAGCAAAGTTCCTCCACTTACACGAACCGGTGCCCAAGCCAAAGTGGTTTTGCCATCAGCATTTAGATCATAATTTGTTGATAGATTAAAATTGTTCAAAAGCATTATTTTCTTCGGTTCTACTTTTGTAGTATCGCTATCGGTTACTTTGGCTTCAAAAGTATTGCTTAAGTCAAAACCAATGTTGTTTGAGTTCGACAAGCCAGGTACACCATAAATACCTCCTTCAAATCGAGTGTAGGGTTTTATCATTGTCCCGCTTGCATCTGCGGCATAGGTGTCATAATACTTTTCGAAACTTGGAGTGTAACCATAGGATATGGAAGGACGCATGACGTGTCTAATAGATTTAATTTTTTTATCTTTTCCAAAATTAAAAGTTCCGTATACAGTGGTTCCAATGCTACTAGAAAGGGAATACGTTCTAAATGCATCAAACCCATTGATGGTTTCGTCAATGACCTTGCTTTGATTGGAGTCGTAAAATTTCCGTATGGTTTTTAGATACCAAACTTCATTATAATTAGCAGAAGCAGAAGCGCTAAAATATTTAAATAATTTAAAATTGGTGCTTATGGGGATACTATGTTGCATTCCAACTTGGGCATTTCTAAACATTTCAGGCTTGAAGAATAAAGAATCTGTAGTAACAAAACTATTTCGTCCGTTTAAATTATACTGCAAATTGATATTTTTAATTATTCCTTTTTTTATACCATCCCCTTTGGCAAATGGAAAAATCCTGTCAACACTCAATTGAAGGGTTGGAAGGGTCATATTGATTTCACTTGTTTGAGTATTTTGAGAATGTGTAGCAGACAAAGACATTCGAACTTGTGGAATTGAATTGAATGTTTTGGCATATGAAACCGATGAACTTAAAGTGTTGTTAAGATTGGATCCTAAATTGACAATGTTAATTGATTGTTGAAAATATTTACTACTACCTAGATTGACAGAGGCTGAAAAGCTAGAATTAGGATTTGATTTTGAATCTTTAGAATGCGACCACTGAATGTTGTAAATTGTTTGCTTTGAGTAATCAGGATACCCTCTTTCGCTATTGATTAAATTCTCGAATCTGAAATTTACATTACCTCTATAATTGTATCTTTTGGCATAGCTCGACTCAATTCTCATTCCATAACTTCCGTTAGTGTAGTAATCTCCAAGCACCGTTAGGTCGTAATGGTCGCTCAATGCGAAATAATAGCCAAAATTTTGTAATGAAAAGCCACGGGAGTTAGAATCGTTATAATTGGGTAAAATAATTCCAGATACACTAGTTTCTTTACTCATTGGAAAATAGGCAAAGGGTAGGGCAATTGGGGTTGGAACATCAGCAATAACCATATTAGTCAATCCAGTAATGACTTTTTTACCAGGAATAAATTTCACTTTATTGGTTTGAAAATAATATTCAGGATTATCAACATCTTTTGAAGTGGTAAATCGTGCTCCTTTAAGGAAATAGACTGAATCATTTTCTTTTTTGGTTATGGCAGCTTTAATTTTAAATTCGCCTTGATCTGATCTTGAATTCCAAATCAGTGCTTTTTTGGTTTTAAAATTGAATCGAATCGAATCAGGTTCAACAATATTCGTGCCTTGTTTAAAATTTGGAAATTGTGTGAATTTACCAGTTGAGTCTTTAATTCGTCCAGCATATACTTCGTTTTTTTCATAATCCATAACGATGATACCTGACTTTAACTCAATGTCTTTATAGTATAATTCTGCATTATCATAAAGGGTAATTAGTTTTTTCTTTTGATCAATTTTAGCGTAATCACTTGACTTATATTTTACTTTGCCCTCAAGAAATGCTTTTTTTTCTTTTATAGTGTCTTTTTTAATGGTATCTGTTTTGGTTTCAACAGTAACTTTCGAATTGTCTTGATTTTTATTTTCCTTTTTATTTTCTTTTTTTGGAGGAATTGCAGTTGTTTTTTTCTTAATATCTTGTGAATAAACACAAGTGTTCCCTAAAGTAAGAAAAAATGATAATAAAACGATATTAAATAAGTTTGTATGCAAAGGTTTTAATGCTATTTTTGTAAAAATGATGTATTGTTTTTGAGACACCAAACTTACATATATTTTTTGCAAAAGTAATCAATTAACAAAATTATAGCTGACGTCACCTAATAAAATTAACTTTTTAAATTTATGAATACTCCGACTTGTTTAAAACTGAAGTTTATTTTTTTCTTTCTTTTTTGTTCTGTTTTAGCCTATAGTCAAACCGAGATTTTCCGTGTGGCTTTAGATGCAGGACATGGAGGCCATGATTCTGGTGCGAAATATAGTGGTCGAGTTGAAAAAGATGTAGCTTTAGCTGTAGTTTTGAAAGTGGGTAAAATCCTTGAGGATTCCAAAAAGGTAGAAGTGGTTTATACCCGTAAAACGGATGTGTTTATTGATTTAATTGAACGCGCTAATATTGCCAATAGAGCTAGGGCCTCTATTTTTGTTTCGATACATTGCAATGCCAATAAAAATACTGCTGCAGATGGTACTGAGACTTATGTAATGGGGATGACGAAAATTGCTTCGAATTTGGAAGCAGCTAAGAAAGAGAACTCTGTAATTACTTTGGAAAAAGACTATAAACAGAAATACGAAGGATTTGATCCCAATTCTCCAGAAACAATGATTGGAATGACCTTAATGCAAGAGGAATATCTAGATAATAGTATTTCATTGGCATCTAACATTGAGGAGGAGTTTCAAACCCTTGGCAAGAAAATTCGCGGAGGCGGAGTTAAACAAGCGCCCTATATGGTTTTACACAAAGCATATATGCCAAGAGTTTTAATTGAAATGGGGTTTATATCTAATCCTGCCGAGGGAGCAATTTTGGTATCAGAAGAAGGTCAAAATGATTTAGCCCAAGCCATAGCAAAAGCGATCTTAAAATACAAAAACGAATTTTTTGAAAATGAAAGTTTTGATAACTTTCCAGTGCCTAAATTGGATTCTACTGAAAAAAAAGAAGTGATACAACCTAAAGAATCTTCTGAAGTGCATGAAACCCCAAAGGTTGCTACACTACCAACTACAGGGACTGTTTTTAAAGTGCAATTGTCTGCAAGTTATGTTCAATTAGAATTGCAACCTAAAAATTTTAAAGGGTTACAATTGATTTCAATGGAACATGAAGCCAATTTGTATAAGTATTTTTATGGCGAAACTTCTGATTATAATATCGCTAAAGAAAATTTAAAAACAGCTAAGGCTAAAGGATTTGATACGGCCTATTTAGTTGCTTATAAAAATGGAAAAAAGATTAGTATACAAGAAGCTTTGAAATAATTCAATGAAGTTAAATTTTTGTATTATTTTTGCCCAAAATCTTATATTTTGAAACTAACAAGAGAAATTAAAGCAGCTATAATAGTAATTAGTGCTATTTTATTATTTATTTGGGGTTATAGTTTTTTAAAAGGGCGAGAACTTTTTACAAATTATAAAACCTACTATGTAGAATATGATAATGTAGAAGGGATTGCGCCCTCTTCTAATGTTACATTAAATGGTTTGGTTATTGGTAAAGTTACCGCAATTACCATTAATAATGTTACTGGTAAACTTCAAGTAGAATTACAACTAAAAACAGATTTTCCAATTTCAAAATCCAGTACGGCTGTAATATATGAGCCCGGATTGATTGGTGGAAAACAAATTGCTATACACCCCAATCTTAACGATAAAGTTCTAATTGAAGACGGTGATTCACTAAAAGGAAATGTGGAATTAGGTTTGGCAGCTAGTATGGGTAACAAATTAGTGCCTATTCAACAAAAAATTGAAAAACTATTAGCCAATGCAGATCAATTGATCACTGGAATTAATTCGGTATTGGATAAAAAAGGGCAAGCAGATTTAAAGCATAGTTTGGCTGAGTTGAGTAAAACAATGGAACAGTTTCACAAAGCATCAAATAGCGTTAATGGTATTTTAGACCATAATTCTGCTAAAATTAATGGGGTGGTAACTAATTTTAATAAAATTTCAGGTGATTTTTCTAAAATTTCAGATTCTTTACAAAAGGCAGATTTAGGAAAAACAGTAAGAGATTTAAATAAAACACTAGCTACAGTAGACAAAATCATGGCTAATCTTCAATCAGGAAAAGGAACAATGGGGAAATTACTTAATGATGAAGCGCTATATGCTAATTTATCTAAAACATCAAAAGAGCTGGAATTGTTACTACAAGATGTTCGCTTAAATCCAACGAGATATGTTAATGTTTCCGTTTTTGGTAAAAAAAATAAGCCTTATGTAGCTCCTGCAACTGATTCAATAGTAAAAGCTAATAACTAATTATATGAATTTTTTAGACAATGTATTGTTCGCCATCGTTTTGGCAATTGGTTTTGGATATTTCTTTAGGAATGTCAAGAAAATCATTCGAAACATTAAGTTAGGTACTGCAGTTGACCGAAGTGATAATCCTAAAGAACGATGGAAAAATATGGCAATGATTGCCTTAGGTCAATCCAAAATGGTCAAAAGACCAGTTGCTGGAATTTTACATATTGTTGTTTATTTGGGATTCATAATCATTAATATTGAATTATTAGAAATCATTATTGATGGACTTTTTGGCACACATCGTGTTTTTGCTTTTTTGGGAACGACTTATGATTTCCTAATTGGTTCTTTTGAGATTTTAGCTGTTTTAGTGATACTAGCTGTTGTTACTTTTTGGATTAGAAGAAATAGTATTCGTTTAAAGCGTTTTATAAGTTCAGACTTGAATGGATATCCTAAGAATGACGCGAATTATATTTTATATTTTGAAGTAGTTTTGATGTCTTTGTTTTTGTTAATGAATGCATCCGATTTGCATTTGCAACAAGTACCGGGAGGCTTTTCTCATTTCATCAAAGCGGGTTCCTTTCCAATTAGTCAATTTATAGAGCCAATTTTCAATGGAATGTCTAACGAATTGGTGATGCTTTTATCAGAAGCTTTTTGGTGGTTGCATATTGTAGGTATTTTGATTTTTATGAATTATTTGTATTTTTCAAAACACTTGCATATTCTTTTGGCTTTCCCAAATACTTATTTTGCCAACTTAAAACCTCAAGGTCAATTTGATAATTTAGCTTCAGTTACAAATGAAGTGAAGTTAATGATGGATCCAAATGCAGATCCTTTTGCAGCTCCTACTGATGCTAATGCAGCTCCAAGTAAATTTGGCGCCAGCGATGTAATGGATTTGAATTGGGTGCAATTAATGAATGCATATACTTGTACAGAATGTGGACGTTGTACTTCTTCATGTCCAGCAAATCAAACAGGTAAGAAGCTGTCTCCACGTAAGATTATGATGGATACAAGAGACCGTTTGGAAGAAGTGGGAAGAAATATTGACAAAAACAAAGGTGTTTTTGTACCAGATTCAGTTTCGCTTTTGAATAATTACATTACTGCTGAAGAACTTTGGGCATGTACTTCTTGTAATGCATGTGTTGAAGAATGCCCTGTAAATATTAGTCCATTATCAATCATTTTGGATATGCGTCGTTATTTGGTAATGGAACAAAGTGCTGCACCAATGCCTTTGAATGCAATGATGACCAATATTGAAAATAACGGTGCTCCTTGGCAATACAATCAACAAGACCGATTGAATTGGAAAAACGAAATATAATAAAAGTTTAAATTTTTAATTGGTTAAGTACATAACCAATTAACTAATAACCAAAATACAATGTCAGAAAATTTAGTAGTGCCTACAATGGCCGAAATGTTAGCTCAAGGCAAACAACCAGAAGTATTGTTTTGGGTAGGTTGTGCTGGAAGTTTTGACGACAGAGCCAAAAAAATCACCAAAGCATTTGTTAGAATTCTAAATCGATCTAACGTTTCTTTTGCAGTTTTGGGAACAGAGGAAAGTTGTACAGGAGACCCAGCTAAGAGAGCAGGTAACGAATTTTTGTTTCAAATGCAAGCCATGATGAATATTGAGGTTTTGAATGCATACGAAGCTAAAAAAATCGTAACTGCTTGTCCTCATTGTTTTAATACATTAAAAAATGAATATCCTGAATTGGGTGGTCACTATGAAGTTGTACATCATACTGAATTTTTAAAATCGTTACTTGATGATGGTCGTTTGACAATTGAAGGGGGGCAATTTAAAGGTAAAAAAATCACTTTCCATGATCCTTGTTATTTAGGAAGAGCGAATCAAATTTATGAAGCGCCAAGAGATTTAATCCAAAAATTAGACGCTGAATTAGTAGAAATGAAGCGTGCTAAAGCGAATGGATTATGTTGTGGTGCTGGTGGCGCTCAAATGTTTAAAGATGCAGAACCTGGTAATAAAGAAGTTAACATCGAAAGAACTGAGGACGCTTTACAAGTACAGCCAAATATTATTGCTGCTGGCTGTCCTTTCTGTAATACCATGCTAACTGATGGTATAAAAAATAAAGAAAAAGAAGCTGATGTAAAGGTGTTAGACATAGCTGAACTTATTGCTAATGCTCAAGATTTATAATAGAATTTAATTCAAAACTATGTACGTACCCTTTGAAAGTTTACCTGAGGAATCTAGAATATGGATTTATCAATCTAATAGAAAGTTTTCTGATGCTGAAATGACCGAAATAGATGAAGCAATACAAACTTTTTTAAAAGATTGGGCTGCACATGGTACAGGTTTAGAATCTTCATATCTTTTGAAGTACAATCGCTTTATTATCATAGCTGTTAATCAAGAAGTGCAAGCTGCTACAGGTTGTTCAATTGATAGTTCAGTTGAATTCATTCAAAGTCTAGAAAAGAAATATGCCGTTGATTTATTGGATAAGATGAATGTTACGTTTAAATTAGGTGAACACGTTGCGCATAAACCTTTAATTGATTTTAAAAAAATGGTTAAAGACAAAGCAGTTACCGAAAACACTATTGTCTTTAATAATTTAGTCAACAATATTCAAGAGTTTAATGAATCGTGGGAGGTTCCAGCTGCAGATAGTTGGCATAGCAGATTCTTCTAAAAAAAAAAGTAAAGAAATTATAAACTAGGTTATTTTTAAATGTAATCTAGTTTTTTTGTTTGTAATCTTTCCTCATTTCTAAATGACAAAAAAATATTTCATTCTTTTTTTAGTACTATTCGTGTCACGTTTGTTTTCGCAAAACATTGATATCAATACCTTGCGTTCAATAAATTTACATCGCAATACAAATTTAGATGGCACTTTTAAACATGTTACCAATAGTTATTCAGTTGTTAGTGTTGGAGTTCCTCTGGTGCTATACACCGTTGGTTTTGTGAATAATGATACAGAAATAAAACAAAAAGCTTTATTTGTTGGAGAATCTGTAGCAGTTTCCTTGTTTATTACTATTGCTTTAAAAGAATCAATTAAAAGAGATCGACCCTTTACTTCTTATCCAGAAATTGAAAAATTAACTTCAGCTGGTGGATATTCAATGCCTTCAGGTCATACTTCCATTGCGTTTGCAACTGCAACTTCTTTGAGTATGACTTATCCCAAATGGTATATTATTGCACCCTCTTTTACTTGGGCAATTGCGGTTGGTTATTCAAGAATGCATTTAGGAGTACATTACCCATCCGATGTTATTGCAGGCGCATTAATTGGTAGTGGTTCCGCATATCTTACTTATAAAATAAATAAATGGATAAACAAGAAAAAGAAGCTAGAATAACAGAAGATTTCCATTGTTTTTTTTAAATCACTGCTCCTTTTTCTGTAAATTCGTTATCCTAAAATAAATACATGAAAATAGCCATTGTTTGTTATCCCACATTTGGAGGAAGTGGTGTTGTAGCTACAGAACTCGGACTTGAATTAGCTCGTAGAGGACATGAAATACATTTCATAACCTATAGTCAGCCGGTACGATTAGCGCTTTTGAATCCAAATGTGCATTACCATCAAGTTAATGTTCCTGAATATCCTTTATTTCATTATCAACCCTATGAGTTAGCGTTGTCTAGTAAATTGGTGGATATGGTTAAATTATATAAAATTGAAGTGCTGCATGTTCATTACGCCATCCCGCATGCATATGCAGGTTATATGGCGAAGCAAATGCTCAAAGATGAAGGAATTGATATTCCAATGGTAACTACTCTTCATGGTACCGATATTACTTTGGTTGGAAATCACCCTTTTTATAAACCAGCAGTTACTTTTAGTATTAATAAATCAGATTTTGTAACCTCAGTTTCAGAAAGTTTAAAAGCGGATACACTTAAACTGTTCGCTATAAAAAACGATATTCAGGTGATTCCAAATTTTATTGAATTGGACAAACAACAAAAAGATCCCAATTCACCTTGCCATCGATCGGTTATGGCTAATCCGAACGAACGAATTATCACTCATATTAGTAATTTTAGAGCAGTAAAAAGAATTCCAGATGTTGTAAAAATTTTCTATAAAATTCAACAAGAAATACCTGCTAAATTAATGATGGTTGGAGATGGGCCCGAAAAAGAAAAGGCAGAAGAACTCTGTTTTGAATTGGGGATTCAAGATAAAGTTATTTTTTTTGGTAACAGTAACGAGATTGACAAGATTTTGTGTTTAACCGATTTGTTTTTATTGCCATCTCAAACGGAAAGTTTTGGATTAGTTGCACTTGAGGCTATGGCGTGTTCGGTTCCTGTGATTTCTAGTAATTCAGGTGGATTGCCTGAAGTAAATTTTGATGGCTTTTCGGGCTTTTTGAGTGATGTTGGTGATGTAGAGGAAATGGCACAAAATGCACTTAAAATTTTAAAAGATGACCAAACTTTAGCCTCTTTTAAACAAAATGCTTTGACTATCGCAAAAAAATTTGACATCAAAAATATTTTACCTATTTATGAAGAATTGTATCAAAAAGCGATTCAAAAGTATCAATAAATAAAAAACGGGAAGCTAATCACTTCCCGTTTTAATTTATTTTTTTTGAGGTTAAAATACAAATCGTACGTTTAAACCAAAACCTCCTGAATGAAAATCAGTATCTTCAATTAACCATAAAGTAGGTCTGTAATCAACTCCTACCGCTAATGGAACGCCTTTAAATCTATATTCTAAACCTACCTCACCAGAAACTCCTAGCCAAAAATCATTTCCAAAATAAGCAGAAGGACCTGCGCCCATATACCAATTGAAAGATTCTCCTCCTAGAGGTCTGTATATAAAGTCAAACAATACATCAGCTCCAACATTATCACCAAATGAAACGTTAGAGTGAATACGACTAAATTTTCCAGCTGAGAAAACGGCATCTAAAGCTACGTCATTTCCTGTGACATCACCCCATCTAACTCCAATTTCTTGAGCCGAAATTAAATTCGTTGAACCTAAAAATAATAAACCTAATAGTAATTTTTTCATAATTTTTAATTTATAAGTTAGTAATTAAATGGTTTTACAACATTAAAAGTAATAAAAATAAAATTATATGTTAATTTTTTTTTATGATTTTAATAAAAAAAAAGATATTATTTTTTAAAATAGGGTACAGTAAATTGTTTTCATAATTGTAATGTACTACAAATAACGCATTTAAAGTATAAGATATTGGTTTGATAATGACTTTTTATTGAATTTATTTAATAAATTTTAACTAAATAATACTACTAAAAGAAAAATTTAACTAAAAAAGTGGATTTTGTACTAAAAATTCAAATTATAAACATGACCAAATTTTTTAATTTAACTCATAAAACTTACATTTGCTAAAATTTTTTAACAATGGCAGGAAACAGTTACGGAACACTATATAGAATAACTACTTTTGGTGAATCACATGGTGCAGCGCTAGGGGGTATAATTGATGGCTGTCCTCCGGGAGTAGCTATAGATTTACTTGCTATAGAACATGAAATGTCAAGGAGAAAACCCGGCCAATCTGCTATTGTAACCCAAAGAAAGGAGCCCGATGCGGTACAGTTTTTATCCGGTATTTTTGAAGGTAAAACTACAGGTACTCCAATTGGATTTATTATTCCCAATACCAATCAAAAATCAGATGATTATTCTCATATAAAAGATAATTATCGCCCAAGTCATGCGGATTATGTTTATGATCAGAAATATGGTGTGCGTGATTATAGAGGAGGAGGTAGAAGTTCTGCTAGAGAAACGGCAAGTAGAGTAGTTGCAGGGGCTATTGCCAAGCAATTCTTACCTAATATCAAAATTAATGCTTATGTATCTTCTGTTGGGCCTCTTTTTGTAGAAAAACCTTATCAGGATTTAGATTTTTCTAAAATTGAAAGTAATCCTGTTCGTTGTCCAGATGAAGAAATGGCAGCAAAAATGGAAGAGTATATTAGAGATATTCGCAAGCAAGGAGATACTGTTGGCGGTACTATAACATGTGTAATCCAAAATGTTCCTGTTGGTTTAGGAGAACCTGTTTTTGATAAATTGCACGCTGAGTTAGGTAAAGCAATGCTTTCGATTAACGCTGTAAAAGGATTTGAATTTGGAAGCGGTTTTTGTGGTGCTAAAATGAAGGGTAGTGAGCATAATGATTTATACAATGCTGACGGTACCACAAAAACAAATCTTTCAGGAGGCATTCAAGGAGGAATAAGTAATGGGATGGATATTTACTTCCGTGTAGCATTCAAACCAGTAGCAACCATAATGCAAAAACAAGAGACTATTGATAAAGATGGAAATTTTGTTGATATGACAGGTAAGGGGAGACATGATCCATGTGTGGTACCAAGGGCAGTGCCTATTGTTGAAGCAATGGCTGCTATTGTCTTGGCAGATTTCTATTTAATTAATAAAATGTATCAATAGATTCTCAATCATTACAATCTAATTTTATAATAACTAATGGCTACAATTCAAACGACTAAGAAACCTTTTTTTAAGAGCCTAACTGGGCAAATATTAATTGCCATGATTCTGGGGGCTATTCTCGGAGTTATCATTCATAATTCAATAGCTGTTGAATCGGCACAGGAGTTTAGCAATAAAATAAAAATTTTAGCGACTATTTTTATTCGTTTAGTTCAAATGATTATTTCGCCCTTAGTTTTTACAACTTTGGTTGTAGGTATCGCAAAATTAGGGGATATAAAAGCAGTGGGTAGAATAGGAGGGAAAGCATTGGGGTGGTTTTTTACAGCTTCATTTATTTCTCTTTTGATTGGAATGTTTTATGTAAACATTTTAGAACCAGGAGTTGGACTTAATTTGTCTAATGTTGATTTAGCTTCGGCTTCTGATGTTACTGCCAAGACACAAAATTTATCGTTTAATAATTTCATTGAACACATTGTGCCTAAAAGTATTTTTGAAGCGATGGCAACTAATGAAATATTACAAATTGTAGTGTTTTCTATTTTCTTTGGTTTAGCAGCTGCATCCATGGGAGAAAATGCAAAGCCCATAGTCAATGCTATGGATAAGATTTCGCACATCGTTTTGAAAATGGTAAATTTTGTAATGAATTTTGCCCCTATTGGTGTTTTTGGCGCAATTGCTGGAGTTTTTGCTGTAAGAGATTTTAATGAATTAGCCATCACTTACTTTAAATTTTTTGGTTCTTTTTTAATTGGAATCGCTTCTTTATGGGTGATATTAATTGTTGTGGGATACTTTTTCTTAGGCAAACAAATGAAAGAACTTCTAAATCGAATTGTAAGCCCTTTAATTATTGCATTTGGAACAACTAGTTCTGAGGCAGTTTTTCCAAAGCTCACCGAAGAATTAGAAAATTTCGGAGTAAAAGATAAAATAGTTTCTTTTATGCTTCCTTTGGGCTATTCTTTTAATCTTGATGGTAGTATGATGTACATGACATTTGCAGGTATATTTATTGCTCAAGCATATGGTATTCATTTGGATCTTCCAACTCAATTTACTATGTTATTTGTTTTGATGCTAACAAGTAAAGGTATTGCAGGGGTTCCAAGAGCCAGTTTGGTTGTGGTGGCCGCTACTTGTGGGATGTTTGATATACCTATTGAGGGCATTGCATTGATTTTGCCCATAGATCATTTTTGTGATATGTTTAGAAGTGCTACCAACGTTTTAGGAAATGCATTGGCCACTTCTGTAGTTGGAAAATGGGAGGAAGAGAGCTAGTTTTCTAACTCAAGTATACTAAGCCTATTTATTAATTTAAATAGGTTTTTTTTTGCCATGTCTGGCTTACTTATTAATGTTATTAGGAATAGGTTTATAAAATAAATTTATTTATCCGATGTGTATGTTTTTTCAAATTCTCTTAATGATTTATTAGTTTATAACTGTATATTTGGAGAAATATTGAACAATTATGCTCCCAAATCGAATTGTTTTAGTATTTGTTTTATTGTCAATTAAAACTTCTTTTTTATCAGCTCAAAACATTAAGTTGGATAGAAAAGAACTTGTAAAGCAATCTGAACAAGCTACTAATTTTTATAGAAATCAAGATTTTGAAAAATCTTTACTATTGTCTAGAGAAGTATTAAAAAAAGCTTTATTACTCAAAGACAGTATTCTTATCTCAACCTCGTATAATATTATTGGGTCAAATTACAGTGAGTTTTCTGAATTTGATAAATCAATTGAGTATTATAAAAAAGCCTTGTTTTATGCTAATAAAACGCTTAATGATTCTTTAAAATTTAAAGCGAATAATAATTTAGCGAATATATATTGTTTTGAGAAAAGACAATATAAAAGAGGGACTGAGTACTACAAAAAGGCTATTTTTCACAGTAAAAAAATTCCGAATACTACCTATGCATTAATGGCAAGTTTAAATTTGGCATGGGCCTATTTTGATAACTTCAATTATGATGAGGGTTTGGAATTTTTAATTTATTCTAATGCTAATTTTGAAAAGTACGGAAATGAAACGCTTAGTGTTGTTCATCAAATGGTTAATGGAATGTATTGTGATCACATTGGCGATTATGAAAAAGCTAGAATATTCTATGAAAAGGCAATTGAATTGGGGTACGAGTACAATGAATTGAATGATGTTTCCTATGCTCATAATGAATTCTCAAAGATGCTATTTAAAACTGGAAATTATAAAGATGCTTATTTGCATTTAAGAAAGTTTGATGCACTCAAAGAAAAAATCTATAATGAAGATAAACTTTTCAAAGCTTCAATTGCTGGATTAAATGTTGAATTGGATGAATATAAAAGAGAATTAACCAAAATAGAATTAATCAAAGAAGCACAAAAACAAAATCTTAACAAGTCAAAAATTATTGTGGTTTTGTTTATCATCGTACTTTTTGTATTGCTGATGTTTATATTTACTTTAATTCGAAACAATGCATTTAAAAGAAAAGTCAATAAAGAATTGACTATTGCTAATAATGATTTGTTATTAGCCAAAGAAAAAGCTGAGGAAGCTTCACAGATGAAATCCCAATTCGTTTCCACAATAAGTCACGAATTAAGAACACCGCTCTATGGTGTCATCGGGATTACCAATATGTTAATTGATGAATACAAAGATCTATCCCAAAGTCAACATTTAAGTTCGTTAAAGTTTTCAGCCCGATATTTATTATCATTGGTAAATGATATCCTTCAAATAAATAAGATCGAAGAAAATAGGGTGATTTTAGAAAGTATGACTTTTAATATTGCTGATGAAATTGAATTGATCATTCAGTCACTTTCCTTTATATCTCAAAACAATAATAATAAAGTTGAGTTGATAGTTGACTCCAAAATCCCTGAATATATAATTGGCGACAAATTGCGTTTCTCTCAAATCATTATGAACTTAATAAGTAATGCTTTGAAGTTTACTAAAAATGGCAGAATTACCATTACTGTAAGTTTGGAAAAAAATGAAGGTGCGATACATCATATTAGTTTTGCAATTATTGATACCGGTGTGGGTATTGCAGCTGTAGACCAAGATAAAATATTTGATAAATTCGTTCAAGTGGGGCGTAATGACACTGATTATCAAGGAACTGGTCTTGGGTTGTCTATTGTAAAAAGATTATTGCATTTATTCGGAAGTGAAATTTCATTAGAAAGCGAACTAGGAAAAGGAACGACTTTCCGCTTTACGATTCCTTTTGAAAGTAATATGGAAAAAACCAAACAATTGATTAACAGTATTAGGGTAGATTTGACCAATAGTGAGATTTTTAAGGTTTTGGTGGTTGAAGATAACCGAATCAATCAGTTAGTCACCCAAAAAATAATGGAAAAAAACAATTACAAATGCACAGTAGTGGATAATGGTATTGAGGCATTAAAAATTCTTGAAAATGAAACTTTCGATATTATTTTGATGGATATTAATATGCCATTAATTAATGGTTTTGAAACCACTCGACTAATTAGAAGTAAAAATATAGATACCCCCGTTGTTGCATTAACAGCATTTGATAAGGAAGAAATTGCAGAAGAAGCACTTTCATCAGGCATGAACGATATAATTATTAAACCGTTTGATCAATCTAAATTATTCAAGGTGATGACAACTTTGATACAAAATGTAAAAAGCGTTGTTTAGTACCAACGCTTTTTGTTTTGTTTTGCTTTTGCTGATTTTCTTGATTTATGTGCACCACCACTTCGATTAGAATTTTTGGGTTTTTCAGTAGCTGATTCAGGATTTCCAGATTGCCAAGGGTAGGGGTGATCAGAAATCGTTTTTACCTCAACTTTGATTAGTTTTTGAATATCTTTCCAGTAAGGATGTTCGTCTTTTCCACAAAACGAAATGGCAATACCTCCATTTCCTGCACGGCCTGTTCTCCCAATTCGGTGCACATAGGTTTCTGGTATATTGGGTAAATCAAAGTTAATAACAAATGGCAATTGATCAATATCTATACCTCTGGCGGCAATATCTGTAGCTACTAGCACTCCAACTTCCTTATTTTTAAAAGCATCTAAAACGCGTTGTCTAGCGTTTTGAGATTTGTCTCCATGAATTGCTTCAGCCGGAATTCCTTTTTTACGTAGTGCTTTTACAACATTATCAGCACCATGCTTTGTTCTTGAAAAAACTAAAACATCGCTTAAATTTTCGTTTTTTATCAAATGATACAGCAAGTTTCTTTTTTCAGATTTTTCAACAAAATACAATCTTTGTTCTACTTTTTCTGCCGTAGAAGAAACAGGAGAAACCGTAACTGTTGCTGGATCATTTAAAAACATTTCAGCCAATTCTCGAATCGCCATTGGCATTGTAGCTGAAAAAAGAAGCGTTTGTCTATTTTTTGGGGTTAACTTTACAATCTTCTTGACATCATTCACAAATCCCATATCCAGCATTTGATCCGCTTCATCTAAAACTAATGTATGCAAATGATCTAGAGTAATAAATCCTTGTTTGTGAAGGTCTAATAATCTTCCTGGAGTGGCAATTAACACATCTACTCCTTGACGTAAAGTATCTACTTGTGGGTTTTGGGAAACACCTCCAAAAATCGTTAATTGTGTCAAATTAGTATATTTTGCATAGGTGTCAAAATTTTGTCCAATTTGAACGGCAAGTTCTCTAGTTGGGGTAACAACAAGTGCTCGTGTTATTTTCGCTTTTTTGGATGACCCAACAATTCGATGGAGTTGATGAATGATTGGGATAGCAAAAGCAGCTGTTTTTCCAGTACCTGTTTGAGCGCAACCTACAAGGTCTCTTCCTGATAAAACTAGAGGAATAGCCTGTTCTTGTATTGGAGTAGGTTCTGTATAACCTTCTTCAAATACTGCTTTTTGTATACTTTTTGAAAGGGATAAATCTTCGAATAACATATTTTTGAATTTTGAACACTTTGTAAATTACAAAGAATTAGTAGACAAAGATAGTGTTATTATTTTTGATGACTCAGTTATTTGGTTAACCTCAGCAAACACACTATTTATTTTCGCCACTAATACCACTAATACACACTAATTTTTGTGGTGCTAAAATTTGAATGAGACGAATGTTATCTTCCTTTAGCATGTTTGTGCTACTTATGATATTCTAATTTGTGTTTGTTTGTGTAATTCTATCTAACACTTTTTATAATTTTTGAAAATCAGCGAATCAGCGGTAAAAAAAGTTAGCCAAGCTGCGGTCAAAGTTTTTCCACTTTCTTGAAATTTGTGGCTATTTTTTATTTTTTCAAACTCATGCTTTTGCCCTGGAATTAACCTAAATTAGTTTGACCCAAAAGTAGTGCTACATTACGTTTTGATTGTATCCTTTTATAAAATCGGTAACCAAATAACCAATTAATTTACCAATTAAATGATTGTTCTTTTCTTGATCTAAATCTGGTGCTCCTTCACAAATATGAATATAGGAGGCGTTTTTTTGTTTGGCAAAAAATGAAATGAAAGTTCGTAATTCTTCTATTGAAAAACCACTTAAAGTCATGGCGCTACTGGCAATATTTGGGATGGCATCTAGATCAATTTCGATTCCAAAAGGATCATTTTTAATAAAATCTAAAGCTACTGCCATTTCTTGCTTAAAGTCTTTTTCTTTCCTAATATTTATACTGTCATACGTAGTATAGCGAACACGATCTTCAAGTTTCTTAATAATATCCAAAACACTTTTGGAAGTGTAGTTTTCATGCAAACCAAATATGAAGTATTTTTTTAGAAAACCTTCTTCAAAGGCATAGGAAAAACCGTTGCCACTATGTCTTCCTTCCAAAATTCTAAAATCAGAATGGGCATCAAAGTTGATTGCATTGATGGCTTTACCTTTGGCCAAAGCAGTTCCTTTGATATTTCCGTAAGAATTGTTGTGTCCACCACCAATTATGATAGGAATTTTACCAGCTTGCATGATTTTGCAAACTATATAGGATACTTCTTTGTCAATTTTTTTTACTAACTGACTTAGTTTGGATCGGTCATCAACATCGTTGAAATCTAAATTTTGGACTTCATTCATTTCGGAGCTTACGTCTATTTGGCCTAGTACCAAAATTTGGCTTCCTTTGCAAAATCTATTATGCTGAATATTAGCAATGCTTTTTATAGCACTTTCCCATGCTGAAGCAGCTCCTGGTCTGCCATAATTTGCACGGATACCAATGTCTTCTGGGATTCCAAGTAGTATATATTTTGCTTCGGAAGCTTTGATGAAAGAAACTAGATCTGTACCAGTGGGTATGGTAACCATTTTTTCACCAAACTTGATTTCACCACTTCTATGATTTGTGATCTTAGCGAGGTCACTTGAGGTGAATCGGATTAATTTTTCCATTTTTTTATTTCAAAAATAATATAAATATGTTAACAGACGTTATAACTTTGTATTATATCCCTAAATTTGAACAAAAATTAAAAAAGCATGGAAAATCAACAAAACAATTCAAGTCTAAAGGCTATTATTGCCGTTTTAGCAGTATTATTAGTAGCTAGTTTAGTATATATTTTTAAAATGTCTTCGGATGCCGAGGTGGTAAAGACAGAACTAACTAACACCTTAACCGAAAAAGAATCCGTAATGAAGGATTTACAAACGTTAAAAACAACTTATGACGCCGCAATTGCCGAAAACACTACGATGTCAAAAGAATTAATCCAAGAAAGAGATAAAATTGTAGCTTTAATGGATGAATTGAACCAATCTAAAGGAGATGTTTCAAAATTCAAAAAACAATTGTCTGTGCTGCAAAACAAAATGCAGTCTTTGATGAAAGAGAACGAAGGATTGAAAATAGCGAATGAAAAAGTAACTGCCCAAAGAGACAGTACAGTAGTAGTTTTAGGTGAATCTAAAAAGTTTAACGAGGTATTAGTAGGTCAAAATGAAGAACTTTCTAAAACAGTTGAAAAAGGATCAAAATTAACTATTTTGAATACCAAAACGGCCGCATACAAATTAAGAAGTTCAGGAAAACAAATAGAAACTGACAAGGCAAGTAGAGCTGATATTTTAAAAATTAGTTTCACTATTGCCGAAAATCAAATTGCAAAATCGGGTGACAAAACCTATTATGTACAGGTTATTGATAGCAAAAATAATGTTTTAGGTGATAAGCAAACAGAGACATTTGGAGATAATATTTTAACCTATAGTTTTGCAACTACCGTGACTTATCAAAATAAGACTGTTGATGTTACAGAGGATTTAAAAGGTAATAATTTTGAAAAAGGAACTTATTTTATCAATATTTTCGATAAAGATGTATTGGTTTCTAAAACAAGTTTTACTTTGAGATAATAAAAGAATATAGATAATAGATAAAGGAGGATTGTAAAATCCTCCTTTTTTTATACATATAGTTTGCCATCTAAAACTACACTTTCTATTAGATTACTTCCAAAAGCATAGGGCATTTGATAATAAGAAGTAAGAGGTTTTGTAATTATGAGATTGGCTTTTTTTCCAACGGTTATGCTTCCATGAGAATGTGAAAGTCCCATAGCAAAAGCGCCATTAATGGTTGCTGCGTTTATGGCTTCTTCGGGTGTCATTTTCATTTTTATACAAGCAGTGGCTACAACAAAATTCATGTTGCCTGATGGTGTCGATCCAGGATTGAAATCTGTAGCTAAAGCTAAAGGCAGTCCCGCTTTTATCATTTCACGAGCAGGTGTGTAAGGAATACTCAAGAAATAGGAGCAAGATGGTAAAGCAACTGGCATTGTTGAAGTCCCTTTTAGTACTTCTATATCTTCTGGTGTCATTACTTCGAGGTGGTCAACCGAAAGTGCTTTATGTTGCACTCCAACTTGAATTCCACCAATAGAATTGAACTGGTTGACATGGATTTTAGGTTGTAATCCATATTGAATTCCAGCCGCTATAATTTTTTCGGTTTGTGCTACTGTAAAATAACCCTTTTCACAAAAAACATCTATAAAATCAGCTAAATTTTCGTCAGCAATTTTAGGAAGCATTTCATGAATAAGCAAATCAATATAGGCTTCTTTGTTGTCTTTGAATAGGCTAGGGAAGGCATGTGCACCTAAAAAAGTAGCCTTAATTGTAATAGGGTAATTGCTGGCTAATTTTTTAATAACACGCAACATTTTTAGTTCACCCTCGACTGTTAAACCGTATCCCGATTTTATTTCAACAGCTCCAGTTCCCAATTGTAGAACTTCTTTGAGTCTTTCTTCTGATTGACGATATAATTCATCTTCTGTAGTTTCGTTTAGTTTTTGAGCAGAATTTAAGATGCCACCACCACGATTTGCAATTTCTTCGTAAGTCAACCCGTTGATTCTATCTACAAATTCTTGTTCGCGATTTCCAGCGTAAACAATATGAGTATGACTATCACACCAGGAAGGGAGTACTATTTTTCCACTAGCATCAATTGTTGTGTCGGCCTTTATAGTAGGCAGGTTTTCCATTGAACCAAAATCAGCAATCAAATCATTATGTAGTACTAAATACGCATTTTTGATGGTTGGTAAAATAGCCATTTCTGCTCCAGAAACCTTTGTGATGTTTTCTTCACGAACTTGTAATAGCTCTTTGATGTTAGTAATTAATGTAGTCATGATAGGATGTCTATAAACACAAAATTCACAAATAATCATGATAGATTCATGAAATTTGTGAAACTTGTGTGTTGTTTACAATTTTATTCGGATACTTTTATTTCGAACATTTTATCCCAATTTTTACCTGTAACAAAGATGGTTTTGGTTTTTGGGTTGTATGCAATTCCATTTAACGCTTCTGCTGTAGGACTTTTTAATTCTTTTCTTAATTTGGATAAATCCAAAACCCCTTCAACACCACCATTTGTGGGATTGATAATTGCAATGGCGTCTTTGAGCCAAACGTTGGTGTAAATTTTGCCTTCAACAAATTCTAATTCATTAATACTTTTTATTTTGGATTGACCAGAATATACATTAATGTTACTTTCTAATTTTTGAGTCGAAGGGTTGAGTGTCCAAATTTTTTCGGTACCATCTGTGTGGAATATACTTTTTCCATCATTAGTCATACCCCATCCTTCAATTTCTTTGTCGTAGGTGAATTTTTTTTCTAATTTGAAGGTATTGACATCATAAATAAAACCTGTTTTCTCTTGCCAAGTTAGTTGGTAAATTTTATTATTCAAAATTGTGATACCTTCACCAAAATAGGCTGGGTCTAAATCGATTTGTTTGTAAATTTTTCCAGTTTTATAGTCGTATTTTCTGACATAGGAAGAACCTTTTTGACCCGTACTTTCATATAGGGTGTCTTTGTAAAATTCTAATCCTTCTGTAAAGGACTTAATGTCGTGTGGATAGGTGTTGATAACTGTATATTTTAGCAATTTTGGTTCAACATCTGAAACTAATTCTACTCTGGATGTAGCTTCAGAACTATCACCTCCAAAAAACACCAATGCTTTAATGTTTTGGTAACCTAATTTTTGATTCTTCAAAGGGAAATCAAGAGTAGCATTTCCTTTACTAGTAGCAATTTTGTTGTCATTGATGTAATACACTATACTGTCAATAGTTTTTGAAGCTGGGTTTAAAACACCAACTTTTAAAACATCATTTGAAGTGTAAAAAGGTTTAAAAACAGAATTATCGATCGTAAAAATAGAATTTTCGCCTTTTTTTGTATCGCCACAGTTGGTGGTAATGATTCCTAATAAAATGATATAAAGCAGGTTGAGTTTTTTCATGACTAAAATTTTTGAATAAGCCAATATACAACGATATTTTTAAGAGTCAAAGCTCTTGCAAAAATATAAAAAGATTGTATATTTGCACCGGCAAGTCCTACACGACCAGCTCCTGCAGACTCCCCCAGGGTGGGAACGCAGCAAGGGTAAGCGGTTGAGCGGTGCGATGTAGGTCGCTTGCCATTTTTTGTTTCTTTTGATTAATGTAGTCTTCCTCAGGGAAGATTTTTTTATTTTTACCTTATCCATATTTTAAAATAATGAATAAAGTCGTTTTAATTACTGGTGGATCATCCGGAATAGGTAAATCTATTGGAGAGTTTTTGCATCAAAAAGGATGCATTGTTTTTGGAACTAGTCGTCATCCAGAAAAAAATAGCGATTCTGTTTTTCCATTAATTGCTTTAGATGTTAGAAACAGTGCTTCAATTCAAGCGGCTGTAAATTACATTATTGCTTCTTCGGGAAAAATTGATGTAGTTATAAACAATGCAGGTGTAGGTATTACAGGTCCTTTAGAGGAGATTCCTATTGAGGAAATTAAAAACAATTTCGAAACTAATTTTTTTGGCCCGATTGAAGTAATGAAAACTGTTTTGCCACAAATGCGACTACAAAAATCAGGTTTGATAATCAATATCACTTCAATTGCGGGCTATATGGGTTTGCCATACAGAAGCGTATATTCAGCTTCAAAGGGTGCTTTAGAACTTATAACCGAAGCTTTGCGTATGGAAGTCAAAGATTTTGGGATTTCAATTACTAATGTGGCACCAGGAGATTTTGCAACTAATATTGCTTCAGGAAGATATCATGCCCCAGTTATTGAAGGCTCTGCTTATGAGAGGGTTTATGGTAAAACATTACAAGCTATGAATGAACATGTGGATAGCGGAAACAATCCTCTAGAAATGGCAGAAGCAGTTTACAAAATTATCCAGACACCTTCACCAAAAATTCATTATAAAGTGGGGGCTTTTATGCAGAAGTTTTCCATAGTTTTAAAGCGAATACTTCCTGATAAAGTCTATGAAAAAATGCTTATGAATCATTATAAATTGTAATTTAGCACCAAATTAAAACACACAATTAAATATAAATCAATTATGAAATTTTTTATTGACACGGCTAATTTGGCTCAGATAAAAGAAGCTCAAGCATTAGGAGTATTGGATGGAGTTACTACAAATCCTTCTTTGATGGCTAAAGAGGGCATTACTGGGAAAAATAATATTTTAAAACATTATGTGGATATCTGTAATTTGGTTGAAGGTGATGTTAGTGCCGAGGTAAATGCTTTGGATTATGATGGAATGATCAAAGAAGGTGAAGAATTAGCCGATTTGCACGAGCAAATCGTGGTGAAATTACCAATGACAAAAGAAGGGGTAATGGCTGCCAAATACTTTTCTGATAAAGGAATTAAAACCAATGTAACCCTTGTTTTTTCTGTAGGCCAAGCTATTTTAGCAGCAAAAGCTGGAGCAACTTATGTTTCTCCATTTGTAGGGCGTTTGGATGACGTTTCAACTGATGGATTGAATTTGATTGAAGAGATTAGATTGGTATATGATAACTACGGTTACGAAACTCAAATTTTGGCAGCTTCAGTTCGTCATACAATGCATATTGTAAATTGTGCTAAAATTGGTGCTGATGTTATGACTGGCCCACTTTCAGCTATTTATGGTTTATTGAAACACCCTTTAACAGATATCGGATTGGCTCAATTTGTAGCTGATTTTGAAAAAGGAAACAAATAAATTTGAGATCGTTGACTAACGATTTATCATTTTAGATTGTATACTAATGAAAACTCCCATTATGCCTCGCAAATGGGAGTTTTTTTGTTAGTATCTAAACTGGCTGAAAATGCAATATTTTATGCTCAAATGAATTTCATATAAGCGATTTTAAGTTACTTGAGTTTTAATAAAAAAAACCAATCTATTTTATTAGAATGGGTTTTTTAAATTATTTGAATCACTTCTTAGTGTCCACCAGAAACTTTTTTGTCAAAATCAATACCTTGAGCTCTAAGGATTCCGCTTACTCTCCATGCATAAAAAGCCAAGTAAGCAAAACAAAGAATTCCAACAATGTAACTCTCTTGGATTCCGATTCCTTCAGCAACTTTACCCTGTAATACACTGATAAATCCACCGCCCATAATCATCATAATCAAGAAACTACTTCCTTGGCTAGTGTTTTTTCCAAGTCCGCTTACTGCTAAAGTAAAGATACAAGGCCATAAGGTACTACAAAACAAACCAACACTTGTTAAGGCATAAACACTTACCATTCCACTAGTTGTCATTCCTATTCCAGTTGCAATGATTCCAAGCGTAGAAAAAATTAATAACATTCTGGCTGGATTTCCTTTACTAGCTATATCAGCTGCAATTAGAACAATAATTACTAATCCGTAAATGTAGAAAGGAGTTAGGTCGTGTTTTGCAATGGCATTAACAGCTAAAAATACACCAAAAGCTAGGTAAGGAGCGATAAATCTCAATATTTTTTGCCAACTCATATTATCAGTAAAGGCTTCAACAGCTCCTGTCCAACGCCCAATCATCAAACTTGCCCAATAAAGAGAGATATATGGAGCAACGTCTTTAGTTAAGAATCCTAATTTACTTTCCATATAAGCTGGTAAATTACTTGCTGTAGAAACTTCAACTCCTACATACAAGAAAATGGCAATCATACCCATTACTAACTGAGGGTATTGCAAAGCTGTTTTTTTTGCAGGAAGGCCATCGTGAGCTTCTGTTTCTTCAACCAAAGCTGGTTTGTCAGGTAATGATGAAAATTTAAGAAGTATTGCTACTAACAAGAAGGCTACACCTAATACTAAATATGGAATTTTTACACTTTCGATACTTGCACTTGTGTTGGCATTTGTACTTGAACCGAAAATGGCAAAACTAACAATAAGTGGTCCAATGGTAGTTCCTAGATTGTTTATTCCTCCAGCCAATGTAAGGCGTTGTGAGCCTGTATTGATCGGGCCTAAAGCTATCGCAAGAGGATTGGCCACTGTTTGTTGCAATGAAAAACCTAAACCAACAATAAAAAGGCCAGCTAGCATTAAAGGAAAAGAACCTGTATTCGCTGCTGGATAAAATAAAAGGGTTCCTAAAGCTGAAATAAGCAATCCTAATGAAAGTCCATTTTTATAACCAATTTTGTTTACTAAATCTTCTTGAATTGCTACAGAAACTCCCATATAGATTAATGAACCAACTGTATAAGCAATATAAAAGGCAAAAGCAACTAATTGGCTTTCCCCTTGTGATAAATTAAAAGCAGTTTTGAAAACAGGGATTAAAATATCATTACTTGCAGCAACAAATCCCCAAAAAAAGAAGACTATAACTAGCGGTATAAATTGAGCCCAATTGGTTTTTAAATTTTCAGAATTCATAATTTAGATAGAGATTAATTAATTAAAATTTCAAGACTAATTGTAAATGTATTTATTAACCAACTAATAAAAAAATTATTTCGATAAAATACTGCTAGTATTAAACCAACGACTCTTTTTTTTCTACAAAAGACATTGGAATGAATCGAGGATTTTGGGATTTAATCTAAAATCTTGCTCTTTACATCTTTGCTGTAATTTCTTCCAATTGGTATAGTGTATGAGGTAATTTGAATTCTATTTCCCTCAATGGTTTTTACTTTATCTAGTGCAATTGTATAGGATTTATGAATGCGCATAAATCGTTCTTCAGGAAGCTCTTCGGTTAGTGAAGAAAGGGATTTATGAGTAATGTATGTTTTTTCAGGGGTAACTACTTTGATATATTCTTTCATTCCTTCTATGAATAAGATTTCATCAATATTAATTTTTACCATTTTCTTATCAACTTTGATAAATATATGAGGATCAACACGATGAATTTCATTCTTAGTAACGATTTTACTTTGTAATTCAGTTGTTATTTTCGAAATACATTTAATAAATCTAGGCAAAGGGATAGGTTTTACTAAATAGTCTAAAACATCTAAATCGTAGCTTTCTGCAGCAAATTCCCGAAACGCTGTGGTAATGATAATTTTTGTATGGGCTTTGTTATTGTACAATTGAATCAATTCAAAACCTGACATTAAAGGCATGTTGATGTCAAGAAATAAAGCGTCAATTGTATTGTTATTTAAAAAATCTAAGGCTTCAATAGAATTATTAAATGTGGCAATAATTTCAAATTCAGGAAAGTTTTGAAAATAATTTTGGAGCACTTTGATTCCTAAAGGTTCATCATCAATTAATACACACTTAATCTTCATTTTTTACGGGTATTTGCAATCGAATTATATAGAAATTAAACTTGATTTTATGGCTTAATTGATAATCATTTTTAAATATTAATTTTAATCTTTTCTTTGTATTAGTTAGTCCAATGCCATTTTTGGAATTTTCATTTTGAGAAGGCGTAAAGTTATTTATTATTTCAAAAAAGAGCTTGTTTTCGGGAGTGATTTTGCAATTTATTTTGATTTTTAGAGCCTCATTATTAATTCCACCATGCTTGAAGGCGTTTTCAATTAATGAGATAAGTAACAAAGGAGGAACACAAATAGTATCGATATCAGACTCAAGATTGAACGCTACTGATACATTTTCGAACCTCAATTTTTCAATTTCAATATAGTTTTGAATGTAGTCTAATTCTTTTATCAATGGTACAAATTGAGTTCCCTCAATATCATAAAGTACGTATTCCATTAATTTTGATAGCTTTATAATTACATCGGGAACTTTGTTGGATTGCTCTAGTGATAAAGCATAAAGATTGTTCAATGTATTAAAAAAGAAATGGGGTTGAATTTGAGTTTTTAAATATTTAAGTTTGATTTTGTATTGATTCTCGGTTAAAATTCTATTGCGTTCCCTTTCTTTTAGCCAAGTTAAAGTCAAGTAGATTGAAGAAGCCATAGCTAAAACGTATAATTCTCCAATACATACTGCAAGAATATGATTGATTTCAAAGGGTTGATAATCTCGATTGGCTTCTGGCCAAATGTCTTTTGAAATCACAAAATACGTTAGACCTGTTTTTAAAATGTAGATGCATGCTAAAGTAGCTAATAAGGCAAGAGTATATTGCAAGTATTTTGATTTTAAAACCAATCTTGGAACTAATACAAAAAGATTGAAATATACTAATGGAATATGTAATGCAAATTCAATGATGTTGGATTTAAAGGAATACTCGTAATCATTAAAATAGGCTCCCCATCGCAGAAAATTCAACAGAAAGTACAATCCCCAAAACCAGAAATGATTTTGAATCTTGATCTCGAATTTCATGTCTTTAATTTTATTCATTAGGATAGTGCACTAGTTTATTACAATTTTGTATACAATCAACATTGTAGTTTGATTATGCAACTATAATGAATTTGCTAATAAAAACAAGCTTTTTCAAAATAAAAAGTATAATTTAATTACGATTGATGAAAAAAGGAAAATAAGAAAACGTTTTCGAAGAACATATTATTGAACAAATTATGTCGTTGGTTTAAAAAATAATACAGTTGGTATAATTTATTTTTTTTAACAATGCCTTAAGAATAAGTTTACATCATAACTAACAAATACATTTAAAAAATGAAACAAATTTTATTAATCGTTATGCTTGTTTTTGCTACGCAACTCTCGTTTGCGCAACTAAAAACAATCAAGGGTACGGTAGTTGACGGTAGCGGTGCTCCCATACCTGCTGCTAATGTTCAAGTACAAGGTGAGTCAAATGGAACATCAACTGATTTTGATGGAACATTTACGATCAAAGTGAACAAAGGAAAAACATTAATTGTGTCTTATTTGGGTTACGAAACTAGATCACAAGTTGTTGGTGATGAGGATACCATCAAAGTGATTTTGAAAAGTGAATCAACTACTGCACTTACTGAAGTAGTAGTAACATCATTAGGTATTAAGAAAACTAGAAAATCCATTACTTATGCTGCTCAAGAACTAAAAGGTGAGGAGTTTACAAGAGTAAAGGATGCTAATATTATTAATACGGTAGCAGGTAAAATTGCGGGTGTTGCTGTAACAAGAAGCTCTGGAGGTACTGGTGGATCAACTAAAGTAGTAATTCGTGGTAACTCTTCTGTAAGTAACAACCAACCCTTGTATGTAATTGATGGTATTCCATTGTATAACGGTACATCTGGACAGCCAAACAATGCTTTTGGTGATACAGCAGGTGGTAACCGTGATGGAGGAGATGTTGTTTCATTAATCAATCCTGAAGATTATGAAGGAATGACAGTATTGAAAGGAGCAGCAGCTTCTGTATTGTATGGTTCTCAAGGAGCTAGAGGTGTTGTGTTATTGTCAACCAAAAAAGCAAAACAAGGAAAATCTCAATTAAAAGCTTCTTCTGTAACGACTTTTGAATCTGCAGCATTTTTACCAAAATTTCAGAGTGATTATGTTGCTGTTGCAGGTGGTGAAGAAACTTGGGGGGCTAAACAAAAAGTAAGCAACCATGTAAAAGGCTTTTTTGAAACAGGTAGTACGCAAATTTCATCATTGAATTTTACAACGGCTTCTGATGTTGCTTCTACTTCATTGTCATATTCTAATACTACCGCATCAGGCATTATTCCTGGAAATGGTTTAAAACAAAACAACTTTGGATTCCGTCAGTCGGGTAAATTATTTGACAAATTAACTGTTGCTGCCAATGCAAACTATACCACAAGAACAGTAAACAATAGACCAGTAAATGGTTTGTACTTTAACCCACTTACGGGTGTTTATTTAATGCCAAGAGGGAATGATTTTAACGATTATCAAAAGAATTTTGAAGTATTTGATCCCGTTAGAAACATGTACGTTCAAAATTGGATGACGGATAGAGATATCATGCAAAATCCTTTTTGGGGAATTAACAGAAATCAATCAGAAGACACCAATAATTTCTTCAACGGTAACTTAGCTTTAGATTATAAAGCTACAGATTGGTTGTCTATTGCTGCTAGATATAGTTATAACAGAATTGAAAGTGGATTTACAAAAGAAATTTTCGCAACAACTCAAGGAACCTTATCTCATATCAATGGTAGATATATTGATATAAACAACTTAAGTACGCAACGTTATGGTGATTTAATCGCAACTATCAATACCAAATTCAATGAGGATTTTACTTTTAATGCAAACGTTGGTACAAGTATCACGAATACTTTAGCAAATAAAAGAACAACATTAGATTCAGGAATCGGTGGAGGTTTACAAATTGCGAACTGGTTTACACTAGGAAATTTTGTAAATAACGCCTTAAACTTACAAACTGTTGATTCAAGAAAAGAAGTACAATCTGTTTTCGCAGCAACAACTTTTGGATATAAAGACATGTTATTTTTAGACGTTGCAGCAAGAAATGATTGGTCATCAACTTTGGCAAATACTGATAATACAGGCTTTTTCTATCCATCTGTTGGGGTAACGGCTATTCTTAGTGAAATGGTAACAATGCCAAAATTCATCAACTATGGTAAAGTTCGTGCTACTTATGCTCAAGTAGGAAATGACATTTTCCCATTCGTAACTTCACCCACTTACGGTTTTACAGCAGAGGGAAACAAACCAGCAACAGTTGCTCCTCAACCAGGTACTTCTTTACGTCCTGAGTTAAAATCAGAAATTGAGATCGGTACAGAGTGGAGAATGTTTGACAGCCGTTTAGGATTTGAATTGTCTTACTATAATTCAGATACAAAGCACCAATATTTACAAGTTTTAGCACCACCAACCAATCCATTAGGAGTTAAATATTACGGAATTAATGCTGGAAGTATCTCAAATCAAGGATTTGAAGCAGTAGTTACTGGAAAAATTATTAATGGAGAAAAATTCTCTTGGGATGCAACTGTAAACTACTCTAAAAACGTAAATAAAGTAGAAGAAATTCCAACTGAATTAGGAGGAAAAGTGATTTTGACAGAAGCTGGAGTAAATAACTACAGATATGTTTTACAACAAGGAAGACCTTTCGGTGTTATCGAAGGGGTAAATATTAAAAGAGACGAACAAGGTAGAATATTATTAAACGCTGATGGAACTATTCAAAAAACAGAATTTGAAGAAGTAGGTAATGCTAACCCTGATTTTATGTTAGGCTTCTCAAACGCTTTCAAATTCGGTTCTTTCTTTGCTAATGTATTGATTGACGCTAGATTTGGTGGTGATGTAATGAGCTTGACAGAGGCAACAAATGATGAGTTTGGAGTTTCAAAAGCAACTGGTGATGCTAGAAATGCAGGTGGTGTAACTATCAATGCAGTGTATCCAAATGGAACAGCTTTTACAGGGAAATACGATGCTGAGAAATATTACAAACAAGTTGGTGGTAGAGCTGGAGCAACAGGAGAATATGTTTATGATGCTACAAATGTAAGTTTAAGAGAAGTTTCTATTGGATATACTTTCAATACTAAGAAATTGCCATTTTTACAATCAGCAAGCTTGTCTTTAATTGCTAGAAACTTAGGATTTATCTACAAAGACGCACCTTTTGATCCAAACATTTCATTAAGTACTGGCGAAGGTTTACAAGGGATAGATGTTTATGGAATGCCATCTACAAGAAGTATAGGTCTTAACTTAAACGTAACTTTCTAATTAAAAAAACATGAAACTAAATACAATTAAAAAAACAGCTATTTGTATTTCCTTACTCGCCGCAGTAGGTTGTACAAACAATTTTGAGGAAATTAATACCAATCCTACGGGTATTACTGAAGCGCAATACGAACAAGATTTTAATAATATCAAAGGTGCTTTTGCTCCAATGTTTAACAATATTATTGTCTTGACTCCAGAATGGAAATACCAAGTGCAACAAGGGCTTCAAGGTGATATTTGGTCTGGGTATATGGCAACTGGAACTGCTTTTAGAGGAGGAACAAACAACACTACTTATGATTTGGTAGATGGTTGGAATGGTTTTGCTTGGGGAGCTGCTTACGGTGACGTAATGTACAATGCTTATGCTGTAGAGCAAAAAGCAAAAGGAAAATACGATCAATTTTATGCTTTAGCTTTGATCTTGAAAGTAGAGGGAATGCACAGAGTTACGGACACTTATGGTCCTATTGTATATTCAAAATTTGGTACTACTGAGAAAACAATTGAGTACGATTCTCAAGAGGAAGTTTACAATTTGATGTTCAAAGAATTGGATTTTGCTGTGACTGATTTGACGAAAAGAGTAGACGCAGGAGAAGCTTCAACCTTTGCAACTACTGATTTATCTGGTTACAAAGGGGATTACACAAAATGGGTGAAATTTGCTAACTCTTTGCGTTTGCGTTTAGCGATGCGAATTGTGAAGAAAAATCCAACTTTGGCAAAAGCTGAAGCTGAAAAAGCATTGGCACATAAATTTGGTGTGATGACAACTAATGATGATATTTTCAAAGTAGTTTCACCAAACTTTACCAACCCAATAGCAACTATCAGTGGTGCTTGGGGAGACGTTAGAATGTCGGCTGATATGGAGTCAATTATGGGAGGATATCAAGACCCAAGACTTTCAGTTTACTTCAAAACATCTACACAGTTCCCTGGACAATTCAAAGGGGTTAGAACGGGTATTGAAATTGCTGCAAAAGCAGATCACGTAGATTTTTCTGAAATTGGACCTATTGTTAATTCTAAAGAAATTGTACTAATGACAACTGCCGAAGTTTATTTGTTAAGAGCTGAAGGTGCATTAAGAGGTTGGAACATGGGAGGAACAGCTCAAAGTTTATACGAATTGGGAATAACAAACTCATTTGCACAACATGGAGTTTCTGGTGTAGCTGCTTACATTGCTGATAATACTAAAACAGCCAAAGATTATGTAGATCCAAATTTCCCTGTAAATAATGGGGCTGCATTAAATAAAGTAACAGTTGCTTGGGACGCAGCTGCATCTAATGAAGTGAAATTGCAAAAAATCATCACTCAAAAATGGATTGCTGGTTTCCCAGAAGGACAAGAAGCTTGGTCTGAGTACAGAAGAACGGGTTATCCAAAATTGTTACCGGTACTTAAAAATACTAGTGGAGGGAAAATTTCTACTGCTTTAGGTGTGCGTAGAGTAAACTTCGTTCAATCTGAAAAAGATGGTAATGCTGGTGGTGTTGCTACAGGTTTAGCTAAATTAGGTGGGCCTGATACTGGAGGAACAAGATTGTGGTGGGATACTACTGGACCTAATTTTTAATTTCTTGTTTATAGTTAGGGTCCTTAGTTCTTAGTTCGTGGCCTTTTGCTACGAACTAATGACTAGGGACTACTACCTAAATTATAGGCCAAATAACGCTTTATTGACTAAATAATGTCGTTGGTATATAAACTCTGACCGTTCGTTTTTTTTATTTTTTTGCCATAAATAATACGCCTACATTTGAAGTATATTAAAAATTTGGATTGATTTATTATAATGTAAAATATACCATATCAGTAATTTACAATTAAAAACCAACATCAAATTTATTTTTAAAATACAACTGATTATTTAGCGAAAAAAACCAAAAAACTTTTAGAATTTAAAAATAGTACAATGAAAAATGCTTTAGAGATAAAACCGGATATTAGTTACAAAAGTGCGGGTAAATTTGAAGAAACTAGATTTGAAAAAATTCATAACGAAATTTTTAAAAATTCTGTTGAAGCCTCAAAAATTGTAGCCGAAGAAATTGCCACTTTGATTAGAACCAAACAAGAAGAAAACAAAAACTGTGTTTTAGGTCTTGCAACAGGTTCTTCACCGATAAAAGTATACGAAGAGTTGGTTCGTATGCATAAAGAAGAAGGCTTAAGCTTTAAAAATGTGATCACTTTTAACTTGGATGAATATTATCCAATGAACAAAGAAAGCAAGCAGAGCTATCACTATTTTATGCATCAACATCTTTTCAATCATATTGATATTCATCCAGATAATGTTCATATTCCAGATGGAACCATAGCTATTGACGAATTGAATCAATACTGTATTGATTATGAAATGAACATTAAAAACGCAGGAGGTCTTGATTTTCAGCTATTAGGAATTGGTCGTACTGGTCATGTTGGTTTCAATGAACCTGGATCACATATTAATTCAGGAACAAGAATCATAACTTTGGATCATATCACTAGAGTAGATGCTTCTTCTGACTTTAACGGAATTGCTAACGTTCCTAAACGTGCAATTACTATGGGAGTTTCAACCATTATGCGTTCTAAACGTATTGTTTTATTGGCTTGGGGGCAAAATAAAGCGGATGTGATTAAAAGAACGATTCAGGGTGAAATAAGTTCAGAAGTACCTGCTACCTTTTTACAAAATCATCCTAACGCAACTTTTGTTTTGGATCAATCGGCTGCTTCTGCACTAACTCGTTTTGAAACGCCTTGGTTAGTAGGGGAGTGTATTTGGAATCAAGAACTAAAAAGTAAAGCGATTGTTTGGTTGTGCCAAAAAACAAATCAGTCTATTTTAAAACTTACGGATAGAGATTACAACAACAACGGTATGTCCGACTTGTTAGCGCAAGAAGGATCAGCTTATGATTTGAATATTAACATGTTCAATGTGTTGCAGCATACCATTACTGGTTGGCCAGGAGGAAAACCTAATGCGGATGATGCACACCGACCTGAAAGAGCTAATCCGGCTAAAAAGAGAGTGATTTTGTTTAGCCCTCACCCAGATGATGATGTGATTTCGATGGGAGGTACTTTTGCTAAATTAATCAAGCAAGGACATGAAGTTCATGTAGTGTATCAAACTTCTGGAAATATTGCTGTAACCGATGATGAGGCTTTGAAATTTGCAGAAGTATGTAATGATTTTGTTGGGGAAGATAATAGTAAAATCAACTTCCAAGCCGTAATTGATTTCTTAAAAAACAAGAACGACAATCAAATCGATTCTTTAGAAGTTAGAAAATTAAAAGGTCTAATTAGAAGAAGAGAATCGTATGCTGCAGTGCGTTACATAGGGCTCAAAGATGAAAATGTTCACTTCTTAGACATGCCTTTTTACGAAACTGGTCAGGTAAAGAAAAACCCAATAGGAACAGAAGATATTGAAATTGTAGCGGATATCATCGCTAAAATTAAACCGCATCAAGTTTTTGCAGCAGGGGATTTAGCCGATCCACACGGAACTCACGAAGTATGTTTGAATGCCATTTTTGCCGCTTTAAAACAATTAAAAGGCAAACCTTACATGAAAGAGTGTTGGTTGTGGTTGTACAGAGGAGCTTGGCACGAATGGGATTTACACGAGATTGATATGGCTGTTCCATTAAGTCCAGACGAAGTATTGTTGAAACGACAAGCGATTTTATTTCACCAATCTCAAAAAGATCGCGTGATGTTTCAAGGGAATGATTCGAGAGAATTTTGGGTGCGTGCAGAAGATCGCAATAAAAATACCGCCAAGTTATACGATGATTTAGGCTTAGCAGAATATGAAGCCATCGAGGCATTTAAACGATTTGACTATTAAAATTTAAAAATCCATTCGGTTGTTTACTCAGCCGAATGGTTCTTCTCAATAGTAGGAGTAACCACCTGATTGAAGATTTTATATACCAAAACCACTTATGAAATACCTTTTTATACTGTTTTTTGTAACATTAGCTACGACAGCTCAAGTAAGCAAGGAGTCTTTAAATGTAATGCCTTGGCCACAAAAAATGGAGCTAAAGTCTGGAAATTTTGCTTTAAATTCATCTTTTAAAGTAAACGTTACTGGGCAACCTAATTCGAGAATTTTTGTAGCTACTTCTAATTTTTTAAGACGATTGGATGGTAGAACTGGGTTGTTTTTTAAGCAAGGTTTTGTGACTGCAACCAATGAATTTCCTGATGCACAGTTGCAAATCAATTGTGTAAAAGCTGGAAAAATTGGCTTGTACGAAGATGAAAGTTATCAATTGACGATACAATCGAATACAATTTCTATCAATGCTTCCTCAGATTTAGGCGCGATGCATGCATTGGAAACGCTTTTGCAATTGCTTCAAAATAATGCTACTTCTTTCTATTTTCCAAGCGTAACTATCACAGATATGCCTCGTTTTACTTGGCGTGGATTAATGATTGATGCTGCAAGACATTTTCAACCTGTTGATGTTATCAAAAGAAACTTAGATGCTATGGCTGCTATGAAAATGAATGTTTTTCATTGGCATTTGGTAGATGATCAAGGTTGGAGAATAGAAATGAAAAAGCATAAAGTGCTTACAGATAAAGCTTCTGATGGCCTTTTCTACAGTCGAGAAGAAATTAAAGGAATTGTAAAATATGCTGCTGATAGAGGTATTCTTGTGGTACCTGAAATTGATGTGCCTGGTCATGCCTCAGCAATTTTAACAGCTTTTCCAGAAATAGGAAGTAAAGTTGTGACGATAAATAAAGGCTCTTCTGAAACTACGCAGAAAGCATCAGGTCTTGTAACGTATTCGTTAGAGAGAAATGCAGGTATTTTTACACCAACATTAGATCCTTCTAATCCAAGAACGTATCAATTGTTAAGTGAAATTTTTGATGAAGTTTGCCCATTGTTTCCTGGGAAATATTTCCACATTGGTGGTGATGAAAACGAAGGTAAAGATTGGGATGCTAATCCTAAGATTCAGGAATTTATGAAGAAGCATAAGTTGGCCAACAATCATGAATTGCAGACTTATTTTACGATGCAATTAATTCCAATGTTAAAAAAGCATCAAAAAGAATTGATGGGGTGGGAAGAAATTATGACTAAGAATATGTCCAAAGAGGCCATAATTCATTCTTGGAAAGGACCAAACGAAGGTGTAGCTGCTGGTAGTTCTTTGATTGCAGCTGCTAAAAATGGCTACAAAACAGTTTTGTCCAATGGTTTTTATGTGGATTTGGTTCAAGGAGTTGAATGTCATTATTTGAATGATCCAATGCCTAATAATGCCTCACTTTCATCAGAAGAAAAAGCTAGAATTTTAGGGGGAGAAGCTACAATGTGGAGCGAATTGGTTACTCCCGAGACAATTGATTCTAGACTTTGGCCAAGAACTGCAGCTATTGCTGAAAGGCTTTGGTCTGATGCTAGTGTAACTGATTTGGCAAGTATGCGAAAAAGATTGAAAACCATTTCATTTCGGTTGGAAGAATTAGGAATTACGCATATTCGCAATAAAGAAGTGGTGTTGAGAAATATCAGTAACAATCAAAATACAACTGCTTTACAAACATTTTCAGCAGTTTGTGAACCTTTGAAAATTTATTCTCGTAATGCGGGAGGAACAGAATATCAAATGTATTCTCCGTTTACTTTGTTTGCTGATGCTTGTACTCCTGATGCTGAAGACGCTTTAGTTTTTAATGAATTAGTTGTTGCATACGTAAAAAATAAAGACGTCTCAGTTGAGAAAGAGATTACTATCTTTTTGAATAAATGGATACAAAATCACAAGGATTTAGAGTTGTTAAGTCAAAATGCGCCATTGGTACAACCTCTTTTGCCTTTATCCAAAGCGTTGCAAGATATGTCAGAACAATTGCTTTATAAGTTCCAAAAGAATTCCAGTTATAACGCTGTTACAGCGAAAGAGTTATTAGAAAAATGCAACTCCAAAGCACACGCAGATGTTGAATTGGCGGTTTATTTAGGATTAAAAAAAATGGTAGAATTATAATTTTTAGTTCTATTATGAATAGTGTTTAGTTTGATTAAGTTTGGTTTATTTAGTTTTTATTACTATTTGAATTGGTGTTAATTTCTTTTCAATTTGGTTATTGTTTTTTTAGAAATTAATGTAAAAGAAACCTGGTATTTTTACCAGGTTTCTTTGTAAATAATAAGTAGTTTTACTCTAAAAAAGTATATCGATGAAAGATTGTAAATTTTTGATAGTTTTCCTTTTGTTTTCTCTTTTTGCTGAAGCACAAAAGCATAAAGATTTATCTGTGATTGCCTACTATACTGGTGACGATAAACAAATCGACACTTATGATGTTAAAAAATTGACGCATATTATTTATAGCTTTTGTCATTTAAAAGAGGGAAAATTAAATGTAGATACGGCTAAAGATTCCTCTGCAATTAAGCATTTGGTTTCTCTAAAATCAATAAATCCTAAATTAAAAGTGATGCTTTCTTTGGGAGGCTGGGGAGGTTGTGAACCTTGTTCAGAGGGTTTTGATTCAGCTGAGAAAATTGCTGTTTTTGCGAAATCAGTAAAAGAAATTAACGATTATTTTAAATGTGATGGACTGGATTTGGATTGGGAGTATCCTACAATTGAAGGTTTTCCTGGACACAAGTTTCGACCTCAAGATAAATCTAATTTTACAGCTCTTTTAGTTGCTTTGTGCAATGCTTTAGGACCAAAAAATGAACTGAGTTTTGCCGCAGGAGGGTTTATGAAATATTTGAAAGAAGCGGTAGATTGGAAAGCGATTGTGCCATTGGTTGATCGAGTAAATATTATGAGTTACGACTTAGTCAATGGTTATGCTACCGTAACTGGTCATCATACTCCATTGTTTAGTACAAAAAACGAGGAAGAATCCACTGATAAAGCTGTTGGCTACCTTTTAAAATTGGGAGTACCTGCAAAAAAGCTTGTCATTGGAGCGGCATTTTATACTCGTATTTGGAAAAATGTTGTTGCTATCAATAACGGTCTGTATCAATCTGGTGCAGCTACCAACGGAATTGATTTTAAAGATTTTGAAACTAAATTAACTAAGGATAAAGGTTGGAATTATTTCTGGGACGAGAAAGCACAAGCTCCTTATTGGTACAACGAAAAAGAGCAATTGTTTGCAACTGGCGATGACCTTAAATCGGTAGAAGTTAAAACAAGATATGCTATCAAGAAAAAGCTTGGTGGCATCATGTTTTGGGAATTGCTTTTGGACAAAAAGCAAGACGGAATGCTAGATAGTATGGATAATGTATTGAAAAAGAATTAATTGTATTTAATTTGTTTCTGAAATACTGATGAATTGCAACCAAGATAAATCAGTATTTTTTTGTATTTTTGCAAAAAATTTTTAAAAAAGCAATTCATGTTAACAGTTAATAATTTATCAGTTCAATTTGGTAAAAGAATTTTATTCGACGAAGTAAACACTACATTCACTCACGGTAATGTTTACGGAGTAATCGGAGCCAATGGTGCTGGAAAATCAACCTTTTTAAAAATAATTTCTGGCGAAATGGAACCAACTTCTGGACATATCCATTTAGAACCAGGGAAAAGAATGTCAGTGTTGAACCAAAATCACAACATGTTTGATGAACATACGGTATTGGAAACGGTGATGATGGGTAATAAAGTTTTGTATGCTGTCAAAAAAGAAATGGACGAACTTTATTTGGATTATAATGACAAAAACGCTGACAGAATTGGAGAATTGCAAGTGCAATTTGAGGAAATGAATGGATGGAATGCCGATTCTGATGCAGCAGCTATGTTGTCAAATCTTGGTATTACAGAAGACAATCATTATACTTTGATGGCCGATTTGGAAGGAAAAATGAAGGTGCGTGTCCTTTTGGCGCAAGCTTTATTCGGAAATCCTGACTTGTTGATTATGGATGAGCCTACCAACGATTTGGATTTTGAAACCATTGCTTGGTTAGAAAATTTCTTAGCCAATTATGAAAATACGGTAATCGTAGTTTCTCACGACAGACACTTTTTAGATGCAGTTTGTACGCATATTTCTGATATTGATTTTAATAAAATTAGTCACTATTCTGGTAACTATACGTTTTGGTACGAATCTAGTCAATTAGCGGCCAAGCAACGTGCTCAACAAAACAAAAAAGCCGAGGAGAAGAAACAAGAATTAGAGGAGTTTATCCGTCGTTTTAGTGCTAACGTGGCTAAATCGAAACAAGCAACTTCTCGTAAAAAAATGATTTCGAAATTGAATATTGCAGAAATCAAACCTTCTAGCCGTCGTTATCCTGCTATTATTTTTGATCAAGATCGTGAAGCAGGCGATCAAATTTTGAATGTACAAGATTTGAGTGCTTCTGTAGATGGAGAACTTTTGTTCAAAGGCGTAGATTTGAATATGGCCAAAGGAGATAAAATTGTACTTTTTTCAAAAGATTCTCGTGCAACAACGGCTTTTTATGAAATTTTAAATGGCAATCAAGTTGCAGATTCTGGTAAATTTGAATGGGGAGTAACTACTAATCAAGCCTATTTACCTAGTGAGAATCATGCTTTTTTTGAAAATGATTTAACCTTAGTAGATTGGTTGCGTCAATATGCAAAAACTGAAGAAGAAAGAGACGAAGTATATATAAGAGGTTTTCTCGGTAAAATGATTTTTTCTGGAGAAGAAGCTTTGAAAACGAGTAGAGTTTTATCAGGGGGAGAAAAAGTACGTTGTATGTTGTCTAGAATGATGATGGAACGAGCTAATATCTTAATGTTAGATGAACCAACAAACCACTTGGATTTGGAGTCGATTACAGCTTTTAATAATTCATTAAAAAACTATAAAGGTTCAGTTATTTTTACCACTCATGACCACGAGTTTGCACAAACTGTTGGTAATAGAGTAGTGGAGCTTACACCAAATGGAGCCATTGACCGATACATGACATTTGACGAATATTTAGATGACGATAAAATACAAGAATTGAGAGTTAAAATGTATACACGATAATTTAATTGAAACCTTTCGAAAGAAAGGTTTTTTTTTGTTTTAATTTGAATCTAAATAGCCTTTGGTTTTTTTATAGGAGATTTACTTTTATAACTATTCCCTGTTTATTGCTAAATCGAAATTTGTATATTTGTACACCAAACAAAACTATACCATGAATCAAAAAGTATTGCTCACTTCCAAAGAAGTCAATATCATCCTAAATCGTTTGGCTTGTCAATTAATCGAAAAACATCTTGATTTTTCTGATACTATCTTAATTGGAATTCAACCCAGAGGTACTTTTTTGGCCAAACGTTTAAAAAGTATTTTAGAAAACGACTACCAAGTATCCAACATAAAAATAGGGTTTTTAGACATCACTTTTTTTAGAGATGATTTTAGAAGAACCGATAAACCCTTGGAAGCCAATATTACACAAATCGATTTTTTGGTCGAAAATAAAAAAGTAATTTTTGTTGATGATGTGTTGTACACAGGAAGAAGTATTAGGGCTGCTTTAACTGCAATTCAGTCTTTTGGAAGACCATCAGGTATTGAACTTTTGACCTTAATCGATAGAAGATTCAGTCGTGATTTACCCATTCAGCCAGATTATCGCGGACGACAAGTCGATGCAATTAATGACGAAAAAGTAAAAGTTACTTGGGCAGAACAAGGAGGAGAAGATGGTGTTTTTTTAATCAATAATAATCAATAAGTATAAAAATGAGCGAGTTAAGCGTAAATCATTTATTAGGAATTAAATATATCACCAAAAACGATATTGACCTTATTTTTGAAACAGCTGATCATTTTAAAGAAGTTATCAATAGACCCATTAAAAAAGTTCCTTCTTTACGAGACATTACCATAGCCAATATTTTTTTTGAAAACAGTACCAGAACCAAACTTTCGTTTGAACTGGCCCAAAAACGTTTATCAGCAGATGTAATTAGTTTTTCTGCAGCCCAATCTTCTGTGAAAAAAGGGGAGACGTTAATTGATACTGTTAATAACATTTTATCAATGAAGGTGGACATGGTTGTCATGCGTCATGCAAATCCTGGAGCTGCTTATTTTTTGTCAAAAAACGTAAAAGCAAGTATCGTAAATGCCGGAGATGGCGCTCATGAACATCCTACACAAGCGCTGTTAGATAGTTATTCAATCAGAGAAAAATTGGGAGATGTAGGAGGAAAAAAAGTAGTTATTGTTGGAGATATTTTACACTCGCGCGTAGCTTTATCTAATATATATGCTTTGCAAATGCAAGGAGCAGAAGTTAAAGTTTGTGGTCCAAAAACATTGATTCCTAGACATATCGAATCACTTGGAGTAACGGTTGAGTCGGATTTACGTAAGGCGTTGGAATGGTGTGATGTAGCCAATATGTTGAGAGTGCAAAATGAACGTATGGATGTTAATTTTTTTCCATCTACGCGAGAATATGCGCAACAATACGGAGTTGATAAAAATTTGTTAGATTCGTTGAGTAAAGAGATTGTAATAATGCACCCAGGACCTATAAACCGTGGGGTAGAAATTACTTCTGATGTGGCAGATTCTCAACAATCTGTTATTTTGAATCAAGTAGAAAATGGAGTAGCAATTCGAATGGCTGTAATTTATTTATTAGCTTCAAAAATTCAATAAGATGAAAGTAGATACCAAAGGACATACAATAACAATTAAAGATACAGAAGGTGTTACTACTTTTGTTGAAAAAGTAACGAACCAATATGCCAGTTTTAAAGATTTTAATCTGATTTTGGATATCTCTCACGATACAACTGTCGATATAGAATCAATTAAACTTTTTTTAAGTTTATCAAAACACCATAAAAAAAACAAAAAATCTTTTGTTATTGTAGCAAATGAAATTGATTTCAATGCTGTACCAAACACAATAACAGTTGTTCCTTCATTATTAGAAGCTCACGACATTATTGAAATGGAAGAGATTGAAAGAGATTTAGGTTTTTAATAAGGTATCTAAATAATTTACTACCAACACACTTTACTTTGAAATTAACCGTACTAGGTTGCTATGCTGCGACACCTCGAACTTTTACTAATCCAACCTCTCAATTGTTGGAGATTAAAAACAGGTGTTTTTTAATAGATTGTGGCGAAGGAACTCAAGTGCAATTGCGTAAAAACAAAGTCAAGTTTACCAAGATCAGTCATATTTTTATTTCACATTTACATGGAGATCATTTCTATGGACTTATTGGTTTAATTTCTTCCTTTTCACTACTGTCTAGAGTAGCAGATTTACATATTTATGGGCCAAAAGGTCTGAAAGAAATCATTCAACTACAATTAAAGCTCTCACATTCTTGGACCAATTATGAAATTCATTTTCATGAATTAGATTCTAAAGAAAGTGAATTGATTTTTGAAGATGAAAAGGTTAGTGTGTTTACTATACCTTTAAAACATAGAGTGTATACCAATGGCTTTTTGTTTCAGGAGAAAGAAGGAGATAGAAAATTAAACATCGATGTTATTAAAGAATTGGAGATAGATGTTTGTTACTATAAAAAGATTAAAAAGGGAGGAAATATTACGCTAGAAAACGGACAAGTTATAGATAATGAGCAGCTTACTTTTCCTGGCGAAGCTACAAAATCCTATGCTTTTTGTTCAGATACAGCTTATTCAGAAGCAATAATTCCAATCATTAAAGAAGTCGATTTGCTTTATCATGAAACTACTTTTTTAGAAAGTGAATCACAGTTAGCAACAAAAACGATGCATTCAACTGCAATTCAAGCGGCTACAATTGCTTCAAAAGCAAATGTAAAATTGTTACTTTTAGGTCATTATTCTACACGATACGAAAGTATTGCTTCGTTTAAAGAGGAAGCCTTAACTGTTTTTTCAAATGTGCAATTGGCAGATGATGGAACAACCTTCGAAATCTAATTGAATTACTTTTTGTAAAAATTGCTACATTAGAAAGTTTTTTAATTTACCTTATTGTTTAAAATTAAAACTATGAAAGATTTAAGTGATTACAGAAAATCCTATGATAAAAGTGAGTTATTAGAAGCTACTATTCCAGAAGATCCAATTAATTTATTCAACCGTTGGTTTCATGAAGTGGAAGATTTTGGCGGTGTAGACGAAGTTAATGCCATGACCGTTTCAACGATTGGTTTAGATGGTTTTCCTAGATCACGAGTGGTTTTATTGAAAAAATTCAATGAGGAAGGCTTTGTTTTTTTTACTAATTATAATTCAGAGAAAGGAAAAGCTATTGCAGCTAACCCTAATATTTGCTTGTCGTTTTTTTGGTCAAGTATGGAACGTCAGGTAATTATTAAAGGACGTGCACAAAAAACAAGTGATTCCGTATCGGATGGGTATTTTGATTCAAGACCTGACGGAAGTAAATTAGGTGCACTAGTATCGAATCAAAGCCAAGTAATTCCTTCAAGAGATTTTTTAGAAAATAGTTTAAAAGAATTGGAACAAAAATATCAAGGAAAGATAATTCCCAGACCTGATTTTTGGGGAGGCTATTTGGTGGTTCCTTTTGAAGTAGAATTTTGGCAAGGAAGACCTAATCGTTTACATGATAGAATTCAGTATAAATTACAAGATGATTATTCTTGGGAAATAAAAAGAGTAGCTCCTTAATGTAAGAAAAAAGCATCTAAATGTTAAAATTAATGTATTTCATCGATAAAATTTGGTAGTTAATCGGTTTTTTTATTTAATTTATATACAAATAAGTAAGAAAAACGTAAAACATATTTAAAGAAGTTTTCCCCAAATCTACTTTAAACTTAAACTACCGATGTTATGAAAGCAATTTATCGACTACTCCCTTTTGTTTTTTTTGTAACAATAGTATTTAGTGCTTGTACTACGGAATCAGAAGAAAGTCTTACAGATGACTCCAAAGCTTATGAATATAACTCGGTAGTTTATAATTACAATTCAATCGAGTTGGAAACCTTAGACTTAATTAATAATTACAGAAAATCAATTGGATTGAATACTTTGGAGAGAATTAATTTTATTTCAGTTAAATCTCAAGAACATGTTAACTATATGATTGCAAACAATGTGGTAAATCACAATGACTTTGTTTCGCGTTCCAATGAAATAATTAGAGTACTAAGAGCAAAGACTGTTTCAGAAAATATTGCCTATAATTTTATAAGCCCAGCTGGAGCTTTTGATGCATGGTTGAAAAGCACTACACATAAAGAGAATATTGTAGGTGATTTTACACATTTTGGAATTTCTGTGCGTCAAGATCCAAAGACTGGTAAAAATTATTATGTTAACATATTTGCTAAAATTTAAAAAAGACACCCTTTAGTCTTTTAATTTTAAACATCCCTAGTCTCCTACAAAACCAAGCACTTGTTTTACTTCATTAATTTGCCTACAAAGTAAGCGCAGATTGAATACGCCTTTTAAGTGTCTTATTGACTCTTTAATCGATTTCAATTGAGTAGGATATACTTTTTTTGTAAACAATTTTATTTTTTTGAATATATAAAAAGGGCAAACACATCATTTATTTTTTCGCCACGAATTTAAAGAAAGTGGAAAAACTTTGACTGTAGCTTGGCTTACTTTGTTTACCGCTGATTCGCTGATTTTCAAAGAATAAAATAAGTGTTAGATAGAATTATACTACTGCACTACTATTTGTGGTATTAAAATTTGAATGACACGAATCATGTCTTTCTTTGGCAGATTTGTGCTATTTATGCTATTCTATTTTGTGTTAGTATGTGTAATTGTTTCGCCTATACGCTTTATCTAGGGTTATGGCTAATTTTTATTTTTTTAAACTAATGCGTTTGCCCTGATTATATATAACAGAAACAGGATTTAATATACCATAAAAAAAGGCTACAAAACGTAGCCTAATTTCCTTTTTTTGAATCAATAATTAGAGAGCAGTGATAATAAATTCGCTTCTACGGTTCAATTGATGTTCCTCTTCGGTACAGTCGGATTGATTGGTAGGTTCACAACCGCAATTGTTAACCAATTGTGATTCGCCATAACCTCTACCGGTAAGTCTTGATTGGTCTACTCCTTTAGAAATTAACCAATCAATGGTAGCTTTAGCTCTTCTTTCAGAAAGTGCCATATTGTATTTTGCTGTAGCTCGACAATCGGTATGAGAACGAATGTCCAATTTCATAGTTGGATGTTGTTGTAATACATCTAGAATTTTTGCTAAATCAATTGCGGCTTCTTTTCTAATAGTTGATTTATCCAAATCAAAATAGATCATCTTGATACCGAAACAAACTCCCAAATTATCTCCAACAGTTACTTTACAAAGACTTGAGTTCAGTTCGATATCAAGATTTGTTTCTCCTGAGGTATTCGGGATTTTAATTTTTACTTCTTTTGAAGTGTAATCTTTTTTTATGGCACGTACAAAATAATCTTTCCCACAATCAACACTAAAGGTATAGGTACCTGAATTATCTGTCACTAAGGTATCCAAAGTAGTATAGTTATTGTCAATTAATGTTAAAGTTGTTTCCGGTAAAACGGCTTTTGTTATACTGTCTTTTATGGTTCCTTTTAATAGTTGTACACAACGAGGTTTGAAATTGAATTTATAGATATCATCCGAACCCATGCCGCCATCTTTATTAGAAGTAATGAACCCTTTGTTGATGGCACTATCGCGAAAATAGCCAAAATCATCCTTTGAAGAGTTAATTTCACCACCATCATTTTCAACGGGTCCAAAAGTGTTGTTTGCATTTATTTTGGTTACAAAAACATCCAAACCACCAAGTCCAGGATGACCATCAGAGGAGAAATATAAAAGATTGTCTTTGGATACAAAAGGAAAGCTTTCTCTACCTTCGGTATTAATTTCATTTCCTAAATTTATTGGAGTACCATAACTGCCATCTGAATGAATTGCAACTTTATAGATATCAGACTGACCAAGTGTTCCAGGTCTATCGGATGCAAAATATAATGTTTGTTCATCTGGACTTAAAGCTGGGTGTGCCGTACTAAAATTGTCACTATTAAAAGGGAGTTCGATGATATTAGTCCATTTGTCTTTAACTAGTGTTGCTTTATAAATTTTCAACAAAGTTTCTTTTTTTGCATTCACCCCTTTTTTTCCATCTTTATAATTATTTCTTGTAAAGTACATTGTGGTTCCATCTTTACTAAAAACTGGAGTTGATTCATGAAATTTTGAATTGATAGTAGCGTCATAAGATATTGGTTTATCAGGAGTAAGCTCGCTATTGATAGTAGCAGCATATAAGTTAGTAAAATGCTCTCCTGTCCAAGTATGCTTGCGTTGGGTTACACCACCGGTATCTCTGGCACTTGCAAATACCAATTTATTATCTACAATAGCACTTCCATAGTCAGAATATTTAGAATTTATTCCAATGTTTTCTAAAGTATACCGCCCAACATTTGCTTTGATATCATTGATATAATTTCTTTTGTTTTTTAGACGTTTTCCTCGGCTATCTTGTGTTGACTTTCCTTCGAATTTGCTCAATAAAGCATCGGCTTCTTTTTCATTTCCTATTGCTTTTAATGATTGCGCATAGCGATAATAGTACTCGGGTTCTAGATCTGGAGTAAGTTGATACAATTGACCATACCATTGTGCTGCTTTCTCAAAATCAGAATTAAAATAATATGCGTTGCCTAATTTTTGAAACATAGCAGGTGATTGATACCCTCTTGAAGCAAGTCTTTCGTATGTTTTTATGGCATCAACATAGGCATAATTATCATATTTTTTATCCGCAGAAGCCATTTTAGCTTTTTGAGCATAAGAGTTCCATGAAATAATACCTATGAATACTATTGTTGTTATAATTCTTTTTTTCATGATAATTTATTTTTAAACGTGCTCTTATTATTTTATTGGTTTGTTAGAATTTTATATTTTGAAAGCATTTCATTAGATTTTTCCAGTTGTCCAATTTTTTTTAAGGATTGTCCAAATCTAAGATAGTATTCAGCATCTTGTTTATCCGAAAGTTTAAATAGTTCTGAATAATACTTACTTGCTTCTTCAAAATTATTTTTGAAAAAATAAGCGTCTCCTAATTTTTTACACATTTCTTTTGAGGTAAATCCATTATCTATAAGTCTTTCATATGTTTTTAAAGGATCAATAGTTTGGTTGTTGTTGTTATCCTCAGTAATTCTTTTAGTTTTTTGAGCATAGGAATTCCATGAAAAAAATTCAATTGAAACTAAGGTAATAAATACTGCTTTTTTCATGATTTCTTTGCTTTATTGATAGTCAATTTTCTTGCCCAGCTATAATTTTTTTATATTTTTCAAGAATTTCATTGGATTTTTCCAATTGTCCAACTTTTTTCAATGATTGCCCGTACCTAAAATAATATTCTGCTTCTAGTTTTGTTGCAACTTTAATCAATGCTGAATAGTATTTGATCGCTTCTGCGTAATCATTTTTATAGAAATAGGAATCACCTAATTTTTTATAGATTTCAATTGATGTAATACCATTATTCGATAATCGTTCAAATGTTTCTAATGGATCAATGTAAATTGATTCGTCATGTTGGTAGGTTTTAATATTTGAGGATTGTGTATTTAAAAAAGAGGTGTTATTAAATGAAAAAGTCGCTATTTTTTTGAGTTGTGATATTTTAGAAACTAATGTTCTTACTTTTATTGTTCGACTATTATTGGGTCCCAAATCATATTTATTGATTAAATTACTATTACTAACAGTATAGGTTATTTTTGATGCACCAAAGTTCATATTTATTTTTTCTGTCACTTCATATATATGGGAATACCTTTTTTCATTTTCATCATTAATCAAAGAGTCATTTTTTTCTTTATTAATTTGAAAAATCACTCTACTATTCAATATGAAAGAATTGAATAATAGAAGTATCTCTAATATGATAGTAATTAGTTTCATTTTTAGAAAAACCTTGGAGTATTGATTTTTGCATTGTTTTTGAATAGTTCATAGCGCAGGAAAATTTCATGTGATCCTGAATTGTAGTTTTCTAAGTTGGTTGTTTCCAGATCGTATCCATAACCAATATACATACCATCTGTAACTTGAAATCCAACCATTGCACTCATTGCAGCACTCCAACGATAAGCCACACCTAGAACTACTTTTTCAACAAACATAAAGTTGGCAGAAACATCTACTTGAAGTGGGGAACCTTCAACTAATTTGGTTAAAAAAGCAGGTTTAAATTTGATGTCATTGGATAAATCAAAAACGTAACCACCTATTAAATAGTAGTTTATTCTATCTTTGAAAATGGCTACATCATTATCATCATATCTGTTGGTTTGAATAAAATTGGGAACCGATAGCCCTACATATGCTTTATCCGAATGTAAATAAATTCCAGCACCTATATTAGGAGTAAAAACATTTCTTAAATTTTGAAATTGTGCATCACCTTGATCAGCAGGATTGAGTTTATTGACATTCAGATTAAATAAATTAGCAGTTGCTTTCATACCAAAAGATAGCTTGAAATTTTCTGAAGCTTGAAGTGTATAGGACAAATCAGCAGAAATTGTGTTTTCATCCACTGGTCCAATTCTATCATTAACAAATGATAATCCAATACCCATACTGCTGTTATTTAATGGAGTATGAATCGATGCAGTATTAGTTGTTGGCGCTCCATCTAGTCCTACCCATTGTGTGCGATGCAAAGCAAAAATACTCATCGCACCACGACTTCCTGCATAGGCAGGATTAATATTGATAGTATTGTACATGTACTGTGTGAATTGAGCATCTTGTTGACTATAACTCACCATCGCCAGTAACATCGTAATGAAAGTGATTACTTTTGTTTTCATAATAGCTTTTTTTTATTAGCATTTGAATTCCTAAGGAACTCAGTAGGTTAATTGGTACTTATTAAAATGAAACTTAGATTTATCTTGAAATATATAAATAGCCATCTTTTTTATTATGAACTTCATTTCCATTTAAGTCAAAGGAAGTGTAAGTCAAGATGTAAAAATAGGTTCCAGTTGGTAATCCAGATGATTGACTAATAGTGGTTCTACCTCTAGATACTCCATCAAAATAGTTTGCGCTATTATTGTAGTTTTTGGTATCGAAAACTAAAATTCCCCATCTATTATATATTTCTATAGTGTTTTCTGGATAACAAATAGTGTCGTCTATATTGTCAATTTTGAAGAAATCATTAAGACCATCTCCATTTGGTGAAAATGCATTGTGAACTAATATGGTACCACAACCTAATACTTTACAGTCAAAATTCACATTCATATTTACGAATACACTTCTAGGGCAATCTCCAGTTTCAATTCTATACTCAAATTGATAATCACCAATAGAAAGTTCAAATGGATTAAATTCACTTCCATTGAGTCTATTTGTACTACTACTATCAATCCATCTACCTCCTGTTGGGATATCTGTAGGAAGCAAGGTGTTTAAGTCAATGAGCGTTGAATCTGCATTACATGCCACACTATTGATTTCAATAGGAGCTATTGGCGTTACATCTATAGTTATTGTCGCTGTATCACAATCGGTAGGGAATAAGTTATTACATATTTGATAAGTAAATACATATTTTCCTGCCGAAATACCACTCAAAATTGTCACATTTCCAATAGCGTCAAATGTTATGAATGGATTGGAACCCGTTACTATTTTAAAATTAACATCATTTGTAGTTGTCAATGTTCCGTTTAATAAGTCATTGGCTGTAATTACATTTCCAATAACACCTGTTTGACTGCATTGAACAAAACTATAAGTGTCATCAACAGCGTCCAATCCAGCAAAGGTTTTGCAGCTTATACCAAAATCAATATTTAGATTTACTCTATCCTGTTCAGTAAGAGTGGCAAACAATATGTTATTGGTAGTACTTCCACAGTCAATATAACTGTTGGTTTTACTTGTTTTTGAAGTGCCGTTTTTATTGGATGCAGAAGGCAATACTTTAACCAAACCAGTGGCTGCAATAGCTTCTGAAGCGGCTTCAAATAATGGGTCTTTTTTGAACTCAATTCGATATTCTCCGTAGGCTCCCAATGGAGGTCTAGATCTCCAAAAACCTAAGATACCCATAGTAACTGATCGGTTAAAATTATTAGGTCCTGTTATGAATATGTTTGGAACATTTGTAGACCCATTACCATAACCTGCTGCATTGAGTTCTCCTGTATTTAGTACCCCTTCATAACTGTTATCACCATTAAAGTCAATCCATTCCCATTTGCTAAAATCTATAGCTCCATTACTATCAGGGATATTTTTTGTCACTATACCATCATTGTTGGCATCGTACCACTCGTCTTGTTTTCCATTGTTATTCAAATCGTACCATACAAAATCTCCAAGTACAGGTAAATCTGTTTTACCATAATCAAAATCTCTTCTCAAGTAGTTACATTTTTCAACTTTAATAATTAAGAAACTAGGATTGATATTGAATAAGCCAAAAGCACTATTCAAGTTGGCATCTTGAACTTGTAAAACATAATCTCCGGGTACCATATTGTCAAAGGAATATGAACCGTCAGCTTTAGTAACTCTAAAAAGTATTGGCCCAGGTGTACCGTTTAATGGTTTTAAAGTAACAGGTACGTTTGCTAAAGGTGTATTAGTATCTACGTTTGTAATTTTACCAAAAACTTTTGTATTATCCTCACAAATTACCGGTACAGTGACAGTTGCTGTATCACAATTTCCGAAATCTGCTTTTTCACAAATTTGATATACTAAGGTATAGGTTCCTGCTGGTGTTCCTTCTTTTACATCAATACTTCCATCAGGATTTAGAGTTAAAGTGCCTGTTGCATCTGGAGTTATGATTGTTAAATCTACATCTTTCGGGTTTACAGGATCTGTATTTAGAGTATCGTTATTAAATACATTTAATACATTTATGTTGCTGTTTAATCCGTTTACTGCTTTAGATACATCATCAACAGCATCGATTGTAAATGCAGGTCTTGAAGTACAAAATGGAGAGGATGGAGGATAACTCACCGTTATGGTTTCTGTTGGATTTAAAGTAAAAGAAACAGTTGCTGTAGGTCTAAGGTTTTCAAAACCATCAGCACCTTCTATCCATTTTCCATTTACTAGTAACCAACCTGGCCAATCGGTACCATTACCATTTGCATCTACGACAGCCCCTGGCCATAATACTTGCCCATTTAAAGGTAGATTACTCATCGTACTAACAACATTGTTATTGGTGTCTTTCCATGTGATGGTTAAACCATTAACAGGGGTGAAATTATTAGCTGTTGTAGTATACTTAAAGTAAGGAACATCATTGATACAAACAGCTTCACCAGTAACCGTCATACTAGGTTTGATAACTACAACAGTTACAATTGCTAAATCACAATTTGTAGGATTTATTTTTTCACAAAGTGAATATTCAATAGTATAAGTACCAGCCGGGGTATTATCAGGTACACTAACGATCCCTGTTATTGTATTAATAATTGGTGTAGGAGCTCCAGTTTCAATTGGAGTTGCTGGGGTAACTACTTTTATGTTAACTCTGTCAATTTCTGCCGGTTTGCTTCTAACACTATCAAATGTATTTGGATTTGCATTTAAAACATTTCCAATATTTGGATTACCTCCTTCAATATTAACAACTTCGAAGTAATCATCTTCTGCTATTACTTTTGGAGCAGTCACCGTTATCGTTATGATTGCGGAATCACAATTTGAAGGATTCAATTTTTCGCAAATGGTATAGAAAATTGTATACACTCCTGCAGGAACATCTTTAGGAATTATAATGTCTTTTGAATTTATATCTACATTAGGTACTGGATAATCTTCTCCTGATGGTAAAATAATTTCAGTTACTGTTACAATAACTTTGTCAAATTCAATTTTAACTCCATTTAAAGTATCTTCACCATTTCCATTATCCTTTGATATACTACCTGCAATAATTCTTTCAATAGTGTTGTCTACTACAAAATCATCATTTTGTGCGATAATTTCAGATGGAGATACAATAACAGTTGCAATTGCGGTATCACAGTTGGTAATGTTTTGTTTGTCACAAATTGTGTATTCAATAGTGTAGGATCCCGCTGGTGTATTTTCTGGTACTGAAATAGTTCCAGTTGAAATATCTAAAGATGGAACTGGAGAATTACTATTTAATGGTGTTGCTGGTGTGACTATTGAAATAATGACAGTTGCTGGAGTAGTAGGTGCTCCATTTAAGGTGTCAGGAGTTGTTGGATTACTTGTTAATACATTTCCAGCATTATTGTTTCCAATTGCACCATTACCTGCATTTATAGTATCATCAACAGCATCAATTACATAAGGTTTCTCATTTACAATTTCTTCATCAGTTGCATTTATTGGTTTGTTATCTGGTGTAAAACCATCAGCAATTGCTGTATTTGTAACAAAACCTGTGTTTAAATTTTCTTGAGTTACAGTATAGTTTTGATTATACTCTGCTGTTTGACCCGGTTGTAAAATTTCTATTAATGTATTTAAACCAGTTAATGGATCTTTTACTGTGATAGTATTTAATGTAACATTTCCAGTGTTTTTTACAATTATGGTGTAATTAATGACATCACCTACAATACTAAAACTTGGAGTGGTTGAAGTTTTAATCACTACTAATCCTGGACTTTGATTCAATTCTGTAATAGTACAATAAGTGCACTCAGGTTCTTTTGGACAAGTAGTACAAGGCGTAGGATCAGAAGAAGTATCCGTTACGGGTTTGTCATTTGGATCTTTAGCGGTAGCCAAAGCCAAGTTGTAAACAAATCCTTTATTGATGTCATCTTGGGTAATGGTATGTGAAGCTGAGAAGGTAGTACTATCAGTTGCACCCACAGCCAATGTTGCAATTGGACCACCAGTTACCACCGCATTATTATCCGTTACCGTTACATTAGTCAAGGTTACATTACCTGTA
>NZ_JBPTTN010000020.1:0-361 GCF_051547125.1 Flavobacterium sp. RSSA_27
CTTTTTAAATTAGATAGATAAGATAAAATAGTTTCATTGTAGCTTGTTGTAATTGGTTGGTTGCTTTCATTAGAAGTTTCATCTTCATAGCAGCTATGTAGTAGACCTATCAAAATAGCAATAGTGACTAAAATGGCATTAAGTTTTAGTTTGTTTGTTTTCATAAAAAGAGGTTAGTTAATAGATTGTAAAAATAGGTAATCTTAATCCTGACACAATACCCACATTTAGTGATTTTTAATGATAAAAAAACCGTCTCCAAGATACTTTTGGAGACGGTTTCGTTTATGTTTGTTGTGAAAGTTATACTTTCATAATTTCGGCTTCTTTAACAGCTAGCAATTCATCGATTTTTTTGATG
>NZ_JBPTTN010000021.1:0-329 GCF_051547125.1 Flavobacterium sp. RSSA_27
CGATGTGGTTTCTTATAACTTTGTCATCAAAAATACAGGTAATGTAACCTTGACTAATGTAACAGTAACAGACAATAATGCGGTGGTAACTGGTGGTCCAATTGCAACATTGGCTGTGGGTGCTACTGACAGCACTACCTTCTCAGCTTCACATACCATTACTCAAGAAGATATTAACAAAGGTTTTGTTTACAACTTGGCTTTGGCTACCGCTAAAGATCCTAATGACAAAACCGTAACAGATACCTCTTCTGATCCTACGCCTTGTACTACTTGCCCAAAAGACCCTGAGTGCACTGATTGTACTATTACAGAATTGAATCAATCTC
>NZ_JBPTTN010000022.1:0-300 GCF_051547125.1 Flavobacterium sp. RSSA_27
GTTTGTCATTTGGATCTTTAGCGGTAGCCAAAGCCAAGTTGTAAACAAATCCTTTATTGATATCATCTTGAGTTATGGTATGTGAAGCAGAGAAGGTAGTGCTGTCAGTAGCACCCACAGCCAATGTTGCAATTGGACCACCAGTTACCACTGCATTATTGTCCGTTACTGTTACATTAGTCAAGGTTACATTACCTGTATTTTTGATGACAAAGTTATAAGAAACCACATCGCCAACATTGGTTATTCCATCATTGTTGCTATCCACATACACGCCATCTTTTGTGATGTCGATACTTG
>NZ_JBPTTN010000023.1:0-263 GCF_051547125.1 Flavobacterium sp. RSSA_27
ATTAAGCGGAAGTTCTTCAACAGAAGGCGCTACCTATTCATGGATAGCAAGTAATGGAGGTAATATTGTTTCAGGAGCTGATACTGCAACTCCAACCGTTAATGCTGCTGGTACGTATACCTTAACCGTTACCAATCCAGCCAATGGATGTACCGCTACTGATATAGCTTTGGTAACCCTAAACAATACGCCGCCTAATGTTAATGCAGGAGCAGACAAAGTATTGACATGTACTACGACTTCAATTTCATTAAGCGGAAGTT
>NZ_JBPTTN010000024.1:0-256 GCF_051547125.1 Flavobacterium sp. RSSA_27
CGCTATTGTTTGTGCTGCCTCAACCCTGCAATTAACCAATACTACTGCTGCAGGAGTTTGGAAATCTAAAAATACCGGTATCGCTACTGTAGATGGCAATGGGTTAGTCACTGGAGTAAATGCAGGTACAGTAACTATTTCGTATACTGTGACCAATTCAAGTGGCTGTACGACAAGTGTTTCTAAATCAATCAGCGTTACTGCAAAACCTAGCCAACCCATAATCACTGCTGCTGGCCCTACTGCTTTCTGTACT
>NZ_JBPTTN010000025.1:0-249 GCF_051547125.1 Flavobacterium sp. RSSA_27
TAACTTGTAATGGCGCCAATGACGGAACCATTACCATTAGTGCTCCATTAGGAGGTTATGGCACCTACCAATACAGCATCAATGGTGGTACAACTTGGCAAGATAGCGGTACTTTTACTGCGCTAGCTAATGCAACTTACAATGTACAAATCAGAGATAAAGCCAATACTGCTTGTGTTAAAATAGTAAATGCAAGTTTAAGCATTACCCAACCTGCTGTTTTAAGCGCAACTGTAGCTTCAACTAATG
>NZ_JBPTTN010000026.1:0-223 GCF_051547125.1 Flavobacterium sp. RSSA_27
GCTGTTTTAAGCGCAACTGTAGCTTCAACTAATGTAACTTGTAATGCTGCCAATGACGGAACCATTACCATTAGTGCTCCATTGGGAGGTTATGGTACCTACCAATACAGCATCAATGGAGGTACAACTTGGCAAGATAGCGGTACTTTTACTGCACTAGCTAATGCAACTTATAATGTACAAATCAGAGATAAAGCAAATACTGCTTGTGTTAAAATTTTAA
>NZ_JBPTTN010000027.1:0-222 GCF_051547125.1 Flavobacterium sp. RSSA_27
ATAAATAATCCGACTACTTCATGTACTCAGACATTGTCCGGGTCTTCAACAGTAACCGTTAATCCATTACCAACAGCCAGTATTTCTTCGAATAATGGTCCAATTTGTTCAGGTGCAAATGCAACGTTTACTTTAACAGGAACATCAGGTGCTGTGGTTACTTACAACATCAATGGAGGTTCTAATACAACAGTTACTTTGACAGGTGGAACGGCTACTGTT